>JAHBVI010000031.1 GCA_019637635.1 Anaerolineae bacterium
CCGAAGGACATTTGCTATTTGCCCTGGCGTTGGCCGATACCGCTTATCAATGGTTAATCGTCAATGGGCAATGGTCAATGGGCAACTTCAGAGGGTTGGCGCGGCAGGTGGGATTGGCGCTGGCGATTTACCTGCTGGTGGCGCTGCCCTACACCCTGTTTAGCCTGCGCGTAACCGGCCATCCGCTGCCCAACACCTTTTACGCCAAAGCCGGTTCCAAATACCTCTTTAGCTGGCGCACCCTTACCGAAACCCTCACCTTTCACTGGCAGGACAACCCGGTCGCCTTTCTGCTGCTGCTGGTCGGGTTGTGGCCGTTGTGGCGGCGCAGCCGGTTGGCGGTGGCCTGGCTGCTGCTCCTGCCCCTCTTTGTGGGGTTTATCATTGACCAGGTATGGCATTATGGCCGTTACACCCTGCCCCTCATCCCCCTGCAAATGGTCACCGCCGCGTTGGGGTTGCAATGGCTGTGGGCGCAGAGCCAACGCTTAGGGGCGCAATCCCGATGGGCGAGAACTGTGATTCTGCTCTTGATCATCAGCCTTTTCTTATGGGCCGGGGCGCGCACGCTGCCCCGGTGGGCCACCACCCTGGGCCAAAACAGCCAGGAAATCATCGCCGTTGACGTGGCCATCGCGCATTGGTTAGCCGCCAACACGCCCCCAGACGCCCTGATTGCCGTAGATGATATTGGCGCGATTGGCTTCCTCTCCGGGCGGCGGCTGCTGGATTTGAACGGCCTTATCTCGCCGGAAATGTGGCTGGTGATTAAGGGGGAACCAGAAGGACGGCCGCGCAACGAAGCCGCTGCCCGCCTGCTTTCCACATTGCAGCCCGATTATCTGGCGGTCTTTCCAGAGTGGCATTGGGAAGTGGCTACCAACCCGTTAACCATGCGCGAACGAGCCCAATTTGCGGCCGAAACCAAAACAATCATTGGCGAGCGGCGGGCTGTAATTTATGAAGTGGTCTTCTGGCCTTATCTGGCAACGGCCGTGCCCGCCACGCCGCTTTCCGTCCAGTTTGGCGAGAAAATCCGGCTGTTGGGTTACGACCTGGAGGTCAACGACCAGATTGACCTGGTTCTGTATTGGCAGAGCGAGCAGCCGGTGGCCGAAAGTTATGACGTATTTGTCCACCTGCTGAATGCGCAGGGAAACATTGTGGCCCAGGCCGACGGCGCCCCGGTGGCCGGGCTGGCCCCCACCACCCGCTGGCAGCCCGGCGACATCATCCGAGACGTAGTTACCATTCCCCTGCCCCAGGCATTACCGGCAGGGGAATACACCCTGCGCGCCGGCCTCTATCGGCGCGAAACGGGAGAACGGCTCACGGCCGTTGGCCCATTCGCTCTGGGTGACATGGTGGATTTGGGTTCGGTGGCTGTTCCCTGAATCCTAAAATGAGACCTGCTGATCCCAAGCCCGCCTTTCCGCACTCTTTTGCCCCCACCCCATCGTAGACGGGCGGGTGGAGCTTTGGCGGTTTACCAAAACGTTCATTCCCGCCCGTCTCGCCCCGTTTGCTTTGTGGCGGCAGATAAATCTGCACACTTCGGCGACGGACGGCAGCCGTCGCGCTTTCAGTGCGACCGCAGCAAAAGGCGAAAGTCATTCGCCGACTGTTTCCCCAACCGGCTTAACGCCTGCCCTGAACCTGAAGGGATTAAACTCGCCTTTTGTTGCCGCAGTGGTATTACAATGACGGGTTTGTTTTCCGGGTTGGGCGGGGGCAAAGACGGCGGAGACAGGTTTCGCGTTTTAGCCACCTTTTACCGCCGTCCGCCCCTGGTATCATAAAGTTGGCAAGGGAACGGAGCTGTTCCGCCCCAGAACATAGATGTTTGTTAGATGGACAATTCCCTTGCCCTAATTCAAAATTACTCTACCCCTGTAAAGCGATAGAAGCCAACCGACCCAGAAACCACCGCCCCCAGGTTGTTAAGCCTGATGGTAGACAGGTTCAGATTTGCCTGAGAGGACGAAGAATGCTGAGACACCAAGCTCGTATACCAGGTTGTTGGACCTCCAAGGCGCTTGTATTTGGTCGGTTTGGACACATAAGGAGAGCAACAATGAACAACAATCCATTGTATGTGAAGACGAGCGCTGAGCAAAAGCCATTTTGACGCCGCTATTTGTCAGAACGTGAGCCCATTCGTTGAATAAACCATAATGACCAGGCAGGCTGGTTTGGTTTGTTAAGAAGCGACGGCGGCGGCGAAAAGCAAAGGCTATCAAGCTATTCACCTGGTGGTTGAACCAACAGGTGGCTATCAGCTACCGCTGGTCGCTTTTGTTTTTGACCATGAATGGCGGAATCGCCTGCCCAATCCCAACGCGTGCGGGATTGAGACGCGAGATAGACGCGAGCAAAATGACCCCTGGACAGCCGCATCTTGGCTCAATTCGGCATGGCCTGCCGGCCCAGGCTCCGAGAAAATCAGTTGCCGGAAGCGGTCGCCAGTCTGGACAACTTGCTGCGGCGGCAAAAGATTTACGAAAATGGCGGCGCAGCGAAAATCGCGCGCAGGCGTTGGATTACAAGACCAGCGCCTCGCCAGCCGTTAAAGGAAGCGGTGGAGGCGTTTGATAACCTGGCTGGAGAAAAAAGGCGGCCGGATTATGAAGCGACATCAAGGAGGCTGCTCGTCCAGCACCCTGACTTGAAACAAGAAGCCACCTGCCAGGAAACGGTCGCTGCGTTGTTGGTTTTCTCCATCGCTGGCAGGCTCACACCGCTGGCCCAAGGCACGGCAGGGGTTGGTTGCCTTCGTGCCGGACTTGACCCACAGGAGAATAGCAGCGGCAGTTTCGGTCTGGCGACGCCAACGTTTCTAAAATGGGCTGTCGTTTACCCCAGACATAGAAAGCTATTCATGGCGGCCAAAGGAGGGGTTAAACTCGTTCAGGTCCGCTGCGTTCTTTCTACGACCGGCTGCGCGGCCAGAGGCAAGCCCTACCGGCTTGCCCTCATCGCCGCCGCCCTGGGTGGTCTGGGCGCTTTGCTGTCTTTTTCGCGCAAGACGCCTTTCGACCCTTCCTTGCCGGTTCTAATCCAGCCCAAAATTCAAATTCGCCCTTGACCCCACTGAGAGAATCTACGATGATCGCCGGATGGGGCTGGGAATTTTTTGCCGCGATCGCGCCCCCTGCGGGTGCGAGAGCCTGCTCCGTTACCACTGCGCAGGCAAGAGCAGAGATCAGAGGACTATTGAGATGGGGGACGAACAACCACCACCCGAAAACCGTAGCCGTCGACGCGGCGGCGCGGGCGATGAAGGCGACACACGCCGCGCGCCTGGCGATCGCCGAGCACGAACCGCCGCGCAAGACACGCCAGTCCCTGCTCTGATCAACGGCTTCTTCGTCCGGGTTCTGGTATTTGTTGCGGCACCATTCCCAGACACGTTACCACTCAGGTCGTACAATTCCAGGGCTTTGTTACGGCCGGATGGGTAGAGGCTAACGGCCGTTGTCTGCCCAATCCTACTTTTATCTGTGTTTGCCTTTTCGCTGTCAAAGCGGTCGCCCCAGGGGTAGGCACGGCCGTCCGGGTAGCGGGCGGCCACTTCCCATTCATATTCGTGTGGCAGTTGCACCGTTTCCCCCAGTTTATCACCCAGCCAGCGGCAAAAGGCGACCGCCTGATACCAGCTAACCATCTCGCGGGGGTGACTGGCATAGGGGAAGACCTGTTCGGCTATTTCGCGCACCGGGTATTTCTTATTACTCCAATCTTCCACTATTTCTGGCATGTCGGCCCACCAACGGCCGTCGCCAAAATCCTCCGCTTCTACAAAACATTGAAACTGGGCATAGGTGATGGGATACCGGGAAAGGCGGTAGGGATGTGGAATCACCACCTGCCGTTTATCAAAACTCTGGTAAGCTTGTTTGCCGCCGCCAATGGTGTACGTTCCGGCGGGCACCTCCTGGCCCCAGGCGATGTCTGGCAATTTCCGGCCATCGCGTTCCACCACCCCCACGCCAGGGCGGTCATCCAGTAAACGGCCGTCGGGCAAATGCAGCCGACCCAATACCCGACCGGCGGCCGCGCGGTCAACGGCCGCCACCTGCGTTTCGGCCTGCATCGCCGCCAGCAGCCACCCCTTCATCCGCTGCGCCGTCACCGTAAAACGGTAATCTGGTTCCTGCGGGCGGGCGTGGCGCAGGATAATGCGCACGGGCAGTGGGGCGGCATCGTCCGGCCAGCCAGGCAGGGCCAGGTTTTCCTGCCCCAGGCGGCGGCGGGCCAGTTGCGCCGCCAGATAGTTGACCAGGGTGCTTTTGCCGCCGCCAGGATAACCGAGGATGACCAGGCGTCTGAAACCGGCTACAGCTTCAACGGCCGTGATTGGCTGCCCGGGGGAACGGTATAGGGGCTGCGTGTTACGAGCCAGGTAGAGGGAGGTATAGACATCGCTGACACGGACGACGGCGCTGTTCCGGTCAACCGCGTACAACTCATCCACCTCGGCCACGTCCAGCGGGTCGCAGTAACCTAGCAGGGTGCGCAGGTAATGTTTTTCCCAGGCGGTGGGCGGCGGCAATGGGCCAGAACCACCTGACCATTGAAAGATAATTTGCTGTGTCCCGCTGACCACATTTTCGGCCACGATGCGGTCTGCCTGAATGCCGACCGCCTGCCCCGGCTGTAAGGTCTGCAAGGCGGCTACCATCTGGCGCATCAGGGCGACCATTTCCCGCTGCAAATCCGTTTGCGCCCAGCCCTGGTGTACCTGGATGATGGGCTGCAAGGCTTTTTCCGTCGCCGCCCATTCCAGGAAGGCGGCTTCAAAAGCAGCTACGGCCGCCGGAAAATCCAGGCCAGGCAAGGTTTCGGAATCATATCCGGCATCACTAAATGCCTCTTCCAGTTCGGGCACGGAGAGGGGTTGGAGATAAACCAGGCGCGTGAGTTCGGTGGACACGGCCGTGCTGCCAAAAAAGTCGGTGAAAATATCGGACAGCAGCGCCTCGTAGTCGGGAACATCCAGATTGGCTTTGCTGACCATGCCTACTACGCCTGCGTACAGGCAGCGCTGTAATGCCTGGCTGCTTTCATCCCCCTGCCATTTTGCCTGGAAGCGTTGGGCCACTTTGGCAATGATGGGGGCGCTCAGTTCGGCGGCCAGGTTGCTGAGGTAATCGGCAGTAAATGCGTCCATTGTTTTGTCCTGTTCTCGATACTGGAGGGGAGGCTTTAGCCGACACGGGTCGGCTAAAGCCTCCCCTCCTTGTGAGAGAGGTTAGAGAGCGAAGGTTATTTCTTTTCTGATGCTCCCGGCGGGTTGGCAAGGCGCTGGGTGCCGGAGACGACGTTTTCGGCTTCGATATTGTCGGCGGTGATACGGCCGTGACGCAGCGCCGCGGCCAAAACATCCGAATCGGTGGGATTCACCGACCCGCCGCCCGTCTGTTGCACACCAACGACGACGTTTGTGGCCCGAATGGCGCCGGCCTGAATACCTCCTGAAGGAGTAGGAGCAGCCGGTTGGTTGCCCGGCTGTGTCTGCGACGGTTCGGAAAGTATCGTTGCCACATCAGGCCAGGCGACTTGGGGGCGTTGGGTGTGGCAGTGGGTGAGGAGGTCGGGTAGACGGCCGTGACGCAAACAATGTTCCACGAGCGATTGGGCCTTGCCGATGCGGGTCTTGGGGCCGGGCAGGTTTTCGTATTCGATGCCCAGGTCAAAGGTTAGCTGGCGCAGTTCGGCGTCGTTGAAATGTTGGTTGAGCAGGTCGCGTAAGGCCGGCAGGCTCATGGCATCGTCTCCTGGTCAATGGTTGCAGGGAAAAGTTGGCGTTATGATACCAGAAATGGCCCGGTCGGGGCAGATCGAATGGTGGTATAATACGGTATGAAGTTGCCAAATGGTGATCAGGCACAGATACCCCAGGGCGGCAGCAAGTATGATCAGCCAACGCCGCCGATTTCCAATCGGCCCAAAATGAGAATTACTGAGGATGATCGCAGAACTTGACCGTGTTATCTTGACTGTTGATTTGCCGGAATATGGTCTGAGAGCGGGTGACATGGGCACTGTTGTCCTGGTTCACGACAGTAGCAAAGGGTTTGAAGTTGAATTTGTAAGCCTTGATGGGGAAACAGTCGCTGTTACTTCTCTCTTTGCTTATCAAGTACGGCCAATTGGTCAGCGTGAAATTGCGCACGCACGGCCGTTGGTGATGGTTTGATACCTTCTATCCCCGGTCAATTTTCCCAATCCCGGCAGAGCCAGACCGTTTGCAACTGAATGGCGACGGTTTCGTGAATGTCACGGCCGTACCCCCCCGCCATCGTCACCACCACCGGAATATCGCGTTCCCGGCAACTTTGTAGAACCAGCCGGTCGCGGACGGCAATGCCCTCTTTGGTCAGGGCCAGTTTGCCCAGGCGGTCGTTTACATGCACGTCAGCCCCGGCTAAAAAGTAGGCAATGTCTGGTTTCGTCGCCAGGGTGGTTTCCAGACCGCTTTGCAGCGCCGCCAGATAATCGGCGTCGCCCGTGCCATCGGGCAGGCCAATGTCCAGGTCGCCGGGGATTTTGCGAAAGGGGAAGTTGTTTTCGCCGTGAATGGAGAAGGTGAAGATGGTGTCGTCGCCATTGGTGATGTCGGCGGTGCCGTTGCCCTGGTGCACGTCACAATCAATGACGGCCACCTGTTTGACCAGACCTTCTGATTGCAAGACGCGGGCGGCAACGGCCGTGTCGTTATACACACAATAGCCCTGCCCCTCCGCCCACCGGGCATGGTGCGTGCCGCCACCCAACGAGACGCCAATGCCATCTTTCAGCGCGGCGCGGCTGGCCCCAATGGTAGCCCCCACCGAATACTGCACCCGCTGCGCCAGTTCCGGCGACCAGGGCAGGCCAATCTGCCGCTGTTCGGCGGCGCTGAGTGTGCCCCGCATCACCCGCTCGATGTAGTCCGGATCATGAGCCAGCGTGAGCTGCTCAAAGGTAGCCGGGATGGGGTGGATCAGGTTTTGCGGCGGCACAGTACCTGCCTCTTCCACCGCCTGCCGCAGCAGTTCATACTTGCCTGCCGGAAAACGGTGCCCGTCGGGCAGTGGGTAGGTGTATTGGTCGTAGCGGAAAATGCGCATGGAGGTAATGGGATAATTGAATTTGGTGGAGATGAAGTGACGAGTGATGCGTGATGCGTGAGCAGAGAAAGTTCACTCGTCACTCGTCACCCGTCACTTGTCACGCCCACCGGCCTTATCTTCCTTGATCTCTTCAATTTCGTCCTGCAAATCTTCCAGAACATCTTCTTTAATTTCGGCGGCTGTGGCCCCCCGCCGGCCGAAGAGGAAATCCCAACCGATCATCACCAGCGCCAATTGCGGCAGCCCCCACCAGACCAGCACAAAGGTGACGACGGTTTTGACCAGTTCTTGCTGTTGAATGACCTGGGTTTGAATTTGCTCAACAGCGTTGGAAATCTGGTTCACAATGTCAATGTATTGGTCAATGAGGGCGGGCACCTCGGCCACACGGCCGTTGATGGTGGCAATATCCCCGGAAATGGTGCTGACGCTCTGGCTGATGGCAGCCAGGTTTTCGTTCGTGGTTGCCAGATTTGGCCCCACCGAGCGCAGATTTTCCGGCAGCCCATCCAGGCTGGTTCCCAGGTCAACAAATGTCTGGTCAAAGGGCGTCGTCGGCTGATAATTGATGCCTAAATCATAGTTCAACGCAATGCCGGCAAACTCCTCTTCAATCTTAAACTCATTCAGGGTGAGGAGCGTCTGGTCAATACTGCCGGCAACGGCGGCAATGTTGGGGATGGCCGCCTGGACCGCCTCTATCGTATCGGGCGTGTTCTCACTCACCACCATGCTAATCTGGTCTACGATGGGCCGGGTATCGGTAATCGTCTTGCTGACGTTCAAGACGGCCCCCTCTACCGTTTCCAGGCCACTATTGACGTCGCCCAGCGTCTCCTTTGTCAGTTCCAGACTGTCTACGGCCGTGTCCAGACTGTCCAGCGTCAACGTCAAGGTGGCATCTATACCACCAAAAAAGTTGTCCACCAGTTGGCGGCCAAAATAAACCCCGGCAAAACTAATGACCAGCCCCACCAGCCCCAAGACCAACATCACAATGCCCATTATTCGCCGAAACATAGTACCCTCCATTAACAGTGCAGCGCGATTTGCAAAATCGCGTTACCGGTTGTTTTGTAATGGCGGTGATTATACGGCCGTCCGGTCATTTCATGTAGATGCAAATATGGCCCGGTGTTGTGTGAATGGCGAATAAGTGTCTTATTGACGATAAGTCGGCTTTGTGTTACAGTTTGCCCAACTTTTAGTGTAATAAATACACTTAATCAGATTGGTTCAATCTTGGAGATTGAACCAATCTCCAAGAGGGATAAATTTGAAACCACACCCACAGATCGAACAAGCCATTCGCACCGCCCTGGCCGAAGATTTGGGCAGCGGCGACGTGACCACGCTGGCGATTGTGGCAGAGGATGCGGTGATGCACGGCCGTTTCATTGCCAAAGCACCTGGTATCATTGCCGGGCTGGTAGTGGCGCGGCTGGTATTTGCCCTGCTGGACGAACGGGTCATTTTCACGCCGCAGGTGCAGGATGGCGACCCGGTCACACCCGGCCAACTCATTGCCACCGTCAATGGCCCGGCCCGCGCCCTGCTCAGCGGCGAACGCACCGCGCTCAACTTTTTGCAGCGTATGTCCGGCATTGCCACCCTGACGCGGCAGTTTGTGAAGGCCGTATCCGGCGCCAAAGCCATCATTCTGGACACACGTAAGACGGCCCCCGGCCTGCGCGCCGCCGACAAGCTGGCGGTGCAACTGGGCGGCGGCCAAAACCACCGCTTTGGCCTCTTTGACATGGCGTTGATTAAGGACAATCACATTGCCGCCGTAAATGGTGATCTGGCAACGGCCGTACAGCGCGTCAAAAGCTATGCGCCCCATGTACCCGTTGAAATTGAGGTGACGACGTTGGTGCAGTTGGCTACGGCCGTCACGTTACCCGTAGACCGCATCATGCTGGATAACATGAGCCTGGAGGAGATGCGCCAGGCAGTAAAATTCACCGCCGGTCGCATCCCGTTGGAAGCATCCGGCAACGTCAATTTAGACACCGTCCGCGCCATTGCCGAAACCGGCGTGGACTATATTTCCATCGGCGCTCTCACCCATTCCGTGAAGGCGTTGGATATTAGTTTGGAGCTTGCATAATGGTTCGTAGTAGGCGATTTATCGCCATCTAAAGGCGATAAATCGCCTACTACAAACGAGGAAAAACCATGACCTACGAACAAACACTCACCCACATGCGCGCCAAATTGCAGCGCATCGCCCCGGACTTTGAGATTGAGTACAAGGCCAAAATCGCCTACGAAATCAACCAGTTAAAAAAGGAGCGCAACGCCGTCATCCTGGGGCACAATTACATGGAACCGGCGCTGTTCTACTCCGTGCCGGACTTCACCGGCGATTCGCTGGAACTGAGCCGCCGCGCCGCGCAGACCGATGCGGACATCATCGTCTTTTGCGGCGTGGAATTTATGGCCGAGACGGCCAAAATCCTGAACCCGACCAAGACGGTGTTGATCCCCTCCCAAAAAGCGGGCTGCTCCTTAGCCGCCAGCATCACCGCCCAGGATGTGCGCAATTTGAAAGCGCGTTTCCCTGGTGTGCCGGTCGTCACCTACATCAACACCTACGCCGACGTAAAAGCGGAAACGGACATTTGCTGCACCTCCGGCAATGCCAAAGCAGTGGTGGAATCGCTGCACGCGGACACGATCATCTTCCTGCCCGACGAATATCTGGCCCGCAACGTAGCCCTGGAGACGGGCAAACATATCATCTTCCCTTACAAAAACGGCAGCCCAACGGAGAAAAACGACGCTGGACGCAGATGATTGGCTGGCATTTGGGCCGTTGTGAAGTGCATGAAAAGTTCACCGTCGCCTGAGCCATTGAAGCGGTGCGCCACGACCATCCCGATACGCTCATCCTGGCCCACCCCGAATGCAGCCCGGAAGTCGTCTCCGCCAGCGACTTTTCCGGCAGCACCACCGCCCTCATCCGCTTTGTGGAGCAGACCAATGCCCCCAGCTACCTGCTGCTCACGGAATGTTCGATGGGCGACAACATCATGGCCGCCCACCCGAGAAGGAGATGCTGGGTGCTCTTTGCTCCGTGCGCTGCCCGCACATGAACCAGATTCGCCTGGAAGACACCCGCGACGCCCTACGCTACACCCAATACGAAGTCCACGTACCCGAAGAAATCCGCGTGCGGGCATTGCGGTCGGTCGAGCGGATGTTGGCCATTGGGTAATGGGTAATGGGGATTGGAGATTGGAGATTGGAGATTGGTTGAATCTCCAATCTCTAATCTCCAATCTCTAACAACACGATGATTCAAACCGAAGTTCTCATCATTGGCAGCGGCATTGCCGGGGGCACGGCCGCGCTGCAACTGGCCGACGCGGGCATCCCGGTGACGCTGGTGACGCGGGCGCGGGAGCCGGAAGAGTCGAATACGAAATACGCCCAGGGGGGCATCATTTACAAAAGTCCGGCCGATTCGCCAGAGCAGTTGGTAGCGGACATTTTGCACGCGGGCGCCGGGCACAGTTATCCACAGGCGGCGCAAATCCTGGCCGATGAAGGGCCGGGGTTGGTGGAAAAAATTTTACTGGAACGGGTGGGGGTGCCCCTAGATCGAAATGAGTCGGGGGAACTGGACACGGTGTTTGAGGCCGCCCATTCGCAGCCGCGCATCGCCCATGCCGCCGACGCCACCGGGCGGGCCGTAGAAATTGCCCTGCTGAATGTGGTCAAAAACCACCCCAACGTGCAATTGCTGACGGGACACACGGCCGTAGACCTGCTCACCCCTGCCCATCACGGCCGTAACCGTTTGGCCGTCTACGAACCGCGCCACTGTGTCGGCGCCTACGTGCTCAACCAGGACAGCGGCGAAATCAGCCGCATCATCGCCAAAAAGACGATCCTGGCTACGGGCGGTCTGGGCCAAATTTACCTGCGCACCACCAACCCCGCCGGGTCACGCGGCGATGGGCTGGCCATGGCCAATCGCGCCGGGGCGCGGGTCATCAACGCGGAATTCATCCAGTTCCACCCCACCACCTTTTACAAAACGGGCGCGCCCTATTTCCTGATCAGCGAGGCGGTGCGCGGCGCCGGGGGGCGGCTGGTGCATGAAAATGGCGAGCCGTTCATGCAAAAGTATGACCCCGAATGGAAAGATTTAGCGCCACGCGACGTGGTGGCCCGTTCCATTCGCCAGGAGATGGTGGCCCATGATCTGGATAACGTTTATCTGGATTTGCGTTCTTACCTGCCCAAAGCCAAAATCTACGAACGCTTCCCCACCATCGCTGCTCGCTGCGCCGAGTTTGGCGTAGACATCACCAACGACCTGATTCCCGTTGTGCCGGGAGCGCATTATTCGTGTGGCGGGGTGTGGGTGAATGAACACGGCCGTACCACCATCCACGATCTCTACGCCGTCGGTGAAGTCTCCTGCACCGGCCTGCACGGGGCCAACCGGCTGGCCAGTACGTCTTTGCTGGAAGGGCTGGTGTGGGGCAATCGGGCAGCGCAGCACATCCGGGCCGGGCTGGCTGATGCGCCGCTGCACAACCCGGACGACATCCCACCCTGGCAGGATACCAGCCGCTACACGGCCGACCCGCTGCTGCTCGCCCAGGATATGAGCACCATCCAACACATCATGTGGAACTACGTGGGCGTGGTGCGCGCCGATTACCGTTTGCAGCGGGCACTGCGGGAACTGCGCCACCTGGAAACGGAGATTGAGCAGTTTTACCGGGTGACGAAGTTGACGGATGGGTTGGTAGGCTTGCGGAATGCGGTGCGCACGGCCGTACTCGTCACCCAGGCCGCCCTGGCCAACAAACAAAGTATGGGCTGCCATTACCGCGAATAGCGCCACGAAAATCACACTCGTTTACCCTCCTTCATCACCCCTCCCCCAGACATTCACAATTTCTACACAACCTTTGCCTATGGTAGGACAAGTTGACAACTTGTCTTACCATTTAACAAGGAGTGTAGATCATGTTTTTTCGCAGATTGTTTTTCCTGTTTTTTGCCCTCTTATTCCTGGGGGCGCTGTTTGGTATGAACGGCCGTTCCCAATCCCAATTTCAGGCCGGGTATGTGCAGGGTTTTATGGCCGGGCAGCAATCCATACAGGTGGCGGAAGGCGGCACGGCCGTAGCGCCTCCACCCGCACCCTCTTACCCCACCTACCACCCCGGTTTTAGCTTTTTCGGCTTCCTGCTCAAAGGCTTTCTCCTCTTCTTTGGTTTTATGCTCTTGATGGGGCTGTTTTTTGGGCGGGGACGGTGGCATGGTGGCGGGCACGGCCGTTGCTGGCAAAAGGCGCATCACGAATGGCAGCAGACCGGGCATAAACCGCCCTGGTTTGACGCCGACGAACCGGTGATGAAAGCGTAATTCGTGAACCGTAAGCCGTGAATCGTAACCCATAATCCGATAACGGGTTACGGGTTACGGATAGGGCAGTCGCATATTCCTCAATGCGGCAGATAAATCTGCACCAACAGAAGGCAAAGTCGGCCTTCACCGACTGAATCCCAGCCCACGAAGGTGGGCTTTGCCCTCTGTAGCCGCGATTTTAATCGCCGGGAATTGAGTATGCGCTTGCCCGAGGCTTACGGCTTACGGATTACGGTGATAATCTCCCCATGAACGAACTCATCCTGGTGGTAGATGATGAACCGAAGATTGTGAAGCTGGCGCGGGACTACCTGGAGAAGGGCGGCTTCCGGGTGGTGAGCGCGGGGGACGGCGGCACGGCCGTAGCCGTTACCCGCCGCGACAAACCCGACCTCATCGTCCTTGACCTGAACCTGCCCGCCATGGATGGGCTGGATGTGTGCCGCACCATTCGCCGCGATTCCGACGTGCCCATTATCATGCTCACCGCCCGCGTGGAGGAAACCGACCGGCTGATTGGCCTGGAACTGGGCGCGGATGATTACATCGTCAAGCCCTTTTCGCCGCGTGAACTGGTGGCGCGGGTGCGGGCCGTTTTGCCCGTTTAGCGCGCTCATTCAACCAGATGACGGCCGCTTTGGAACAGGCCGACGAACAGCGGCGTAACCTGACGGCCGACGTCGCCCATGAACTACGTACCCCGCTGCACATCATCCAGGGCAACCTGGAAGGCATCCTCGATGGCATCTATGAACCCACCCCGGCCCACATTCAGGCCACGCTGGAAGAGACACACCTGCTGGCCCGGCTGGTGGACGATTTGCATACGCTGGCGCAGGCCGAAGCGGGGCAGTTGTCGCTGCACCTGGCCCCGGTAGACGTGACCGAACTGCTGGCCGACGTGCAGACCAGTTTCAGCGGGCAGGCCGAGGCCAAAGGAGTCAAGTTGACGGTGAGTTTTGAGGGCAAACCGGCGGAGTTGACGCTTAACGGGGACGCCGGACGGCTGGATCAGGTGTTGGGCAATCTGGTGAGCAATGCCCTGCGGCACACGCCGCCAGGCGGGTGTGTCACCTTACACGCGGCGCGGCTGGACGGCATGGTACAGATTCAAGTATAGGATACGGGGGAAGGCATCCCGGAAGCCGATTTACCCTTTGTGTTTGACCGCTTCTGGCGCGGCGACCGGGCGCGCACCCGCGCCGATGGCAGCGGCGGCGGCCTGGGGCTGGCGATTGTCAAGCAAATGGTGGTGGCTCATCACGGCCGTGTGGCCGTCCACAGCACCCCCGATCAGGGCACAACCTTTACGCTGTCGTTCCCGGCGGCATCTTGACAAAGCCTTCATGGCATAATGGACGCAGCATACCGGCGGGTTGTGAGCGGCTCGGACGTTTTTTTCAATCACCATCACTTGGTTCTGCCCGATTCTTTTGCTACAGTAACAGCCATGACCGCCGACCTCATGGCCCAATTAGCCGCCTACATCCCTCGTGACCGGGTAAACCACATCCTGACCGGTGCGCCGCTGGCGAATGACGGTGTGGCCCTCATCGCCGACATTTCCGGTTTTACGCCGCTGACGGAGGCGCTGACCCAGGGTTTGCAGGCCGATCATGGCGCGGAAGAGTTGACCCGCGCTCTGGATTCGGTCTTCACGCCGCTCATCGCTCAGATACACCGCTACCGGGGCAGCGTTATCAAGTTTGGCGGCGACGCTCTGATTGTCTGGTTTGGCCGGAAAAAAGGGGGGCGGCGCACGGCCGTTACCCACCGCGCCCTGACCGCCGCCCAGCGGATGCAGCGGGTGATGCAGCAGCACGGCCGTATCCCCACCCCCATTGGCCCCGTCACCCTGCGCATGAAAATCGGTCTTACCTACGGCCCGGTGAAACGGTTTAATTTGGGGCTGCCTGCTTATGGCTTTGAAGATGTGCTGGCGGGGGCCACGTTGGACCGCATGGCCGACAATGAACATCACGCCGAACCGGGCGACATCATGGCCGATGCCGCTACTTTGCAGATGGTGGGGGATGTGGTCACAGTGCAGGCGTGGCGCGAGGGGGTGGCGGTGGTGGGAAATCTGCGCCGCCCCGCCCGGCCACAGCCCTGGCCGCCGCTGGCATTTGCGGAAGTGGCACAAGAAAGTTTAGGAGCAGAACTGGCGGCTTATGTGCCTCACGCCATTGTGGAAACGTTGCAAGCGGGGCAAACGCAGGTGGCCGAACTAAAGCCGGTGGTCAGCCTCTTTGTGCAATTTCATGGGTTGGATTATGACGCCGACCCGGAGATTGCCGCCAAATTGCAGCGTTATTTTAGCCTGGCGCAAGAGATCGTGGGACGATACGACGGCCGTCTCAATCGCCTCATCACCGGGGACAAAGGCAGCCTGCTGCACATCATCTTTGGCGCCCCGCGCAGCGTAGAAGAGCAGGAAGAACGGGCCATCCGCTGCGCTCTGGATTTGCAGGCAGAATGTGGCCGCCTGCCCTTTATTACCAGGCAGCGTATCGGCGTCAGCGGCGGGCGCGTGTTTGCCGGGCCGGTGGGTTCTCCGCGCCGCCATGATTACACCACAATGGGGGACGCCATCAACCTGTCCGCCCGGCTGATGCAAAACGCGGCCGATAATCAGATTTTGTTGGACACGGCCGTGCGCAGCCATCTGAGTCCTGCCCTTAAAGTCACCGACCTGGGCCTCATCCAGGTCAAAGGCAAAGCCGCCCCCATCCACATTTACGCCGCCACCGCCTACGAACCACCAACCCGCCAACCCCGCCGCGTTGAGCGCCTCTTTGGCCGCGACCGGGAATTAGAGGTAATCGGTAATCGGTTATCGGTTATCAGTAAACAACCACCGATTACCGATCACCGATTACCGACCACCGATTACCGATTACCGACCACCGGCAGCATCATCACCATCACCGGCGAAGTGGGGCAGGGCAAAACGCTGCTGCTGGACAATGTGCGCGCCGAAACGGAAGCGGCCTGGCAATCTGACCGCACCGGGGGCATCTGGGCCAGCGGCATTAGCCTGGCCTACGGCCACACCATCACCGGCTACCTCTTCATCGAACTGCTGCGCGACCTGCTCAATCTGCCGCCCGCGGCCACACCCCACCAGACCAGCCAACGCCTGCGCGACTTTTGCGCCGAGCTATTTGGTGCGGCGCGGCTGGAAAGCGTCTATCCCTACCTGGCGACGTTTATGAATCTGCCCCTGCCCGATGACGTGGCCGCCCGTCTGGAAGGGTTGGCCGGGGAGAGCCGCCGCTGGCAGTTGTTTGAACTCATCCCCGACCTGCTGCGCCAGTTGTGCCGCCACTATCCGGTTGTCCTGGTACTGGATGACGTGCAATGGGCCGACCCTACGTCGTTACAACTGGTGGAACGCATCGCCCCCCTGGCGGCCGAACTGCCCCTGCTGCTGCTGTTGGCCATGCGCCCGGAAACGGAGACCCGCGCCTGGGAGATGGTGCAGGGATGGGACACGGCCGTATTACCCCTCACCCATCTCACCCTGGCCCCCCTCAGCCATGCCGCCGCCGCCGCCCTCATCACCACCCAGGCGCCCCACCTGCCGCCGCCGGTCGTGGATTATCTGGTAGCCAAAGGCGGCGGCAATCCCCTCTTCCTGGTGGAACTGGTGCGCACCTTGCAGCTAACCAGGGCGGATGACCTGGCCCAGGTGGAATTGGACGCCCTGGATTTGCCCAACTCGGTTCAGGGGCTGCTGCTGGCGCAGCTAGACCGGCTGGCGGTGGAAACGCGCCACACGCTGCAACTGGCGGCGGTCATTGGCAAGACGTTCCTGGATCAGGTGTTGGCCCGCATCAGCACGGCCGAGCAGCAGGTGGGCAACCTGCTGGCGGAACTGGAAGGGCAGGATTACATCCGCCCTGACCAGGCCGACCTGGGCGCGGCGCACAGCTTTCGCCATGCGCTCATTCAAGAGGGGGCCTACAGCACGCTGCTGCACGAGCGCCGCCGCGCCTACCACCGGCAGGTGGCCGAAGCGTTTGAGCAGTTGTTCCCGGCGGCCATCGCCGAACAGGTGGCCTTTCTAGCCTATCATTGGGAACAGGCGGAGGCGTTGGACAGGGCGATTTATTACCTCAGCCTGACGGCCGACCAATCCCGGCTGCTCTATGCCCATGAAGAAGCGGAACTGCTTTACGGCCGTATCCTCACCCTGCTCTCCCAACTGCCCCCAGACGCCGCCACACGGGATCGTCGGGCCAGGACGTATCTGAAACTGGCCCAGGTCAAAGTCAATGACCTGGATTTTGACGGCGCGCAGCGTTATTACGAACAGGCTTTTGACCTGTTGGAACAACTATCGGGGAGACGGGCAGAAATGGATGAGCAAGAGACAGGTACGGCCGTGCCCACTTTCCGCTGGGGGGTGCTGCCCGAATTTGCCCATGACCTGGACCCGGCGCGCGTGGAAACCAGCGACGCCCTGCAATTGATCATCAACCTGTTTGAAGGTCTGGTGGAACTGGACAATGAGTGGAACATTATCCCCTTGCTGGCGCGGCGCTGGCAGGTGTTGCGGGGGGGGCGGCGCTACCGTTTTGAGCTACGGCAGGATTGGCGCTGGAGCGATGGGGCGCCGGTGACGGCGCATGATTTTGTTTTTGCCTGGCGGCGCAATCTCAGCCCGCAGACCAATGCGGGCATGGCCCATCAGTTATACGCCATTCGGGGGGCGGCGGCATTTCATCGGGGAGAGGAGGCGGAGGTCACGGCCGTAGGCGTCACCGCTCTCGACGACTGGACATTGCAAATTGATCTGGACACACCCATCAACTACTTCCTCTATCTGCTGGCCTATCCGGTGACGGTGCCCCAACCGGCGCATCATGCAACTATGTACCCCGAAACGTGGGCCACACCCAGCCATCTCGTTTGCAATGGCCCCTTTCAACCGGACGGTGATGTCTATGAAAACGGCTTACGCCTGAAACAGAACCCCCACTATCGTGGTCTACGGACAGGGAACATCTCCCAGGTATCTTTGCAATTTCAGGAGGCAAACTGGCAGCAGTACCAACAAGACCAGGTGGATTGGTGTCGGGTAGACGACCGCACCGATTTGCCCACTCTTTTCCCGGAAGCCACTTTTCTGGTGCAGGGCTTTGTCACTTTCTTTCTGGGTTTTGCCTGCAATACGCCGCCATTTGATAACAGGCTGGTGCGCCAGGCATTTACCTGCGCCATTGACCGGCAAACATTGGTGCAGACCGTGTGGGCGGGGGTGCAAAAACCGGCATCGGGTGGGTTTGTGCCGCCGGGTATGCCCGGTCATTCGCCGGAAATAGGTTTGCCTTTTGACCCAGAACAGGCGCGATTTTTATTACAACAGGCCGGTTTTGCCGGTGGGCGCAGCTTACCGCCCCTCAAGCTGTTGGCATTACCTGGTTTTGCCGGGGCGCCGGCTTATTTACAGCAGGCGTGGCAAACACATTTGCACGTGTCGGTGGAAATAGTAGACAATCTGACAGATACGGAATTCACGACACACCTGGAACAAGGCCGGGGACATCTGGCGCTATCAGGCTGGTATGCGGCTTTTCCTGACCCGGATGATGTATTACGCGGGCTTTTTTACAGCAGCAGCGCCAATAATCTCTTTAACTGGCGTCATGTCTTGTTTGATAACTTGCTCGACCAGGCGCAAACGGTGGTTAGCGCGCAACACCGGTTTGATCTGTACCATGAGGCAGATAGAGTGCTGGTACAAACAGAAACGGCCGTAGCTCCCCTCTACTACCTGCAAGCGTATGGCCTGATGCGCCCTCCTTTTCACTTTGCCGACACCGGCAAAATTATCCGCGACGGGAACATCAAGTTTAAGAATATCGTGGGGTAGTGCCAGGCACGGGGCGTAAGGCTTGTGAATGACCAGAGCCGTTCGCCCCGTGCCTGGCACTGCTCTTCCAGGTTACGGCAGTTTGACGCAGTTGCCGGTTCCCAAACGCACCGTGTGGTCGGCGTTCGCCACCAGCACACACATCCTCTCCGCGCCATCTGGGCCAAACGGCCGTTCACCAAAATGGTAGCCTATAAAAGGGCTGCCGCCGCCATAGATTTCCCAGGGGCCGCTGCCGGGCATACCGGCGTTTTCCGGCGAAACCGTATCAAAGAAGAAGTGCAAATGCACACCGGGCAAAACCGGCGTGAAGTTGAAAGTGTCAAACTCCACCACAAAATTAAACGCCTCATCCAGGGTGATCTGGTTGATGCGGGCATAGGCTACCGGCGTCGGCGCCGGTTTTAACACAGCCGGTAGATAAGCCGATTGGTTGAGAAGCTGCGTTATCAACGCGCCACTGCCCGTTTGCACAAACTGGTAAGCGTTGGGTGTGTTGCCTTCAAAGCGGGTATTTACAATTTGCACAGCAGCAGGGTCGCTGCCCACGCTTTCCACAAACAGACCGCCGCCCTGCCCGGCGCTGTTGTTCACAAACTGGCTGTTTTTAATGACGACGTCCCCGCTGTCCATCTGGATAAACAGACCACCACCTTGCCCGCCGGTACCCCCGCCTTCATTCCCGGCAAACGTGACCCCATCCAGGGTAACACGTCCGCCGTGCATAATGATTTGACCACCGCCGCCATGGGCATTGGTACTGTTGGTATTGTTGCTGCTAAATGCCGAATGGCGAATGAATACTTGACTGGTATCATAAACCACAAGATGCATCCCGCCGCCAAAAAGTGCCTGGTTCTCGCTGAATAGGGTGTTTTCAATCGTCAAATAGGAGCCTTCACGCAGTTCCACATACAGCCCACCGCCAAAATTATCGGCCGTGTTGGTGTAAAAGGCGCTGTCTTCAATGACCAGATGGGAGCCATCCCGCACTTCCAGTCTGACGCCGCCGCCATCCCCCAATACCTGGTTGCCCCGTAACCAGACGTTATCCAACAACACATGGGCGCTGCCGCTGATCACGCCGTTGATCCCACCGCCCTCATTGGCAGAAGCATCGCTTAAAATGAAATGTTCAACGATCAGGTTGTCCAGGTGCGGGAAGCCAGGGGCGCTTGAGTCTTCCAAAATCAAAACAGAATCACCCGATGCAAAAAGTTCAGACCGGGTATAGGGGGCGGCATATTGAAAGCCATACGCCAGATAGTCCGTTGTCTCGGTGAAATACTGGTTGTTGACGGCGCAATTTTCGGTGGGCAGCCAGCCGCCGCTCAGACGCAGGTTTTTGGTGATGACCGCACTGCCGGAGTTGCGCGCCGGAACCATCTGTACAATTACATCCCCGTCTTCGGCTAAGGCAATGGCGTCAGCAAAATTGCCGCAGTTACCGGCCCCTCCGGTACGAAACCCGGCGGAGGCATTTGACCAGAGGATAAAGAGGGCGGCAAAGACAATCAGGAGGCTAAAAATTGTCTGCGAAACCAGGTGTGACCAACGGGATGATTTCATTTTTCTCTCCATAAAAAGGTATGTGGTGGGCAGGTTGTTGGGGTCAGTGACGGTTTGTTTACGGGCACAGTATAGCGCAAAGAAGGGGGAGGGTCACGGCCGTAGCCCACCCCCTTTGTTCCCCTCCCCCGGCAGCGTTACAATAACTGTTTGTAGTAGGCACTTTAGTGCCGTCAGAGGGCGATGAATCGCCTACTACGAACGTACTAACGAAGGAGAAAAGCATGAACTCGATTATCCACACCCTTACTCAAGCCAAATGGTTTGACCTGACCCAACCACTCAGTATCTTCACCCCACCCTGGCCCGGTGAAATGCCGCTGCAAGTCCACTTTTTCAAACGGCTCACCGGCGCTTATGGCGGCGGGCAGGGAGCCAACGGGCAGCTGATCGAATGGAGCAACAACACCGGCACCCACCTGGTGGGGCCGCGCGCCTTCCACTCCGGGGCGCAGGCCATCGCCGACATCCCGCTCAACGCCCTGTGCGGCGAAGGCGTGGTTGTAGACATCAGCGACGCGGTGTCTGATTACAGCCTATACACGCCGCAGATGATCACTGACCGGGTGCAGGTGAAGCCGGGTGACATCCTCATCATCAACACCGGCTATCACCGCTACGCCTGGGATCAACCGGACACACCCAACCCACAGGCGCAGGGGGGCATTGAAAATAAGGAATTTGGCTATTATGTGCGCCACCCCGGCCCGTCGCCGGACTTTTTCCAATGGGCGTTGGATATGAAATTGAAGCTGATTGGTGTGGACTGTGGCTGCGCCGAACACCCCATGAACACGAACATACGGAATATGCACGGCCGTGAATTTGACAAAGCCGAAACAAAGTTGAAAGAAACACACGGCGTCGCCTGGGACGAACTGTTCCCGCCTGAGCAGTACCACGAACTGACGCACATCACCATGCCCAAAGCCGGGCTGCTGCTGGCCGAATCCCTCGGCGGGCAAATTGGCGAACTGGGCAACCAGCGCGCCTGGATTATGATTCAGCCTATCCCCTTCATGGAAGTGGAATCCGCCTGGTGCCGCGCCGTGGCCCTGCAAGCGCCGGAGGGCATGGCCCAGGCGGAGTTCTTCGCCGCCATGCAGCAGGCAAACACGCTGGATATGACCCTGCCTTTCAGCGTGCAGACGCCGCAGTGGGCCAACTACGAACCGTTGAGCATCAAATACACCAAACGGGTAGGCGGGCAGTATTTTGGCCTGGGGCGCAACAATGCCCACTGCCGCGCCAGTTTCCACCTGGCTTCCCACATGGACGGCGAGAAACATTTCTGGGCGGCCGGCCGCACCATCGGCCAGGTACCGCTCGATTACTGGCATGGCCCTGGCGTCATCGTAGACATCTCCGATGTGGTTAGCAACTCCAGCGTTTACACGCCGCAGATGATTGAGGAGCGGGTGGATTTGCACGACGGCGACATTCTGATCATCAAAACGGGCTGGTATCGCTACGGCTGGAACAGCCCGGACTCCGACGAATTCCGCTACATGATCAAACATCCCGGCCCCTCGCCGGACTTTGGCGACTGGTGCATTGCCCGCCAGATTAAGTGGCTGGGCATTGACTGTGTGGCTATGGAACACCCCATGAACACCATCCAGCGCAACTGGCACCCCAAAACGTTCGCCGAAGCGAACCAGAAGTTGATTGACCAGTTCGGCCAGGATTGGGACGAGATGTACCCGCTGGATAAGTATTACCAGGATATGCACCTGAATTTGTTCCCGAAGGGGATTGTTCATGCGGAGAATTTGGGCAAGGAGATCGCGGCGGCGGGCAACGGCCGTTACTACATCGCCGCCTTCTTGCAAAGAGGTGTAGACAACGCCTCCATGTGGGGCCGTTTTGTTGCTTATGCCGATAGGTTATGAGCGGCAAATGGTTGAGATTGGGAGATGGGCAGATGGGGAAATTGGGCATTGCCGCCAGACTTTCTCCGTTTCCGCCAGACGGCGAACCTGATGCGGCTTCGGGCCGCGCCGATGCCATTCGGGAAAATCTGGATGATTTGCGCGGCCAGTTGACGGCGCGTATTGCCCTGCTGGCGCTGGTGACGGCGCAGTTGATGCTGCTATTTTACAATCCGCCGGTTAGCTTTCCGCTGGACATGCTGCTCTTTTGGGCCGGGCTGACCGGGCTGTGCCTGTTGGCGTTGGCGCTTAATACCCGGCGGCCCATCTGGGCGCGGCACGTGCTGGCGGGGGGATTGACGGTGGCGCTGGCGGTGATGATGGCGCTGTTCCCGGTGGCGTGGCTGCCATTTGTGGGCGCGATTCTCATTTTTGTCACGGCCGTATTGGTCAGCGGCGGCGAGGTGGTTACGGCCGTGATGGTGGGCGGTACGGCCGTGTGGCTGACGAACCAGGGAGCGCGCGCCTATGATCTGACCGGCGTTCTCACTGTGCTGACGCTGGCGCTGCTGGCGGCCTGGCTGACGGCCCGCCAGCTTACCATTACCCTGGATTGGGTGTGGCACATGAACCAGCGCGCCGCCGAACTGCTGGAAACGACGCGCAACCAGCAGGCCAGACTGCGCTGACCAACAAGTCGCTCAAAATTGTCAATGACCTGCGCGAACGCACCGAAAATGAACTGCTGCTGGTGCACAAGCAATTGCGCGAAGCGCAGCGGCTTAAAGAGCAGTTCGCCGCCAACATCAGCCATGAACTGCGCACGCCGCTGGCCATCATCCTGGGGTTCAGCGAGGTGATGGTGCTGTCGCCGGAGGTGTATGGCGAAGACTGGCCGGGCGGCGAAAATTGGCCGCCTAAGCTGATGCGCGATGTGTACCAGATTTACCGCAACAGCCGCCACCTGCTGGGCATGATTGATGATATTCTGGATTTGTCTCGCTTTGAGATGGTTGGTTTTACGCTGCAAAAGGAGCCGACGGCGCTGGCGCCGCTGCTGCAAGAGACGGCGGCGATTGTGAACAATTT
Source organism: Anaerolineae bacterium (assembly GCA_019637635.1). Taxonomy (GTDB): domain Bacteria; phylum Chloroflexota; class Anaerolineae; order Promineifilales; family Promineifilaceae; genus CAADGU01. Next base: position 22,917 of record JAHBVI010000031.1, read on the forward strand.
GTTTGAAAGTTCGCCGGATATTGTGCTGCGCCTGGAAATACCGGCTGATCTGCCTATGGTAGAAGTAGATCAGACGCGCGTGCGACAGGTGGTGTTGAATTTGTTGAACAATGCCCGCCGCTATACGGAAGCGGGCACGGTGACATTGCGGGCGACAACGGCCGTAGATGAAGTCATCATTCAGGTGGAAGATACCGGCCCCGGCATTGCCCCGGAGCAGTTGGCCCACATTTTCACCGAGTTTTACCAGGTGGATCATTCGTTCAGCCGGCAGCAGGGTGGCGTGGGGTTGGGTTTAGCCATTTGCCAGCGTTTTGTGGAGGCGCACGACGGCCGTATCTGGGCCGAAAGTACATCGGGTATTGGCTCCACTTTTGCCTTTAGCCTGCCGCTGCCCCATCATCGGCCATCGCCCAAACCGTACCAGACGCGCCCGATTGAACCGCTGCCGCAGGTGGTACGGCCGTATCTGCTCGCCGCCGACCCTGATCCCCTGGTGATCAGCCTGTTGCAGCGCCATCTGGCCGACTTTGAGATTATCCCCATCGCCAACCAGGAGGAGATGGCCGAACAGATTGTCGCTTATCATCCATTGGCGGCCATTTACAATTTGCCACCCGGCAAAACGGCCGCGCCGGAGTGGGTGGATGGCCTGACGATTCCCGTCATTGAATGTTCGCTGCCCAGCCAGGCGTGGATGGCGGATATGGTGGGCGCGGTGGCCTGCCTGACGAAGCCGATCAATTTTGAACAGTTGCGGGCGGAAATGGCGCAGTGTGGGCCGGTGCAGCGGGTGCTGGTGGTGGATGATAACCCTGGCGTGTGCCAGTTGGTGGAGCGGGGGCTGGCGGCTATTCAGGCGGAGATGGCGGTGCAGGTGGCGTATGACGGCCGTGCTGCCCTCAATGCCATGCAGCAAGAACGGCCTGACCTGGTGATTTTGGATTTGATTATGCCCCAAATGGACGGGCTGGCCGTTTTAACGGCCATGCAGTCGGACGCGGCGCTGGCGGATGTGCCTGTTATTTTGCTAACGGCTACGAATTATATTGAAGACCGGCTGGCGCAGGCGGGCAGCCAGATCAGGGTCAGTCAGGCCACTCCCTGGCCCCCTGGCGATACGCTGCGCTGCCTGGAGGGGATTTTGCGCAGTTTGAGGCCGGTGATACGTGACGAGTGATACGTGACGAGTGATTTTCTCACGCATCACTCGTCACCCGTCACTCGTCACGCTGACGCCCGGATTTTCTTGCCGCTGAGGGGGTTGCCAAACAGGGGGGCAAAGACACAGAAGTCAAACACTCCGGCGAGCAGGGGCAGCAGGCCGATGATGGTCACGATGATGCCGGTTGTGCCACCCAGACCAAACCAGCCCCAGGCTACCAGGGCGATACCGGCGACGATGCGGATAATGCGGCCGGCCGTTGAGGCCATAAATGCGATAAAAGGGTTCATTTTTCATCTCCTATTTGAACAGCAGGTTTATATCATGCGCCTACTATAAGAGATGGGCGGGGGGTTGTCGGTGACAAAGTCACATTACCACGCTATGTCAATCCGAGCGTAGTCTTCAGAGTGAGGAATCTTTCACCTTAGCCAGGGGAAAGATTCCTCACCCCTTCGGGGGTTCGGAATGACAGGTTCATTTCGGGGGTCTGGGATGGCAGACTTATGCGGATGTGTGATTTACATGGCGGCGCGACTTTTCAGGCCGTCTACGTCTACCAGTTCAATCCGGCCCCGGCCGGGGCTGATAAGGCCCTGACCGGCAAAATCTTCCAGGATGCGGCTGATCACTTCACGGGAACTGCCCAGTTCGGCGGCAATCTCCTGGTGGGTGATGGGGATGGACTGTTGCGCCTGGCCCCGTTCCAGCAGGAAACGGGCTACCCGCGCATCCATGCGGCGGAACAACACATCGTCCACCACGTCCATGACGCGGGTGAGGCGCTGCGAAAACAGGTCAAAGACAAATTCCCGCCACAGGTCATAACGGCCGACCCAATCGCGGAATACGGCCGCCGGAATCATCACCGCTTCCGCTTCCTGTTCGACGGTGGCGATGGCGGGAAAGGTTTGCTGGCTGAGGATGGCGTTGGCCGTGAGGACGCAGGATTCGCCCAGGCCAAAACGGTAGAGGGTGATCTCCCGCCCGGTGACGCCGATTTTATAGACGCGCACGACGCCGGACAGCAACAGGGCGATGGCCTCAATCTGGCCGCCTTCGGCGAATACGTCGTGGTTGGCGGGGATGCGGGCCAGGAAGGCGGCCTGCATAAATTCGCGCACCAACTGAGGGTCGGCGCGGTGCAAAACGGGCAGGGCGTGGGCAATGCGGTTGAATTGGGTTTGGGTGAGCATGGGGTGACGGGTGACGAGTGACGAGTGATATGTGAGCCGTAATTCGTAATCCGATTATGGCTCACGGATTACGGCTCACGGATTACGGGTTACGGGTTACGGATTACTTTCTTCTGCCTTTTTCCGGGCCGCCCGCTGCGCGGCCGTTTTGGTGGTGCGGGCGGTGACGCCGATTTTCTCCAACAACTGTTTTTTGCCGCGTAAGGCAACTTTGGCGATCTTGAGATATTGCGCCGTCCACTCATTCATGGCATCCAGGGCGGCGTTCTGGTCCTGGGTGGCCTGCTGCGCCGCGCCTTTGGCTATTTCTTGCGCCTGATTGGCGGCGTCGAAGGCGGCGATTTTGGCGCGTTCGGCGTTGACCCGGTCGGTGTCGTAGCCGAAGTCCGCCAACAGGCCGCTTTCTTTGGCGTTATCGAAGAGGGTGTAACCGGCCTGAATGAAACCGGCGGTGTCGCGGGGGGTGCTGCCATCCAGTCCCAGGGTGGTCAGGTCATCGCCGTCCAGGGCGGCGCGGGCAATTTTGGCGGCGGCCTGGAAGGCGTCATGGGCGGCTTTTTGTTTGGTTTTCAGTTCGGCGGTGGCGGCTTTTTGGTCACCTTTAGCGGCGGCCTGGGCGTTCACGGCCGTTAATGCCGTCGTATACAGAGCCATCCCCGCGTTTAATTTGGTTTCGTCGTAGCCGTATTGGGCTACGGCCGTGCTGATTTCTGTATCCGCCAATGAATTGGCAATGGCTAACTGCGCCTTATTCAACTGTCTGGCAATCGTATCCTTCGGTCGGTTTGGCATGAGAGAATCTCCTTTTTATTGATGACAAATCAGGCTTATTTGCCTTTTACTGACGTTTCCCAACGCGTTTCCCAACGCGTTTCCCAACGACTGTCCGGTTTACAACACCCTTGCTACCCCTACCATTACACTTGCTACTTCTTACATTGCTTTTGCTACTGCTTACAATACCCCTGCTACATATTACATTATTGTTGCTACCATTTGCAATAAGCTTGCTACCCGTTACATCACTCTTGCTACCGCTTGCAATAAACTTGCTACCCGTTACATCACCATTGCTACCGCTTGCAATACACTTGCTACCCGTTACATCACCATTGCTACCGCTTGCAATATATTTGCTACCCGTTGCGCTGCTTTTGCTACATTGGTAGCAACGACAATGCAGGTTTCAGATTTGACAAATCTCCAAGATTTGTCAAATCTCGGCCTTCCAGATGGGGAGATTGTCTCCATAAAATAAGGTATTTTCGGTAATAGTTTTCATCGGCCTCTGGCGCGTTCCCTTGTTCATAGATTGGTTCAATCTTGAAGATTGCACCAATCTCTCTCAACTGCGCTGGAAATTGTAACCCCTTCCCCCTTACAGGCAACAAAATGGCGACCATCTGTACGGGCGGGACGGGCGAGAAATCGTCTGGCGGGTTCACCAAAACATCTATTCCCGCCCGTCTCGCCCCGCTTTGCCCACCATGCCGCGCGGGGGCGAGGCGGCGCGGGATAAGGTTTTGCGTTTTTCACACCGTTTCACCGCGCCGTCCCGCCTCTACGGATTATGCATCACGCCTCACGAATTACGATAGAATACGGGCAGCAAACAACCGCAAGGGAAAGGGACATGACCATGACACAATTGGATGTATTGAGCAGCCGGGAACGGGAAGTGGTGGCGCTTTTGCTGGAAGGCAACAGCAATAAGGCCATGGCGGCTGCCCTCCATATTTCGGAACGCACGGTTGAATTCCACCTGAAGAACATTTACGACAAGTTTGAAGTGGGTTCCAGGGTGGAACTGGTGCTAAAACTAGGGAATTCCACAGTTGTGGACAAGGGGGATGTGGCTGAAAATGCAGACGGGCCTGATTCACGGAATTGGGCTACATCATTGCGAGAAGCCGTCTCATTATTCGGCAAGGAGTTACAAACAAAAATGGCAGATAGTTTGAAATCGAATGTCCATGACGACGACAGCGGCCTGGAAGGCGGCGACCTGGAAGGCGACGGCCTGAAAGGTGGCAGCCTGACCTTCTTTCAGGCGATACTGACCTGTCTTCTCAAATCTGGTACGTTTCACGGCCGTGCCTCCCGGTCAGAGTTCTGGTGGTTTACCCTGTTCCTGTTCCTGCTGGTGGCCGCGTTTTCCTACTTAAGCGAAGCGTTGGCGGGCGCGTTTCTGACTGTGATGCTGCTGCCCTGGCTGGCGGCGGGCACACGCCGCCTGAACGACGCGGGCATGAGCGGCTGGTGGCAACTGTTCCTGCTGGTTCCCGTCGGCGGCATCGTGATCGTGGGCAGTTTGTGGGCACGGCCGTCGGCAGAACTGTAATCCGTGATGCGTAATCCGTAACCCGTAACCCGTTATACGGATTACGGATTACGATTTACGGATTACGGATTACGGCCGTAACCACTCCCTGAAAAAATTCGTCATCGTGTTATACACGGTGACGCGGTTTTCAAACTTCAACACATCATGCCCTTCGTCTGAAAACATCAGGTACTCCGCCTGATTGCCTTTGGCGCGTAAATCTTCCACCAGTTCACGGGACTCAATTTCCAACACGCGGGGATCATTCTTGCCCTGGATGACCAGCATGGGGCACTGCACGTTCTGAATATAGGTAATGGGCGACCGTTCTTTCAGGAAATCAGCTTCCGTCTCCGGGTCGCCCACCAGCATCTTCATAAACGGCTTCCACGTCGGCGGCACCCGGTCGGCAAACGTCAGCAGATTATAGGGGCCAAACATATCCACCGCCGCCGCCCACAATTCCGGGTGGCGCGAAGCCAGCGTCAGCGTCATAAACCCGCCGTAGGAACGCCCCACCACCCCGGCGCGGGAGACATCCACCCGCTCATCTTCAGGCAAAACCTGGGTCATGGCATGAACGTGATCCAGCCGATCCGCGCCGCCCCAATCACGCACCACATGTTTCATATACTCAAAACCATAGCCGGTGCTGCCGCGCACATTGGGCACAAAAACGGCAAAGCCGTTCAGCGTCAGGAATTGGATAAAGGGCATGGAAAACCAGGCGAAATCGGGCCGTTCCTGCCCCTGCGGGCCGCCGTGAATGTAGTAGATGAGCGGCCGTGCCCCTTCGTAACCCAATTCCGCCGCCGGTAAGTAGAGCCGGGCGGAGATGCGCAGCCCGTCGTAGGAATCGAAGGCATAATCTTCGCCGGGGGATAACATGCTTTCGGTCAGCCCCAGGATGCGCTCATTGGTGTGCCGCTCCAGCCAATCCCGATTCGGGCCGGCAATGGTGTAGAGTTGGGTGGGGGATACGGCCGTGCTAAACGCCAGCGCATACCGGTCGCCAGCCTTATCATAGCGCATCGCGTCCAATACCCCATTCACCAATTCACCCTGCCCCACCAGCACCCGCTCCAACCGCAGCACCAGATTATCCTCATCCAGCGCCGCTTCATACGCCCAGGAGCAGCCATCAATGTTATACTCCACCAGATACCGGTTGCCTGCCAGATGCTTCAACGCCGTCATCTCTCCCTGCCCGGTATGCACCACCCCCTCCACCGTCACCGGGAGCGGCGCATCCGGCTCCGCCAACGACAGAAAGCCCGGCCCATATGTGTCTGAAAAGAGGCTGGTGGAAAAGAACAACGCCGACTCGCCGCGGATAAAGTAGACCTCATTGATATTATTGGGCGGGAATTCCTGCCCCGGCTGCCGCTGCCCAATGGGCGTGCCAAACAAGACCGCAGGCGCTTCATCCCCCAGGTTATACCGGAATAACACCACGTCACCCGCGCCATAGCCCTCGGCCAGAATGAAACGGGTAAAGTCCTTGTTATTACCGGCGGGCATCCCCCCATACATGCTCTCATTCAGTTTGGTGCATTCACCCGTGCCCACATCGGCCATATAGGAGCGAAACACAGATTCGCTGCGCGACTGAGCGATGAAGAGGATAACGTTGCGCTCCACATCCTCGCCACCGGCAAAAACGCTGTTGCCCTGGAAAATTTCGCCGTGAAAGGGCTGCGGGTAGCCGCCCGTCGCCGGGATGAGCATGGGCTGGTAATTTTCGTCACCGTCCTGGTCAATCATCACCAAAATCTGGTCAAGTTGCGGGAAGACGACAAACGAAATGCCTTCGATCAGGTGGGGATTTTGCAGGGCGATGTCCGGCGGCAGCAGCGGTTCGGGCACACTGCCGCCGGTTTTCATGCGGTAAAGGGAGTTACGGCCGTTCAGGTTGCTGATGAAGTAGATAGTGTCGCCAACAACCTGCGGCCGTAAAAACAAACGAGCAGACAATAACGATTCAATGGGTATCATAAAACTCTCCTTTGGATATTGGTAAGTGCGGTATTATATCCGCGCCGTGTTATAATGCCCCGCCATAACTTCATAACTTATTGAAAGAGGGGTGATGTGAATACGCAGATGATGAATGCAGGTTTCCGTCTTCCCTTAACAATTGAACAAGCAGAGTTCGCATCCTCAGATGCGAACGGACGGGCATCTGAGGATGCCCTGCTCCTCAATTTTGATCTACCGATAATTGCTATGCCCGAGTTTTTTAACGTTCTACCTCCCGACGAGGCGCGGGCGCTGCTGCTGGCACAGGTAACGGCCGTACTCTCCCCCGAAACCATCGCTACAGAAGATGCAGTGGGCCGGGTCACGGCCGTGCCCCTGGTTGCCCCCCACCCGCTGCCCCAATTCCGCCGTAGCACCATGGACGGTTACGCCGTGCGCGCCGCCGACACCTACGGCGCATCCGAAAGCCTGCCCGCCTTCCTGCAAGTCATTGGCGAAATCCCCATGGGCCAACCGGCACACCTCAGCTTGCAAACCGGCCAGGCCGCCCTCGTCCACACCGGCGGCATGATCCCGGACACGGCCAATGCCGTGGTGCAGGTGGAGCATACGCAGGTGATCGGTGATCGGGATTCAGTGAGCAGGGGGCAGTTAGCAGTGAGCAGCGAGCAGTGGGCAGTGGGCAGTGGGCAATCTCCCAATCTCCAATCTCCAATCTCTAATCTCCAATCTCCAATCTCTAATCTCCCTTACGAAATCGAAGTCTTCAAAGCCGTGGCCGTGGGCCAGAATGTACTGCAAGTGGGGGAGGACGTGAGCCAGGACGCAGAGATATTGCCCGCCGGGCATTGGTTACGGCCGCAAGACATAGGCGGGTTGCTGGCGTTAGGTATGATGCAGGTGGCGGTGGCCCGACGGCCGTGTGTGGGCATTCTGGCAACGGGTGATGAAGTCATCCCCCCGGCGCAGGCGGCGGGGCCGGGGCAAATTCGGGACATCAACAGCTACACGGTGGCGGGCATGGTGCGGCAGGCGGGCGGCGTTCCCGTTTTGGGCGGCATTGTGCCCGATGATTTTGAGGCGCTGTATAGGGCCGCTGCCAACCTGTTAGCTGCCTGCGACATGCTCGTCCTCTCCGCCGGGTCATCGGTGAGTGTGCGCGATATGACAGTGCAGGTAATTGAGAAGCTGGGACAGCCGGGTGTGCTGCTGCACGGCGTGGCTACCCGCCCCGGCAAACCGACGATTGTGGGCGCGGTAGCGGGCAAACCGGTATTGGGACTGCCCGGCAACCCGGTTTCGGCCATGATCCAGTTTGATATGTTTGGCGTTCCGGCTATTTACCGGCTGCAAGGGGTGAAGGAATTGCCCCGCCAGGGAGTGGTGTGGGCGAAATTGAGCCAGAACATCGCCAGCGAAAGCGGCCGTGAAGATTATGTGCCCGCTCGCCTGGAAGATGGCCCGGATGGTCTGGTAGCCACGCCGGTGTTTGGCAAAAGCAATTTGATTTACACGCTGGTGAATGCCGATGGCCTGATCAAAGTCCCCCTGAACAAAAACGGCCTGCAAGCCGGCGAATGGGTTCACGTGCGCATTTTTTGAGGAATTAGGAATTAGGAATTAGGAATTATGAAAGGGTAGGCATCACCCTCTCACTTACTCACCCCTCCACCTGCTCACCCCTTCACCCGCTCACCTGCTCACGCAGCGGGGAGTTCAAAGTAAAACTCGCTGCCTGCCCCTTCCACGCTGTGGACGCCGACACGGCCGTTCAGTTTGTCCATGATGCGGCGGATGATGGAAAGCCCCAGGCCAAAACCTTCGGCGCGGAGTTCGTTCAGGCGCACGAATTCGGTGAAGAGGACGGCCTGTTTATCCGGCGAGAGGCCCGGCCCGTTGTCCCGCACCCAGCAGCGCACCATGCCGTCTGGCTGTACGGCCGTGCCCAATTCCAGTTGCGGCGGCTGCCCGCCATATTTCAGGGCATTACTCATGTAGTTAACCCACACTTCCTCTACCCAGGGGGCGTAGCCAACGGCCGTGGGCCACACGTCTGGCATGGTTATTTCCCCCCGGTAATTGTCGGTCATCAACACCAGGCGATCTTGTGCTTTGGCGACGATCTCGGCCATGTCTAACGGCCGTAGCTGCACGTCCTGTTTGCGCACGCTGGCCAGCAGCAGCAGTTCATCAATAATGTTCACCCCACGATAGCCGGTGTTTTGTATTTTTTTCAGATAATCAATCACTTCTTCCGGCATGTCATCGGCGAATTGCAACAGCACAAAATCAATCAGGCCAATGACCAACGCCAGCGGGTTTTTCAGGTCGTGGGCCACGGTGTGGGCAAAAGCGTCTAACTCAGCTATCTGCTCGCGCAAATCGCGCTGCAATTTGTAGAGGGTAATGTGGCTGCGCACCCGCGCCAGCACTTCTTCGGCCTGAAATGGTTTGGCTACATAGTCAACCGCACCCAATTGAAAGGACTTCACTTTGTCATGCACATCATCCAGGGCGCTGATGAAGATGACGGGGATTTCACGGGTACGCTCGTCTGCTTTCAGGTGACGGCACACGTCATAGCCGTCCATTTCCGGCATCATAATATCTAGCAAGATGAGGTCTGGGGGGTGGGATTGGGCCACAGAGAGGGCCATACGGCCGTCGCGCGCCGGGCGCACCTGGTAACCGGCATTGCCCAACAGGCTGGCTAACAGCCGTAAATTGGCCGGTGTATCATCCACAATCAAGACGGTGGCGGAAAGAGGGGGGACGGAATGTTCGTTCATAGATACGGGGTCATTGGGTAATTGCGCAATTACCGAATGACCCAACTACTCAATTACTTCTTCTTCCAGTTCCAGACGGTCCAGGATTTTACCGTATTCAAAATCATCAGCCAGCCGGTGTAGTTCGTCAGCCAGGGTGGGGTTGTAAGTGGCTACGGCCGTGACCAACACCTCAATTTTCTCCATATCCGCCTGCGATGTGGCCTGCCGGAGTTGGGCCAGCAGCGTGGGCGGCAGGGCTTGCGCGTTTGCCTCATCGCCATTCGCGCTGACAATGGCCGGGACAACTGCATCCGCCTCTGTTGCTTCGGCATAGAGATATTGCACAGCCAGATGCTTTTGAATGGTTTCCAGAATAAAACTCGTCCGCACCGGTTTGCGGATGAAGTCGCTGCAACCTACCTCTAAAATCGCCTGGCGCTCGTGGCTAAAGGCGCTGGCAGTAATGGCAATAATAACCGGCCTCTGGTTCTCAGCCTGACCCAAAATGGTGCGGGTCGCTTCATAACCATCCATTTTGGGCATGTGCAGGTCCATCAAAATGAGGTGGGGCCGCCAACGATACCACGCCTCAACCGCGGCTTTCCCATCGGCCGCTTCCTGCACCACAAAACCCAACGGCCGTAACAACTCCACCAATACCTGCCGGTTTTCCCAGTTATCATCCACCACCAACACGTGTATCTCTGGCTGGTCGGGCGCCAGACCGACAATTTGCAGAGGCAATGCCCTGGCCCGTTCGTCCGCCACCTCATCTGGGGTTACGCGAATGGTAAATTCAAAAATCGCGCCGTGTCCCGGTTCATCATTCACATTACGGACGGTCATATCACCGCCCATCAGCCGGGCAAACTGGCGACTCAGCGTGAGTCCTAATCCGGTGCCTTCATTGGATTGGATACCGGCCTTGGCGCGGACAAAAGCCTCAAATACCTTGTCCACTTCCTCCGGCTCAATGCCCGGCCCGGAATCTTCAACGGTGAAGTGCAGCAAATGGAGCGGCTTATTCGACACGGCCGTGCCCGATTCATACCGTACCTGCAAACGGACATGCCCTTGCACGGTAAATTTCAGGGCATTATTCAGCAAATTGATCAATACCTGCCGCAGTTTCGTCTCGTCGGCAATAATCACCGGGGGCATATCCGGGTCAACGTCCATCACCAACTGCACTTTTTTCTCTTTCGCCCGTAGCCGAAACATGCTCTCTAACTCTTCCATCATGGCATACAGGTGGAAGGGTTTTTCATGCAAAGTCATACGCCCGGCTTCAATCTTGGACATATCCAACACCTGGTTGATCAACGTCAGCAAATGTTCACCGCTGTGCAAAATGATGTCCAGATTGTTGCGGTCTTTAGGCCCAACCTGATTGCGCCGTACCATCAATTGGGCAAAACCTAAAATGGCGTTGAGGGGGGTGCGCAATTCGTGGCTCATGTTGGCCAGAAAGGCGCTTTTGGCGCGGTTGGCGGCTTCGGCGGCTTCTTTGGCAGCTTGCAGCTCTGCCTGGGCGCGTTTACGCTCTTCAATTTCCTCCTCCATCTGGCGCAATGTTTTTTCAAGCTGGGCGGTCATGTCGTTAAAATGATCGCCCAACGTTTGCAGCTCATCCCCGGTATGAATATAGACGCGCTGGCTTAAATCTCCCTGGCGCACGTTTTCGGTAGCGACAATCATTTGTTGCAGCGGTTCGGTAATGGAACGGCTGACCAGCAGCGCCAGCACCAACCCCAAAAACGCCACGCCCAGCGCCACCACAATGCCTTGCTGGCGCACGGCCGTGAGCTTTTCGGCTAGTGGCGCTGTGGGCAGCCCAATGCTGACGGCGCCGATCTTCTCCGCCCCCACAATGACCGGCTCGCCGGCAATCAACTGGTCGTCTTGCCACACATAAATGGTTTCCGTGCCGGAGAGCAGCAGTTTGCCAAAGATGTCCGGCTCCCGGTTAAAGCGTGTATCAAGGTCAATGGCGTCGGCAATGATACGGCCGTCGGGGTCATAATAACGGCCGTGTGTTACCACCTGAAACTCCCCCAAATCCCGCATCACGTCAGAGAGATAATCCGCCTCCAGAAAATACAAAGAATCCGCGCCGCTGGCAGCCAATGTGTTCAACAACAGGTCTGCCTGCTGCTCTAGTTCACGTTGGAAATTCTGGCGTTCCCGGTACACAGTGAGGGTGGTAATGACCGTAACAACCATCACGATGATGAGGGTAATAATGAGGGTAAGTTTGAGGGCTAACGGCCGTTGCCACCTGAATCGTTGACGCATACCAATACTCTAACAGAAATGGAACAATACATAAATAGTGCCAGGCAAGGGGCAGAACCGTTCAGGTTTACCAAAGAAGAACAGCCCCTTGCCTGGCACTAATCCCAACAACTTACTGCTCCGCCTGCACCAACTCATACAGCTCGCGCATACGCGCCAGTTCCACCTCCGCCCCTTCTTCAAACTCGGCGAATTCTGTTGTCTGGAATTTTTCCAACGCGGCCCGCCCCTCTTCCGATTGTTCCATTTCTAACAGCGCCACGCGAATGGCCGCCACCAGATCAGCATCCATACCGGCGCGTACCAGCACCATCTGCCGGGGCACATCCTCTGTGGCGGCAATGATTTTCAACTGCGCCTGGGTGTCGGCCGGCAAACGGGAGAACGACACATTGTCCGTTACCCCGGCGGGAACCAGACCACTGATAACCCACTGCACCGTGGTATCATCGGCCGTACTGAAAACGTAGCCAATCTCATCAGCAGCCACCTCACTGTCCGGAGTAGATTTCAATACCGGGTTCATGCCCATTTCCACCAGATGAGCCAGAGGCAGCATATAGCCGGAAGTTGAGAAAATCTCCTCAAAAGCCACCATTTGCCCCACCAAATCATCCAGGCTGTCTATTTCACTATCTTTGGGCACAAAAAAGACGGAATGATATTCAGGCACGCCAAAACGAAACCGGCGCAGAATGGGGGTGGCGCCGGTTTCATCGCTGATCACCAATACCGGATAAGGGCTGTCAAAATACAGGTCTACTTCGCCATCATTCATCCACTGGATCATCGTATCCAGGTCAGGGGCAATTTTGACTGTGCCGCCCGAAATGCCCCTGTCGGCCAACTGCGCCGCCAGATAATCGGCCAGCGGCTGCGTTCCCCGAATCGTTTCCGCGGCTTCATCGGAAATATCGCCCAAAACGAGTGTGCGCCCGGTGGGTACGGCCGTAGCCGCCTCCGGTGTAGAAGCCGCTTCCGACCCACAAGCCGCCAATAGCAGTACAACTATGATGAATAAGATTACTTTTTGCCACATAACTTAATCTCTACGCCTCCTTTGAAAATTATGAATTATGAAGGATGAATTATGAATTTCTATACATCACTTCACTGCGTTCAGCGCAGGCTGGTGTGCCACACCTGTGTTGAACGTTTGGGAAAGGACCGCCGTCATTTTGCCACAAAACAGCAATAGCGTGTGTGAAGAAGTGCCAAACGCCCTGTATCATATCCTGATTACACTTTCAGGAATATGGGGGATGTGTCCCATTCATTCACCCCGGTTCTGCCGCAGCAGGGAGGCCATATAAATGGGCGCACCTAACAACCCGGAACCACGTTCCAGAGCAAAAACAAGCAAAGAGAGAGAAACGGCCGCCTCCGGCGGCAATCCCGCCGGCGCAAATAGCAAGATCGCCAGTTTCTCGCGCACACCCAGGCCGCCAATGGACGGCATCAGGGTGGCCAGGGCCATCAGTGGTGTGGTGTAAAAGTAGACAGACACGGAAACGTCATAACCAAGCGCCTTACCCGCGCTCCACCACCAGGCGATCTGCATCAGGTTAAACAGCACCGACACCGCCAACGCCGCGCCAATCGCCCGCCAGCCGCAAGCGGACACGGCCGTTAACACCTGCTCAACCTTGCCCCAATACGGCCGTAGCCTGTCTGGCACCCAGCGTGCCACCTGCCGCACCAGGCTGCCTTGCAGCAGCACCAGCCCGCCCAACAAACCGACCACACAGATGGCCACAATTTGCGCCAGCAGGTCAGTAGGGAAATAAACAGGGCGCAAAGGCAGCGCCAACAGCGCCAATATAAACAGCGCCAGCAGTCCCGTCAGCCGGTCTACAATGACGGTGCCCGCGGCCACATCGGCCGGTACGTCCTGGGCCGCCTCCACCGCCCGCACCACGTCCCCTGCCAGGCCAGAGGGTAGCACGGAATTAAAAAATCCGGCGGCAAAATACAGTTCCACCAACCGGCCAAATCGCACGGTTGCCCCCAACGCCACCAGCAATATGCGCCAGCGATACGCCCGCAGCACCACACTGGCATTCACCAGTACAAAGGCAAACAAGACCCACCCCCACTGCGCCTGCCCAATAGCCGCCACAATCTGGCGCAGCTCAACCTCTCGGAAAACGAGGAGCAGGGCGACGGCCGTGACGCCCAGTTTGATGAGTGTGCCGGCGTGTTTACGCATAAATCGGTGATCCGTAATTCGTGATCCGTATTCCGTGATCCGTAATCGGTAATCCGTAATCGGTGACGGACAAGCCTGTCATTCTACCGTTGCCGCCACGCCTTGTCACCTTTTACCTGCTCACCCCGGCATCTTCGCCGCCTTCACCTGCTCTCCCCCTCATCTTGTCATATAATCCGCCCGCTATGGCAAAATGGCACAGCATACCGGCTACATGGACGGCCGTCCCCCTCTTCCTCCTCTTTTTCTGGCTGGCGCTCAACAGCATGGTGTGGGACAGCCCCACGATGGACGAGCAAAACCACCTGGCACGCGGCATCGCTTTTTTGCGCTCCGGCGGCGACCCCCGCCTCAGCCTGGAACACCCACCGCTGATCAACAGCCTCAGCGCCCTGCCGCTGCTGCTCCTGCCCGATGTGGTGGTTCCCTTTGACCACCCCAGTTGGGCCGAGATGTCGCCGCCAGACACCTACTGGTATGTCTTTGCCGAGGAGTTTCTCTGGCAGGCCAACCATGACGTGACACGCATGATCTTCCTGGGGCGACTGCCGGTGGTTTTCCTGACCATGGGACTGGCGCTGGTGGGGTTCCATTTTGCCCGCGAATTGTGGGGCGGCAGCGCGGGGCTGCTGGCGTTGTTTTTGCTGCTGTTTGAACCAAATATCCTGGCACACGGCCGTCTCATCACCACCGATCTGGGCGGCGCGCTTTTCAGTTTTCTGGCCTTTTACCTGCTGTGGCGGCTGTGGCAAACGGCAGGTTGGCGCTGGCAGCGTTGGCTGTGGGCTGGCGTGGCCATCGGGCTGGCTTTTGGCAGCAAACTTTCCACGTTGGGCTTTTTGCCCATTTGGGGCATGTTGGCCGTTTTACCGCTGTATCCGCCCCAACCCGGCCCCTATTGGCGAATAGCGGGGCGACGGGTGGTGCAGTTGGGTACGGCCGTGCTGCTTGCTCTGCTCGTCACCTGGGCCATCTTCGGTTTTGAATGGGGGCCGTCCCGTTTCCCATCCGAAACACTGCAATTTTTGAACAGCGTCAGCGGCCCCATGCCCACCTTCTGGGCCGGATTGGACCAGATTCTCAACGTCAGCCGGGGTGGGCGCGCCGCTTTCCTGCTGGGCGAATTTTCCAACGAGGGTTTCCTACTTTACTTCCCTATCGCCTTCCTGGTCAAAACCCCGCTCGCCATCCTCATCACCCTGCCTATTGCCGCCGTCCTGCTGCTCTGGCAGCGGCGCACCCGGCAACGGGCGCTCTATCTGCTCATCCCCGCCGTTTACTATTTCGCCCTCAGCATGTGGAGCGGCGTCAACATCGGCTACCGCCACCTGCTGCCCATGCTGCCGCTGCTGCTGGTGTTGATTAGTGGAATAGTGACAGGTGTTCAAGTGTCAGGTGATAAGGTGTCAGGTGAACAGGTGTCAGGCGCCCGGTGGGGGAGAAACCGACCACCGATCACCGATCAATGATTACCGATTACCGCTCACGGTTCACGGTTTACGGCTTACGCATTACGCTCTTCGCCCTTCCCCTGCTCCTCCTGCTGGAAACGCTGACGATTCACCCTCATTACCTCAGCTTTTTTAATTTGGCGGCGGGCGGGCCGGCCAATGGGCCACGTTTATTATCAGACAGCAACGTGGATTGGGGGCAAGATTTACGGCGGCTGCAACTGTGGATGACCGAAAATGAAGTAGATTCGGTGAAGTTGGGTTGGTTTGGCACGGCCGTGCCCGCCTACTACGGGCTGCAATATGAACCAATGCCCGGCTTCCCCCGCCCCGAATTTTATTCGCTGTGGACATCGCCGCCGTTTGATCCGGCGCAGCCCGAACCGGGCCTCTACGCCATCAGCGCCAGCAGCCTGTGGGAGTCCCATTGGGAATACCGGCACGTTTACCCCTGGTTCCGGGCGCGTGAAGCGGATGACCAGGTGGGGTATTCGATATGGATTTATGAGATTAGAGATTAGAGATTGGAGACTGCGTCATCTCCAATCTCCAATCTCCAATCTCCAATCTCCAATCTCTCACATGACACGAGAAAAATGGCTTTTGGTGGGTATCCTGCTGCTGGCGGCGGCCTTCCGGCTGGCGGCGCTGCGCGATGTGCCGCCGGGCCTTTCCCAGGACGAAGTGCTGGACGCAGGCATGCCCGCTTTTATCCTGGCGGGCAACCACGCCCTTTTCTTCCGCGAGGGGTACGGGCATGAGCCGCTGTATCACTATTGGGGCATTCCCTTTTACCTGGCGCTGGGCGAGAACTATTTGCAGGCGCGGCTGGCGTCTGTCTTTTTGGGGATGCTGCTGGTGGCGGCGACGATGCGCTGGGCCAGGCGGGAATTTGGGTTGATCACGGCCGTGACCGCCGGATTGGGTCTGGCCGTTTCCTGGTGGCCGGTCATCTTTAGCCGGGTGGGCATTCGCCCCATTATGGAGCCACTCTTCCTGGTGGGTGTGGCCTGGTTCTGGCCCAAGCGCCCCTGGTTGGCCGGGCTGCTGCTGGGGTTGAGCCTGTACACCTACACCGCCGCCCAGGTGATGCTGCTGTGGCCGCTGCTGCTCACGGCCGTGCTGCTCATCACCAATTGGCAGCATTGGCGGGCCACACTGAAAAGCGGGGTGATGGTGGCGGGCACGGCCGTGCTGGTGGCCCTGCCGCTCTACCTGACGTGGTGGGCCGACCCTTCCCTCTTGCAGCGGGTGGATCAATTGGGGGGGCCGCTGGAGGCGCTGCGCCGGGGAGACGCGCAGCCGATTCTGGCAGCGACACTGGCAACCCTGGGTGTCTTCAGCTTCCGCGGCGACCCGCGTGGCACGTATGGGCTGCCGGGTGTGCCGCTTTTTGACTGGCTGACGGCCGTGTTGTTTTATGCCGGGCTGCTCATCACCATCTGGCGCATCCGCCTGTTTCCCTATGCCCTGCTGCTCACCTGGCTGGCTGTGGGTTTGCTACCCAGCGCCCTCACCCCGCAGGCCCCCAGCACGATTCGTATGGTCGGCGCGCTGCCGGCGGTGTTTGTGATGGTGGGCGTGGCAGTGACGGTAATCGGTTATCGGTTATCGGTTATCGGTAAACGGTCGTCAGTCATCGATCACCGATTACCGATTACCGATTACGGTTTACGGCTCACGGTTTACGTCTTACTCCTCACCCTGCTGCTGTTCAACACAGGCCGTACCATCCAGCAGGGCTTCATCCGTTGGCCGCAGGCGGTAGAGACGCGGCTAAACCATTACCAGGCGGTTTTATTGGACATTGTCCGTTATGAAAAAACACAGCCACCGGGTGACATCATTATTACTGACCCGTTTTTTGAGCAGATTGACGCCGAATCGTGGCAGCGCACGGCCGTGATGCCGCGCACGAACGTGATGCCGCGCACGGCCGTGTCGCCCACCGATGCCCGCTGGATTCAGGCCGGGCCGGCGGCCGCCGGGGCGATGGTGTTTACGGGGAATGGGAACGGCCGTCTCTACGTGCCGGAATATGCCCCTCTGTCCCTCAAACTGCGCCAACTGCTGCGCCTGCCAGACGTACCCCTCTACCAAAGCCAGCAAACGCCCCGATTCGCCGTTTACGACGCCCCCCCGCTGCCTGACCTGCCGCTGCTGCCTGAACCGATCACCTTCGACGGACGGATCACATTAGAGGGATATGAGATACTACCGCCGGATGGCGGCCAAACAATGGACCTGATTACCCGCTGGCGCGTAGACCGGTCGCTGCCGCCCCATCTCACAGCATTTGTCCATTTACTCAATGCTCAGGGGGAGATTGTAGCCCAACACGATGGCCTCGACGCCGCTGCCACCACATTGCGCACCGGGGATCGGCTGGTTCAAATTCACCCGCTGGTCATTCCCCCGGAAAAAGGGCCGTTCACCCTGCAAATCGGTCTGTACACACTGCCCGATGGTCAGCGATTAACCCACACCGGCAGCCCATCAGACGTTGTCATCCTGGCTACCGACCTGCATTTTGACGAGAAATAACAGTACAGGTATGATCCCTGCGTTTAGGCAACTGGCAATTCAGTTCTTTTATTGCCATTGCTGCAAAAGAAAATTTTGGAGGTAGAAAACAAGGATATGCAAGATAATACTTACAAAGAACGACGACTGGTTTTGGGGATTACGGCCGTTACGGCGCTGGGGCTGTTACTGCTGTTAGTACAGGCATTGGTCACGGCCGTTGCCGCCGACAGCGCCCATACCATTCCCCAGAGCCAACCCGCTGCCCAGGTTGTGACCCCCACCGTCACCTTTGACGAGGCGCTGGCAGCTTACATCGCCGGGCACACCATCCAGGCCCCGGTCGGCGAACCCACCTATGGCGCCGCCTGGTCAGGCGAGACAATGCACATCAGCTACCCTGGCGAGACCGTGAGCTACATGCTTGTTCTCAGCAATACCGGCAGCACCACCGACACATTTGACATCACCTACACGGCTGCCTGGAATACCACGCCCTCTACCACCACCGTCACGTTACTCGCCGGCGATGGGGCGGAGATTCAGGTAAATGTCAATATCCCTGGCTCAGCCAATAGCGGGGACAGCGATACGGCCGTACTCACCGCCACATCGCAAGGCCAGATCACCACCACCGCCACCATCAGCCTGACCACGCTGGTACAGGACAGTGTGGTTTATTTGCCCATCACCCTCAAACCGGTGCCGCCGCCAACCGGTGCACCCGTCCTCTCGGCCACCCGGCCCAACAGCTCTAACCACTGGCAAATGAACTGGACACTGGAAGGCTACCCCTACCTGAGCGGCTATCAACTGCAAGAATCACAAAACGCCAACTTTGCCTCTGGCGTTACCACCATAGACCTGGGCACGGTCAACACAAAGCTCATTGACACCCACCAACCCTCACCGGACAATGTGTTTTACTACCGCATTCGCGCCTATGGGGGTGGGCAGTACGGCCCCTGGTCCAACGTCGTCAAGGTAGTCAGCGCCTATTACGATGAGTTTACCAACACCCAAACCGGCTGGTCTGGCCCCACCCTCAAGGAAGGTCTGCGCCGCCTCACCTTCCTGGAAGAAATTGACTCCTGGTACGAACAAACAAGTGGGAGCGGATGGCTTATTCTGCGTGTGGAAGATTCCTGGGATTGGGCTATTGCCAGCCCCATGCGGCCAGCGCCGGCCGTGCCTTACTCGATTGAGTTCCGTTCCATGCCCGCCAACCTGGGCAACCTGGTTTCCCATGGCGTCGTTTTTGGCGGCGACTGGAACAATCAGGCATGTCCAGACTGGTCTTCCCTGCAAGGGCTATACGCCCACACCAACTGCTTCAACCACTTCTACACCACCAACCTGATCTGGTACAGCGATACCAACATGCGCTTGCTGTGGGAACGGGTAGATGAAGTGGTCTGGTGCCCCACCTGCGGCGGCAGCCCACTCAAGCGCCTGGGTGATATTGATGGCAACAATATCGTTGAATTGGCCATCAATGCCAGCACCTGGAATGATTACCGCGTTGAAGTGCGGCAGACAGACATCAAGTTTTATGTCAACAATAATCTGCGATTCACCTATAATACGGACAATCACCCGCAGGCACTGGCCTGGATCAACAGTCCCTATTTTGGCGTCTTCGCCTCAACAGACGAGTACAGTAACTCCACCGGGCGTTTTGACTATATTAAAGTAACGCCGTTGGATAATTAAGAAATTGCGTAATTGCGTAATTGGGTAGTTACCCAATTACGCAATTACTCCCTTCTCTCCTCTTTCCCGGCATGAAAGGGTCACATTTTTGGGGGCAGCCGCTCTGGTGGGGCACGGCCGTGCTGCTGCTGCTGTTTGCCCTGGCCCTCACCAGTATGAAGACCCTGGCCCCTACCTTTGACGAACAAGGTTTTATTGTGCGTGGTCTGGCTTATGTGCGCGGCGAAAACCGGCACATGCGCGTGGGGCATCCGCTGGGGTTAAACGCGCTAAACGCGAGCCTGTTGGCCGGGGATAACGGCGTTGCTCTGCCCACAACCGATCCCTTCTGGTCAGAAACCAGTTTTCACCGCCCGGCAGAGTTGTTCCTGTGGGAAATTGGCAACGATGTGGCTCATGTGATGTTCCTGGCGCGCCTGCCCACCATCTGGTTGGCCCTGCTGCTGGCGGCGCTGGTAGGGCGATGGGCCTGGCAGATGACCGGGGATCGCTGGGCGGGGCTGCTGGCGCTGACGCTGATCGCCCTTGACCCTAACATTTTGGCAAATGCCGGTTTAGCTACTACCGATTTAGGGCTGGCGTTCGGCGCGGTGGTAGCCGGGTTTACGTTGTGGCGCTATTGGCTACGGCCGTCGCCGGCTATGGCGATTGTGGCCGGTATTGGGTTTGGTCTGCTGCAAAATACCAAGTTTACCGCCGGGTTGTTTGTGCCCCTTTTTGCCCTGGTCATTTTGAGTGGGATCCTGACCCAGTGGCGGCATCATCATCGGCACGGCCGTGCCTTTCCCTGGCGCGTCGTCTTCCACTTTATCTTGCTCTACCCTCTGGCGGCCTTTGTGACGCTGTGGGCGGCGTATGGTTTTCAGGTGGGCACACTACCCGCCAGTTTACCCACCTTCCCCCAATTAGCCGGGCTGACCGTGCCCTTGTCCCACCATATCGAACAGCTTTTGGATATTGGCGGGAGGCTGCAAGTGGAAACCCCCTCTTTCCTGATGGGGCAATACAGCCGCACCGGCTGGTGGTATTACTTCCCGGTGGCCTTCCTGCTGAAGACGCCGCTGCCCACGCTGGTTTTGCTGGTCACGGCCGTTATCCTGCGCATTTTGTACTATATGAGCAAAAAAGCTGTCTTTCCGAGGTCCTCCGAGGAATCCCTTTGCGATAACGAAGTGGAAGAGATTCCTCCTCTAAGACTCGTCGGAATGACAGACAGCACTACCCGGAATCCCGATCACCGATTACCGATAACGGCTCACGAATCACGGCTCACGGACTCCCCCCTTTTCAATGACGCCGCCCTGCTCATCCCCGCCCTCGGCTACTTTGCCATCGCCCTGACCAGCGAGATTAACCTGGGCTACCGCCATTTGCTGCCGGTGCTGCCGTTCACGGCCGTGTTTATCGCCCACGCCCTCGCCAATCCCCCCAACCACAAACCCGATTACCGATTACGGATTACCAATTACGGATTACGCCTCACGCTTACCATCACGTTCACCCTGCTCACCCTCCTGGCCCTCTGGATTCACCCGCACTATCTGAGCTACTTTAATCTGCTGGCGGGCGGGCCAGACAATGGCTGGCGCTATCTGGTAGACAGCAACACAGATTGGGGGCAGGACGTAAACAGGCTTAAAGGCTGGATGGATGAAAACGGGGTAGAAACGGTGTGGCTGAGTTATTTTGGGGAGGCGCGACCGGAGTATTACGGCATTTCCTACCAGGGGCTAGACAGTTGGCCGCCCCGGTTGATGAATCCGCAGGCACGGCCGTACTACTCCGCCAACCCCGCCCCCGGCATCTACGCCATCAGCGCCACCAATCTGCAAGGCGTCCACTTTGCCAACCATGACCAATTTGCCTGGTTCCGTGAACGAGAACCGCTGGCTAAATTGGGCTACAGCATCTTCCTCTATGAAGTCCCCGCTACCGGCGGCCCGGTGGATGTGGTATTGGCCGGTTTGCAGTTGGACGAGATTGTCCCTGCTGATTATGCGCAATTTAACAGTAACGACGTGACGCCGCGTTGGGTTGACCCGGCAACGGCCGTCATCGTCCCTCATTCACCGCGCGGCTGGCTGGTGTTGGCGCAGGGCGCGGCCGTCGCCCCACCCATTGCCGCCCTGATCACCTCCTGGCCGCTGCGCCTGGAACGAGACGCCTACACCTTTTACCAGATACCATCGCTGGCCGTACCGTCGGCGGAGCCGCTGGCACGATTCAACCAGGGCGGCGGCCAAATTGAACTGGTGAGCGCGTTTGTGGACACGGCCGTGCCCGGCCAGCCTCTTCTCATCAACACCGCCTGGCAGCAAAAGAGCGACCCTCAACCCATCAAAATCTTCATCCATCTGTTGGACGACCAGGGTAACATTGCCGCCCAATGGGATGGCCTGGGCGCAGCCTGGGAAGGGTGGCAGCCCGGTGACGCCCTGCTGCACAGCCACACCATCCCCCTCCCGGATAATCTGCCGCCGGGCACATATGAAGTTCGCCTGGGCCTGTACCATCCGCAAACCGGTCAGCGTTGGTTGGTGGAAACGGGGGCAGATTATGTCGTTTTGAGGGATGTGGAGGTTGGAGAATAGAGATTGGAGAATCGAGATTGGAGATTGAGAAATTGAGAGACTATCATGTCTGACCAACGCCCCAAGACCTCATCACCTCATCATCCCATCACCCTGTTACCCGCTCACCTGCTCACCGTTCTGCTGCTCATCCTGGCGCTGGCAGCCGGGCTGCGCTTCTGGCGGCTGGCGGAGATGCCGCCCGGTTTTTACCACGACGAAGCGTACAACGGCCTGGATGCGCTGTCGCTGCTGCAAGGCAAAACCTTTCCCCAATTTTACGAGGGCTGGGAACTTTACCAGTACGACGCCCACGCTGACCGGCCCGCACAAGAGACACGATGGCCGCTTTTTTTTGAGGGGAATTACGGCCGTGAACCCCTGCACATCTACCTCATGGCCCTCAGCATCAAACTATTTGGCGCCACCCCCTTTGCCATCCGCGCCGTGCCCGCCTTCTTTGGCGTACTCTCGGTGCTGACCACTTTTCTGGCAGCAAAGGCGTTGTTTGGAATTAGAGATTGGAGGCTTGTCCTGAGCGGAGCCGAAGGATTGGAGGTTGGAGATTGGAGATCACCCCTCACGCCTCACGCCTCACGCCTCACGGATTACGGATCACCGATCACCGACCACCGATTACCGATTACCGTTATCACCCCCCTCGTCGCCACCTTCACTCTGGCCGTTCTCTTTCCGGCCGTTCACTTCAGCCACTTCGGCCTGCGCATGATGGTCTACGCCTTCGTGGAAACGCTGGCGATCTACTGCTTCTGGAAGGGAGTGAATGGGCGTGCTGATGGGTCAGGTGGGGAGGTGTCAGGTGGGCAGGTATCAGGTGATCAGGCGCCAGAAGTTAACTCCCCCCCACACCCCCACACCCCCTCACCCCCTCGCCTGCTCACCTCCTCAACCTGGTGGTTCGTTGCCGCCGGTTTTCTGCTGGGGTTGGGGATTTACACCTATGCCGTGGGGCGGCTGCTGCCACTGTTGTTTGTCTTGTTTGTGCCCTTTTGGTTCTGGCGGGATCGGGCGGCGCGGCGGCAGTGGCTTAATGTGGCGCTGATGGCGGGCACGGCCGTACTCACTGCCCTGCCCCTCCTTCTTTACTTCTGGCGCTACCCCTACTTTTTTGTCTTCCGTATGGCCTATGTCAGCAACCGGGGCGTTGGCGCGGTTGAAGGCAAACCCTGGCTCACCTGGCTCCACAATGTCTGGCGGATCATTGCCGGGCTGTTCTGGCACGGTGAAACCCACTTACGGCACAATCTACCAGGACGGCCGTACCTCGACCCCCTGCAATCCCTTTTTTTCCTCACCGGCGCGCTGGCTTTTCTCAAACGCCTTTTCCATCCCCGCCTCATGTTCCTCTATCTCTGGCTGCTGGTGATGCTGCTGCCCACCGTCCTCAGCGGCGACGCCCCCCACTTTGGCCGCATGTCCGGCGCCGCGCCCGTGATTGCTATTTTTGTGGGGCTGGGGGTGGAGCGGATCGTTGCCGTTATCCGTAATCCGTTGTTCGTGAACCGTAAACTAAGCACGGATAACGGTTTACGGATAACGGGTTACGTTTTACTCAGTGTCGCTCTCCTGATCAGCGCCGTCTGGACAACCTACGGCTACTTCAACCGGTACGCTAACCATCCCCAACTGGCGGCCGATTTTTACCAGCCGGAATGGGAAATGGGGCAATTTGCTGCTTCGTTCGGTGCAGATACGGTCATTTACCTCACGCCCACGCAAGAGGAATTAGCTACCCTTTATTTTGCCCTGAGCGGCCCCGAGCGGGTGCAAAATTACGCCGGGGATGAGGGAGCCATCCCCCTGGGCATACCGGGGCGCGAGACGTTATATCTGGTACGGCCGTTGGCCGCGCCGTTGGCCGCGCCATTGGCCGCGCCGTTGGCCGCCACCAGCCTGCTAAATCTGCAAAGCGCTTTCCCCGATGGTGTCTTGGGTGAACCGGGTGATGGCTACATCCCCTTCACCGTTCCCGCCGAAACGCCGCGCCTGCTGGTGGAACATGAAAGCAACCATCGTTTTGGCGACCAGATTCGGCTGGTGGGTTGGACGGTAACAGAACGAGAAGAGGAAACGGCCGTGACCCTTATCTGGGAAGCATTAACCGACATTCCGCAAGATTACACAGCCTTCGTTCACCTCATCGGGCCAGACGGCCGTCTGCTTGCCCAACAAGATCGTCAGCCTGGCGGCCATCCCACCGGCAGTTGGCGACCCGGCGAATGGGTCATGGACACCTTCATTATCCCCCTGCCACCCGATCTGGCCTTAGAAAATATGACCATCCAGACCGGTTTCTATAATCTGGCAACTCTGGAGCGGCTGGGCGAAGCGGTGGGGATCGGTAATCCGTAATCCGTGATCCGTAATCTGTAACGTGGCAAAGCCACAACCAACATTTACCACAGAGACACAGAGGCGCAGAGAATTCTGGTTTTTCCTCTGTGCCTCTGTGGTCAGGTCTTTTTACGCTTTTGGCGCACATTTTGCGCCGGTACGAAGTAATGCCGGTTTATTTTGTGAACATTATTCCATTCCTTTCGACAGCAGGAAAGCGCCGCCGTACAATAGCCGGAAAAGGGTAAGTGTTTATGGAAATCAGACAATTAAAGGCCGCCCATATCCCCCAAATCCCCACGATTGTTTCTGGCTACCAGACCGCCGAGATTTATCAGGTGGGTTATAGCGAAGCGGATAGGGAAACGGCCGTCACCCTTACCCTCACCACCTTGCCTCAACCTGTTCACAAGCGTTTTCCATCGTTGGATCAGGCCGACCTGGAACGGTACACGGCCGTGCCCGCAAAAGGTTTCTCCTTTGGCCTGTTCAACCAGGAGACCCTGGTGGGCGTGGCCCTGGCGGAGCCGATGTTTTGGAACGGCAGCCTGTGGGTGTGGGAATTTCACATCGCCGGCGGGTATCGCGGCGAAGGCTGGGGTCGGCTGCTGATGACCCGGCTCATCGCCCAGGCCCAGACCGCCGGGCTGCGCACCATTGTCTGCGAAACGCAAAACACCAATGTACCCGCCATCCGCTTTTACCGGCGCATGGGCTTCCGCGTGGAGGGCATAGACATCTCCTACTACAGTAACGACGACCTGAACTCCGACCGCGAAGTGGCCGTGTTTATGAAGCGGAGATTACCGGGGGGAGATTGAGAGATTGGGAGATTGGGAGACTTAATCTCCGAATCTCTCAATCTCCCAATCTCCTGATCTCTCAACAGCCCAGGAGAAATGGAAAGTTGATTCGCCGCCAAACCGTTGTGATTGGGCTGCTTTTAACCGGGCTGGCGCTCATTTTTATGAGCCGGGCGCTGTTTCCCCCGGTTGGGCAGGCGTTAGCGGGGCATGATGCGCGGGCGCTGTTTGTGCCCTGGTTCACTTTTACCAGAGAGGCGTTAGGGGACGGCCGTCTCCCCCTCTGGGATGCTGCCCAATTTGCCGGATACCCCTTCCTGAGTAATCCCCAGGTGGCGCTGTTTTACCCACCGACCTGGATCGCCCTGCTGCCGCCGGTCAACGTCGGGTTGAGTTGGCATGTGGTTTTTCACATCGTGGTGGCCGGATTGGGCATGTACCTGTTTGTCCGTTTTATGAGCGGCAGTTGGCGGGGGGCGCTGCTGGCGGCGCTGGCTTTTGCCTTTAGCGGTTTTTGGGCGGCGCGCATTTGGGCCGGGCACGTGGGACTGCTGGCCACGGATGCCTGGCTGCCCTGGCTGCTGCTGGCTACGGCCTGGAGCGCCCGGCGGCGGGATGTCTGGTCAGCCATCATCGCCGGTGTGCCGTTGGCGCTGGCCATTCTGGCCGGGCATACTGCTTCGCTGCTATATATTGGCCTGGTGTGGGGCATATTTGCCCTCTACCTGTTTCTGGACGGCCGTGACCGGCGCATCTGGCGGCAGGTGATCATCACCGGGCTGATGGGACTGCTGTTGAGCGCGGTACAGGTGATTCCCATGCTGCAATTTACGGCCGTTTCCGCCCGCGCCGAAGAAGCCACCCTGGCCTTTGCCACCCAATTCTCCTTCCCCCCTGCTCACCTGATTACCCTACTCATCCCTGAATTTTTCGGCGAGCCGACCCGCGCCGGCTATTGGAGCGTACCGTCGTTTGACGAATTGACGTATTACGTGGGGGTGTTGGCGTTGGTGGGGCTGGTGTTGGCGCTGCGACGGCCGTCGCACCTCACCTGGTTTTACGTCGCCCTCATCGTTCTCGGCCTGCTGCTGGCCTTTGGCAGTTATGGCTTTTTGTACGAGATTTTTTACCGCTTCCTGCCCCCCTTCCGGCTGGCCCGCGCCCCGGCCCGCGCCGCCTTCCTCTTTGTTTTTGCCGCTTCCGCTTTATTGGGCGAAGCGGTTGCCATTTGGGAACGGGATGGCGAGGGACTATCAAAATTGATGCGGTGGGTGTTGGGCACGGCCGTTGTCGCCGGATTCGCCGCTCTGGCCGCCACCGCCGCCGTTTTTGCCGCCCAACACCCCAGCGACACCAGCGGCCGCTATTGGCACCAGATGGGCGGTTGGGCGTTGGCGCTGCTGTTATTGGTAATTGGGGGTGTGTTGTTGTGGCGGTATCTGGAGATTGGAGATTGGAGATTGGCGATTGGCGGTCTATCTGCAATCTCTAATCTCCAATCTCCCAATCTCCTCTTTTTCGCCCTCGTCGCCTGCGTCCTGGTAGATTTATGGCTTTTCGGCTGGAAACTGGTGCAGGTGGGGCCAACGGCCGTGCATCCCCTGTGGACAGACGCCAAGGCCATCATTGGCGAGGCCGAAGGGCGGGTGCTGCCCTGGGGCATCTCCATTTTTGAGCAGAATGGCGCGGGACAGGTGGGGCTGATGAGCGTCTTTGGTTACAACGCCCTGGAAGTGGGCGCGAACACCGCTTTTGCCGGTTCCATCCCCGACCCGCGTTCATCGGCGTATGATGTGTTGGGGGCGCGCTATGTGCTGGCACAGGCAGATTTGGCGCAATATACAGATGGCGAACGGCCGCTCACCCTCATCGGCCAGACGGCGCAGGTGCGGGTATATGAACGGGCGCGGGTGCTGCCCCTGGCCCGGCTGGTGTATGCCGCCGAAATCATCCCCGACGAAACCGCCGCCATCGCCCGCGTCCACCAACCGGACTTTGACACGACCACCACCGCCATTCTGGCCGAAGAACCGGCCTGCGCCTTAGGCGGTGTGGGTGAAGGCACGGCCGTGATTACAGACCAACGTGACGGCTACTGGCGCATCGAAACCAGCAGCAACGCCCCAGCGCTTCTGGTTCTCAGCGAGACCGCTTACCCCGGCTGGCAGGTAACGGTAGATGGGGAAAAAGGGGGATGGCAAGAAGCGTATACGGCCGTGCGCGCCGTTTGCGTCCCGGCGGGGGAGCATGTGGTGGAATGGGTTTTTAACGGCCGTGTCTTTCTATCAGGCGGCTTTATCTCTGCCCTGGCTCTCCTCCTGGTGTGCATTGCCTTTATCAAAGTCCGCAAAAACAAGCCACACATCTAACCTCATAATCTCAAAAAAACTCGGCCAACGCCCGGCTTACTACATCTACATGTTCCTCTGGCATGTGAGCATAGAGGGGGAGCGAGAGGATGCGCCGGGCGGCGCGTTCGGTGACGGGCAGGCTGCCGGGCGCATAACCGAGATGGCGATAGGCGGGTTGCAAGTGGACGGGCACGGGATAATGCACGGCCGTACCCACCCCCTTCTTCTGTAAAAATGCCGCCAATGCCTCCTGCCGCCCCGTCTGGATAACGTAGAGATGAAAAACGTGGTCGGCTGACGGCCGTATACGCGGTAGTTGCACCGGCAGATTTTCCAATTGGGCGCTGTAACGGGCGGCGAGATGCTGGCGACGGCCGTTGTCCTCGTCCAGATGCGCCAGCCGCACCTGCAAAATGGCCGCCTGCAATTCATCCAGGCGGCTGTTATAGCCGGCCAGGTCGCTGATGTACCGTTCCCGCCAGCCGTACTGCCGCAACAGCCGCAGCCGTTTGGCAATGTCATCCCGATTCGTCACCACTGCGCCGCCATCGCCTAAAGCACCCAGGTTTTTAGTGGGGTAAAAGCTGAAAGCGGCGGCATCACCCATGCTGCCCACCCGCCGCTCGCCGACCAGGGCGCCATGCGCCTGGGCGCAATCTTCCAA
This sequence comes from Anaerolineae bacterium, assembly GCA_019637635.1. Taxonomy (GTDB): domain Bacteria; phylum Chloroflexota; class Anaerolineae; order Promineifilales; family Promineifilaceae; genus CAADGU01. The sequence goes on from JAHBVI010000031.1 coordinate 51,286, forward strand.
CACCGGCAACCGATGTTGGATGGCAATTTCCAGAATGGTTTCCATGTCGGCGGGGTGGCCGTAAAGATGCACGGGGATGATGGCTTTGGTGCGAGGGGTGACGGCCGTTTCCACTTGCACCGGGTCCATCGTATAGGTTTGTGAATCAATGTCCACCAGCACCGGTTTGGCCCCGGCGAGTTCAATGGCGGCAATGGTGGCCACGGCCGTGTGCGCCACCGTAATCACCTCATCCCCCGGCCCCACACCCAACGCCTTGAGGCCCAACAGCAGCGCGTCTGTGCCGGAGGCCACCCCCACCGCGTGGGCCACGCCGGTATAAGCGGCAAACGCCGCCTCAAAAGCGGCCACCTCCGGCCCCAAAATGTACCAGCCAGAGGAGAGGGTTCGGGACACGGCCGTGTCTATCTCCTCCCGGTACGCCTCATACTCTGCCTTCAAATCTACAAAAGGAATAGACGCCATCTTCACTCCTGTCCCTTCATTCTGTGACAATCCGTCCCATCCGTCAAATCTATCAACGGCCGTCCACCACCCCCACCGACAGTTCAACCGCATCCTGTCCATTGGTAAAAAGCTGCCGTTCAATGGTCTGGGAATCATATAGCCCGGTCAGCAGGCGCACGGCCGTTGGCGGCGCATCCGTTGGCAGGGCAAGCACGTGCCGGTCGAGCAGCATTTCCCCCGGCTGCCAGGTAGTCGTGGGGCGTGTGCCCCACAGCGGCGCGCTGTCATGTTGGGCCAGCAGCGCGCCGTCGGCCGTCAGCAGATGGACAAACACGGTGTAGTCGCGGGGGATTTCCGCCACAGCCTCCCATTGCAGTGTGGCAATCAGTTCGTCGCCAGGGTGAAGAAGCAACGATTCCGTTGTTACCGACGCGCCGTTCACCAGCAGCCGGACGCCAGCCAACCGTAACTGCCCGTTGACCGTCTCGTTGAGCGGCGTCATGGCGCGGCTGGCGGCATGATCCGGGCGAAAGGCGAATAATTCCAGGCGTGGGTATTGGTGTACCTGTTCCAGCAAGGTGTGGTAATCCAGCCAGCGAAAGGCGATGTTTTCCGGATCCCAGAAGGGGGAATGGTGGGCGGGCACAAACCAGATACGGTCATAGGCAGCGGCTAAATCGGCCAATGCCTGCTCGGTCACGGCCGTGTCCGCCGGAAAGCTCGCCGGTTGCATCGTCTGGGGGATGTCTACGTCCCACAGGTAATAGGTCAGCGCCGGGTCGGGGAAATGGGCTACAAACACATCGCCTGGTTCCCGGTTATCGGCAATGTGAGCAGCAATGTCCCGGTAACCGTAATAACGGCCGTACTGCACCACATTCCCGTGATAATGCACCAGGCTCAATGCGGCCGCAGTCAGCACTATACCGGCGCTGGCAACGGCCGTCGCCCGCACCATCCACCGCCGGTTTTGCGCCAGCGCCAGAATGCCCAGACTGACCAGTGCCCACCAGGCCGGCGCTGCCGGGGCGATGTAGTAGGCATTAAAGATGGAGCGGCGCAGGAGAACGAGATAGACGGTGACGGCCGTACTCACCAGCCAGAAACCGAGCAACGCCGCCCACGGCCGTTGGCCCCGCTGCCACAGCGTCAGCCAACCCACCACCGCCAGCGCCGCTGCCAGCGCCAGCACCCAGGGGCCAGCCGGATGATCAAACGCCGGGCCAACGGCCAGCTCCTGCCCCACCGTCAATAGATAATCAAACAACTGCGGATTTCCAGGCACCGTCAACTGTCCCAACCAGCCGGGCAGCGTGGCCGCCAGCCAGGGGGCAAACAGCAACGCCGCCACCAACCCGGCCAACAGCCATTGCCAGAGCAGCCGCCGCGCCCCTAACAGCAAAAAAAGGCCATGACTGAGCAGGGCAAACACGCCGTAATAATGGCTGTATATGGTCAGGGCGCAAGCCAGGGCATAGAGCAGCCAGCGGGTGACGGACGGCCGTGCCACCGCCCGCGCCAGCAGCAATGTCGCCAGTGTGGTCATAAACATCACCATCACATATTGATTGCGTACATCCTGCGCCAGCCACACCAACGACTGGGACACGGCTGCAAACAGCGCCATGAGCAGCCCCAGCTTTTCCCCTTGCAGCCGCCGGCCCCAACGAAACAGCAGCGGCAGCAGCAGCACACCCGGCAGCACCGCCAGATAACGCAGGACAAACTCGCTCGTCCCGGCCATGTTCGCCCACACGTTCAGCACCAGATAATGCAGCGGCGCATGTTCTTCCCCCACCGGAATGAGCGCCGGAATCACCTGCGCCAACGGCATCTGTGTGTAGGGAAAACTGTACCCTTCGTCGGCCCGCAACTCCTGGAAACCCAAATTCACCAGCCGCAGCCAGAAGGCCAGCCAGATGAAAAGTACCATGAGGGAGAGGGAGCGGTGAGGGAGCATGGTAATTAGGTAATTGGATAATTGGGTAATTGGTCGAATTACGCAATTACCCAATTACTCAATTACAAATAATGGTGCAGGTTCTCCTGGTAATAGGTGATGGTGCGGGTCAGCCCGTCGCGCAGGCTGGTTTTGGGTCGCCAGCCCAATTTGCTGCGAATTTTGCGGTAATCACCGTAAAAGTCGCCAATGTCAATGCGCTTGCGCTCTTCGGGGAAGGGCAGCAGCTCGTAGCTACCAGCGCCGTTAATCTCAATCATCAGCCGCGCCAGGTTAAGCAGGTTAATAGGGTCGTCGCTGCCCAGGTTGTAGATTTGCCCAATGGCGGCTTCGCTAAGCGCCGCCAGCAGCAGGGCGTCTGTGACGTCGTCTACGTAATTAAAGTCACGCACCTGCAAGCCGTCACCGTAGATGGTCAGTGGTTTACCCTCGGCCAGCAGGCGCAGCCACCAGCCTAGAAAGGTCTGCCGGGCGTCCTTGATGCGCATGTGGGGGCCATAGGTGTTGGTCAGGCGCAGGGAGACGGTTTTCAGGCCATACGCCTGGTGGTAGACCATGTGGTACCACTCACCGGCCAGTTTGTTGATGCCGTTGACGTCAACGGGCTGAATCGGGTGGCGTTCATCTACGGGCAGGTATTGGGCACGGCCGTAAAACTGGCGTGTGCTGGCAAAAATGACCTGTACGTGGGGGTTGCCGTGCCGGCACGCTTCGAGCAGCGAAAGCTGGCTGCGGGCGTTAATCTCCAGGTCGGTATAGGGGTTGTCCATACTGTCCGTATGGCTCACCTGCCCGGCCAGATTGAAAATGTAATCCTGCCCCTGCACCAGATAGCGCAGCCCGTGTTCGTCGCGCATGTCGGCGATGTTGACCCGCAACCGGTCTTGAATGGCGGCAATGTTGAACAGGTTGCCGCCATATTCAGGGACGAGCGAATCCAACAGCAGTACCTCTGCGCCTAATTCCACCAGCCGCCGCGCCAGGTTGGAACCAATAAAACCCAATCCGCCGGTGATCAGCACATGTTTCCCGGCAAATTTTTCGAGGGGAGGGATAATGGTGGGCATGGGGGTACGTATGGCAATGCCAGGCACGGGGTGACAGGCTTTTGTTAACTCAGATCGTTTACCTCGTGCCTGGCACTACCTGGCGCGATCACGGCCGTGTCCTGCAAATGTTCCTTGCGCCACACCAACCGCAGCCACAGTTTGGCCAGGTCGCGGGCTACCCGCGCCAGACGACGGTAGTTAAAAAACTGGCTCTTGCCATATGCCCGGTGAAAATGGTGGACGGGCGTTTCCGTCAGCCGAAACCCGGCGTCTTGAATCTTTTTCATCATCTCCACGCAAATCACGCCGCTGTCCTGGGTCAGTTCCACTTTATCAAAAATAGCTTGGCGCATCAGGCGGAAGTCACAATCCACATCTTTCAGCTTCAGCCCAAAGGCCGCTTTCACCATGTGCTGGTAAATACGGCCGATGATGATGCGGTGCAGTGGATCATTTCGCTCAATCTTCCAGCCGTTGATTAAATCCACCTCATCGCTGACCAGCTTTGCCAGCAATTTTAGTTCACGGGGATCATATTGGGCGTCCCCGTCCGTGTAAAAAACCCACTCTTTGGTGGCGTTGGCAAAACCGGAACGCAGTGCCCCGCCATATCCCCGGTTCTTAACATGATGCACAATGCGTACCTCGTCCGGGTAAATACGGGCGAGTTCGTCTAGCACCTGCGCCGTGTGGTCTTTGCTGCCGTCGTTAATGACCACTACTTCGTAATCATCGGTCAGTTCCCGCAAGGTCAGCAGCACCGTGATAACCATGCTGGGGATAGTACCGGCGTCGTTATACGCCGGAAAAAAGGCGGTAATACTTGTTTGTTCTCTCATTGTTGTTTGTAAACAGTGATTCAAACACTAAAGTTATGGCAAGTTCTCTAGATCGTTCAAATCTTTGTGACGGCCGCTTGCTCTTTTATTCTGTTTCAACCGGTGCAAGCTGATGATATTAACTTGCACTCCATCCAATATATCAACCACTCGTTCTGCATAGCATTCATCAAAGTTGACGCCAGAAATGCCAGTGGTCACCTCAATCCGCATGGGGGCATACCCATCCGGGTTATGCTCTCTTCTTTCAGAAACAGGTTGGCAGAAAGATCAGGAGTATCAAATCCGAATTCCTTCAACACCTCGACCATGCGTTCAGCATTATCAGGGCTGATAGCAATCCAAACATCTATATCATTGGTAGTACGAGGATAACCGTGATACCCAACAGCATAGCCACCAATTAACAAGTAACGAACTTGTTTAGCGTTCAGCAAACTCAAGAACTCTTTGAAGTCGAGCGGTAGCATGATGTCCATAGTTTATCTGGCGTAAAAGCTGCATATGAAGCAAACGTTCATAAGGTGTACAGGAAAGCCAGTAGGCTTTTTCGTCCCCCTCCTCGGTCAACGATTTCACTTCCAAAAATGTTCTATCTACTTTGGGAAAAGACAAAAGCGTGGTCTCCATATTCTTACTTGCCATGTTTCAAATTGTACCTTACCACCTAAGAAAGAGCGATCCGGATTGAAATGTGATGTCCTTATTAGCAGGTGTTGTATGGCCAAGGTATATAGCCATAAGTTGACATTTTGCCATTGCATCAGGTATGGCTTCTCATTGACTTCCTACCCAAAGCAATAAGGGTCAAACCAAAAGGTAGGTTAGATTTTTTAAGCCAACCGGCCTCAGCAAACAAAAACTTCGAGAAGAATTGATCTTGCCAGGGGGGATTGGGGCGTACGTCGGAGGCGCTGCCATTTTCGGGGGCAAACCGTTCGGCCATGCGTTTGCCCAGCGCCAGGGGGAAGAGCAGCATGTTGGCATAGGAGAGTTTCACGGCCGTGAACCCCGTCACCTGCAACGCTTCCTTTATCTCAGCCCGGCTAAAACGATGCACCGTGTGTACTACCTGGTCATGGTGCCCCCTTAACCAGTTATAGGCCGGCAGGCGCAAAAACAGATAGCCACCCGGTTTTACCACCCGATGAAAATCGCGCAGCGCCTCCCGATAATCGCCAATGGAACGATGGCACAACACGTCAAAGGATGTCACCAAATCAAAATGGTCAGGGGCAAAGGGCACACGGGTGACGTTGGCCTGCGCCAGCCGCTCCAACCCCCGTTGCTGACAAAAGTTCAGGGCGTGGGGCATCAGGTCAAAACCGGTCACACGGCCAAAAGGGGACAGGTATTTCATCACCGCCCCCGTACCACAACCGGCGTCCAGAATAGACAGGTCATGCCGCCCAGGGAAAAGTGCGGCAATCTGGGTAGTTGTGATGCGCTGCATTCCCACGTACCACCAGTGGCGGTCTTCCACCTGGTACATGGTCTGGTATTCAGTCGGTTCCATAAGTTCTAAGCCCCGATCCCGAACTATACCCGAATTACCATCAGGGGACGAATTCGCCATCATAAAAAAGCCCGGATGATCTTGCGCTCATCCGGGCCAGCCGCCTGCCATTCACTGCCCACCGCTCACTGCCTACTGCTCACTTCCCCCTTCTCCCACCCCTGTATCTTCCGGGGGAATGCTGATGATCGTTTGGCCGGTAAGGAAGTCAATGGCGGCCTGCAACTGGGTGTCACCCTCATCGGCAATGATGGCGTCTTCCGACAGCGGAATAAAGTAGTCGGGGGTTAAACCCAGTTTGTCAATGGAGGTTTCGCCGGGGGTCAGCCATTGGGCAATGGTAATGCGAACGCCGCCACTGTTGGAGAGGGTGTGCCAGGTTTGCACCGTACCTTTGCCAAAGGAGGTCTGGCCGATGAGGATGCCGCGCCCGGTATCCTGAATGGCCCCGGCCAATACTTCTGAGGCGCTGGCGCTGCCTTCGTCAATCAGCACCACCAGGGGAATTGTTTCTGCCAGGTTGCCATCTTTTGAGGAAAAGACGCGCTCACGGCCGTCGCCAAACCGTTCCACCAACACCGTACCCTCAGCCAGGAATTCGTCGGCAATTTTAACGGTGGTATCCAGCGCCCCACCCGGATTGCGCCGCAAATCCAGAATGAGGCCAACGGGATTTTGGGTCATCAGACCAGGTAAAAGTGCGTTTAATTCGTCGCCGGTCATATCACCAAACCGGCTCAGGCGTAAATAAGCGATATTTTCCGGCAGCATCCGCCCGGTGGCGCTGACCAGCTTGACCGTATCACGGATGATTTCGACGTCAAACGTTTCGCCATCACGCTCAATTTGCAGCCGCACGGCCGTGCCCGCCGGCCCCCGCACCAACGCCGCAGCCTCGCTTACATCCATCCCATCTAAAATAACGCCATCAGCAGCCACGATAATGTCACCCGGCCGCAGACCGGCCACCTGTGCCGGGGAACCATCAAAGGGCGAAACAATGGTAATACGGCCGTCACGCGCCTCCACCTCGGCCCCAATGCCCTGATACTCGCCGGAAAAACTACGTTCCGCCGCCTCCTGGTCGGCCGGCGACAAATAACGGGTGTGGTCATCGTCCAGAGCCGCCAGCATACCCACAATGGCTCCTTCCACCAATGCCTGGTTGTCCACCGGCTGTTCATAATAGCGGGTTTGCACCAGCTCCCACACTTCCCAGAACGGCTCAAAAACAACCTGCGCTTCACCCGAAAGCGGCGGTCCGGCCACACGATATGGCGCCAGGGGCGATTGCGCCAATACATAGCCCCCCATAAAACCCAGACAGGTAAAAATAAAAACTGTAAAAAAAATACGCCTGCGTGATTCGTTCATGTGCTGCCTTTTTTCCTTGATTTTCCTTATGGATAGGAGGAATTCACGGGTATGATTATATGTCAGTTCATTAGTTTGCGGTTGACGTAGGGTAAGAAGAGGCTAAAAGGCGTGAAAGCGGCGAGCATCTTTTTTTGAACCTGATGAGGGGTTTGTTAAAATCGTCAATTGATACTGGCATGTAAAAGAAGGCAATGACCACACAAAAACTTAGAAACATCTACTCCATATCGCTTTTTTTGCTGGACATATTGATGGTCACGGCCGCTTTTGTGTTAGCTTATCAACTGCGCGTTTCCTTTGCCTGGCCAGATACGTTGACGCATGTTTATCCCCTTTCCAGTTATGCCGGGCTGCTGCTGCTGGAGGTAAGCGCCGTTGTCATCGCCCTGTTCCTATATAAGCAATACTACCTCCCCCGCGCCATTTCCAGGGTGGATCAGGTGTATTCAACGGTCACGGCCGTGACCATTGGCACCCTTATCGCCGTGGCCATCTCTACCTTCATTTTCAAAGGCAACGTAATCATCAGCGATTATCCCCGCGCCATGATCGTGTACACCTGGTTCCTGACCATCGTTCTGCTCCTGATTGGCCGCCTGGCGCACCAGATGGTGCGCAGCAAACTGCGCGAGTATGGGCTGGGGCGAGACCGGCTGCTCATTGTCGGCTCTGGCGAAATGGCTCAAATCATTATCCAGCGCATCCAATGGTCGCCGTACCTGGGTTATGAACTGGTCGGCGTAGTAAACGGTTCCGAACCAATCACCCAAATCCAGGGCATCCCCGTGTTAGGCCGTCCCGAAGATTTACCCACACTGATTGATCAATACGATATTGATGAGGTCATCATTGCCATGCCGGAAAAAGGGCACAGGGAAACCGTTCACGTCCTTTCTTATTGTGAACGGGGCCGTATTTCCGTCAAAATTTTCCCCGATGTCTTCCAGTTTATGACCTCAGAGGCCAGCATTGATGCCCTGGGTGGTTTGCCACTGCTGTCTGTGCGCGACTATGCCCTGCGCGGCTACATGCTCATTTTCAAACGTATGATGGATTTGATAGGCGCCATTGTCGGCCTTATCTTTTTCTCGCCGCTCATGCTGCTGATCGCCATCGCCATCAAATTGGAATCACCCGGCCCCGTCTTTTTCGTGCAGGAGCGCATGGGGCTGGATGGCAAACCGTTTCGTATGTTGAAGTTCCGTTCCATGCGTTCCGACGCTGAAAAACATGGGCCTGGCTGGACGCTGAACAACGATCCCCGGCAAACCCGCCTGGGCCGCTTTTTACGCCAGGTGGATGTGGATGAACTGCCGCAGTTAATCAATGTGTTTATCGGGGAAATGAGCCTGGTGGGGCCACGCCCGGAGCAGGCGCACTATGTAGAACATTTCCGGCGTACTGTGCCCCGCTACATGGAACGCCATCAAGAAAAAGGGGGCATGACCGGTTGGGCGCAGGTCAACGGGTTACGCGGTGACACGTCTATTGAAGAACGCACCAAGTATGACCTGTGGTATTCGGCCAACTGGTCCATTCTGCTGGACATCAAAATTTTGCTACGCACCGTGTGGCAAATTTTGGAGCGAAAAAACACCCATCAGTATGCGACCCCGGTACGGCCGTCGGAAACCCTCCTTCCCTCTAACAGCGAGCAAGAACCGGTCACGGCCGTGCCCACACCCAAACCCAAGTAAACGTGAAGTGTAATACGCGATGCGTAAGGGATTGCCGGCCACGCATCACGCTTCACGCATCATCCTCCCATCTTACGCTGTTCTTATTTGACGCTCAATTTTTGCCATGTTATGATAACGGATAGGCTGTATTAGCACTCGTATATCACGAGTGCTAATTTTATGAAAGAAGTTGAAAAGAAGTTCAACTTTTTAG
>JAHBVI010000032.1 GCA_019637635.1 Anaerolineae bacterium
GCGGGTGAGACGGCCGTTGATAACATAGGCCATTTGGCGGGGAGCGGTCAGGCAAAATGACCCTGCAAGTCTGTCTAAAATGCTGATAACATAGGCGGATGCAACCGCCGCCATCGTTTACGCGCATTATCATTTTGGCCGAGGCCACGTTGCCCCGGCTGGCCTGGGCGGCGCTGTTGGAGCGGCAGCCGGGTCTGGTGGTGGTGGGCACGGCCGTTCACCTGGATGATGTGTTGACCTTACCCCCGACAGATGGGAACACGGCCGTACTCCTCGACCTTCCCCCTATGCAATCCGAACAATTGTCACATCTGGCACAGGCGATGCCCACTTATGGCTTGCTTTGTCTCGTTGATGCTTACGACCTGTCGCCCATTGTGGCGCTGCTGCAAGCGGGTGCAACCGGCGTCCTGAGCCGGGACGCCACCGTGCCGGAACTGGCGCGGGCGCTGATCGCGGTGGGGCGCGGTGAAATGGTGCTGCCGCCCTCATTGGCCGTCCGCGCATTGACGGCTCTGGCGCGTGGCGGGGGAACACAGGCACGCCACCCGGAGGCGCTCACCGACCGGGAACGGGAGGTGTTGGCCCTGCTGGCCCAGGGATTGACCAACAAGGATATTGCCCAATCGCTGTTTCTGAGTGTGCGTACCATTGAGGCGCACCTGCGCAATATCTATGGCAAGCTCAGTGTAAGCTCGCGCACCGAAGCCGTTTTGTGGGCGGTACAGCATGGTTTTGGTGCGTAAGTACGTAATTTCACTTAGATCAAGAACCGCGCTTTCGCCGTATCGGTCGCGGCGAAAGCCACCTATCATGGCGCTATGAGAAGTGGTGACACACACGAACCAGAAAATCTAACCCGGATCGCCGTTCTGGGGACGTTGGCGGAGTTTCACGTGGATCCGCTGCCGTATGACCTGGCGGCGCTGGTAGACCTGGTGGCGGGCATCAACCCGGACTTGCTTTGTCTGGACATGACGCTGGCGCAGTGGCAGCAGCAGGATTTCAGCCAATTACCGGTGGAATACAGCGAAGCACTGCTGCCGCTGGCGGCGCAGACAGACATGGTGGTGGCGCCCATTGGCGGCGACGAGACGATGCCACGGGCCACGGCCGTAGGCTGGCGCGGCGCAGCCATAGGGTGGACGCGCAGGTTACTGGGCTGGGTACAAGCCGGCGCTTCTGGCCCGGACGCCATCAACCAGGGTTGGCGGCATGATTGGGGAAACAGGCTGTACACGCTTACCCGCCGCCTGGCTGGCGACACGGCCGTTCATGCCTACCATGCCCACATTGCCCAACTGGCGCAGGCGGCGCTGCACGTGGCCGAACGCAACCCCGGCAGCCGTATTCTGGTCGTGAGCAACATTCAATACTGTCACCATATTCGCCCCTGGTTGCAGCAGCAGCCGGGTCTTATCGAAACATCGTATGCAGAGCTATGAGAGGTGACAAAATGACCGAAAATTCACACAACCATCAACACGGGGCGACGGCCGTTGCTCCCCAAGCAACAGACCACAGCCATCACCAACACCACCCGCAAATGGATCACAGTGCCCACAACGCCCATCAGGGCCATGAGATGCCGCATGATCAGAATAAACATGCCGGACACGGCGGGCACGGCAGCCACGCCGGGCACGAGATCATGTTCCGCAACCGCTTTTGGGTATCGCTGGTATTGAGTATTCCCGTCCTGTACTTCAGCCCGATGCTGCAACACTGGCTGGGTTACACCGCACCCACCTTTCCCGGCAGTGAGTGGATTGCGCCGGTTTTGTCGGTGGTGATTTTCTTCTATGGCGGCCTGCCCTTCCTGCAAATGGCGACCTGGGAACTGCGCGAACGGCAGCCGGGCATGATGACCCTCATCTCCCTGGCGATCACCGTGGCCTTTGTCTACAGCGTCGCCACCCTTTTTGCCGATTTGGGCGAGAGCTTCTTTTGGGAATTGGTGACGTTGATTGACGTGATGCTGTTGGGGCACTGGCTGGAGATGCGCAGCGTGCGCCAGGCGTCCGGGGCGCTGGATGAACTGGCGAAGTTGATGCCGGATGAAGCGGAACGGATTGGCGAGGACGGCCGTATCGAAAAAATCGCCGCCGCCCAATTGCAAAAAGGCGACCTGGTGCTGGTGCGACCCGGCGGCAGCATTCCCGCCGATGGTGAAGTGGTGGACGGCCGTTCCGATGTGAACGAAGCGATGATCACCGGCGAATCGAAGCCGGTGAAAAAAGAGCCGGGTAGCCGGGTCATTGGTGGCACGGTGAACGAAGGCAGCGGCAGCCTGCGCCTGGTGGTCACCGCCACCGGCGAGGAGACGGCGCTGTCGGGCATTATGCGTCTGGTGCAAGAAGCGCAGGCCAGCAAATCGAAGACGCAGTTATTGGCCGACCGGGCCGCGGCCTTCCTGTTTTATGCGGCATTGGCGGCGGCGGTGATCACGGCCGTACTCTGGACAATTGCCACCGGCTTCAATGTGGAAGTATTGTCACGGGTTGTGACCGTGCTGGTCATTGCCTGTCCCCATGCGTTGGGGTTGGCGGTGCCGCTGGTGGTGGCCATTACCACGGCGCTGTCGGCGCGCAACGGCATTCTGGTGCGTGACCGGCGGGCGCTGGAAGCAGCGCGGGAAGTGGATACCATCATCTTTGACAAGACCGGCACGCTGACCAAAGGGGAGCAGGGCGTCGTGGGCAGTGTCACGGTGGACGGCGTTTCCGAAGAAGAGGCGTTGGCGTTGGCCGCCGGGCTGGAAGCGGATTCGGAACACGTGATTGCCCGCGCCATCGTCGCCGCGGCCCAGGCGCGGCAGATTGAAGCCGCCGCGGTGACGGAATTTACCGCCTTGAAAGGGCGGGGTGTGCAGGCGATGGCCGGCGATAGTGCCGTATCCATTGGCGGCCCCCGTCTGCTGGAATACCTGGAAGTGGAACGGCCGGAGACCATCGCCGCCTTCAGCCAGCAGGCAGGCGAGAAAGGGCAGGCCGTCATCTACCTGGTGCAAGGCCAGGAGGTGATTGCCGCCTTTGCCCTGGCCGACGTGATCCGCGAGGAAAGCCGGCAAGCCATTCAAAAACTGCACGAGATGGGCATTGAGGTCGCCATGCTCACCGGTGACAGCCAGGATGTAGCCAGAGCGGTGGCTGCCGAACTGAACATTGACCGCTATTTCGCCGAAGTGCTGCCCGAAGATAAGGACAAGAAGGTCAGCGAACTGCAAAAGCAGGGCAAAAAGGTGGCCATGGTGGGCGACGGCGTCAACGACGCCCCGGCTCTCACCCGCGCCGACATCGGCATTGCCATTGGCAGCGGCACCGATGTGGCCGTGGAGTCTGCCGGGCTGATCCTGGTGCAGTCGAACCCGCTAGATGTGGTGAAGATCATCGAGTTGAGCCGGGCCAGCCAGCGCAAAATGGTGCAGAATATCTGGTGGGCGGCGGGATACAACATCGTGGCTATCCCGTTAGCGGCGGGCATCCTGGCCCCCTGGGGTATTTTTATGCCCCCGGCGGTGGGGGCGCTGGTGATGTCTGTGAGTACCATCATTGTGGCACTCAATGCCCAGACGTTGCGGCGGATGAGTTTGTAAAATTGTAATGGTTGATCGCGCCAGACATCCGATTTTTTAGAAAAATCGGATGTCTGCCTTTCCGGTGCAGGTATGAGTTGTCCAGAAAAGTTTCCCCATTTTCCTGTCATTCTGAGGAGTCTTCGACGAGGAATCCCCACATTGCCACTCAGAAGGATTCCTCACTCCGAAGACTGCGTTCGGAATGACAGGGAGAAGGGCTTTTCTGTGCAGCGATGTTTCCTCATTCTGTTGGTATTGGTAGCGACGGCCTGCCAGGCGGCGGCTGAGTTGTCGTCTGGGGGGACGGGGGACACGGCCGTTATTCCCACCCTGGCTCCCGCCGAAATCCGGTTGGGGCAAACGGTGTACACGCAGCAGTGCGCCAGTTGCCACGGCGTAAATCTGGAAGGACAGCCGGATTGGAAGCTGCCAAACGAGGACGGTTCTTTTCGCGCCCCGCCGCATGATGCCAGCGGGCACACCTGGCATCACGGTGACCAGACCTTGTTAGACGCTGTCCGGTTGGGTGGGGCGCGTTTGCAGCCGATGAATGTGGTCAGCGCCATGCCGGCGTATGGGGAATTGTTGAGCGAGCAAGAGATGACGGCCGTGCTGGTTTACATAAAAAGTACCTGGCCGAAAGATTTGCAACTTTACCAGTGGGAAGCCACCCTCCGCGAACACACACAAGAAACAGAATAAAAGAGAAATCAAACGGGGATTGACAATTTGTTATACCGTGTATATAGTACAGATACTATAGTATAAGTGCTATATATTGACTGTTTGATCGAGGTGGTGATGTCTCTAAAACATGCAATTCTGGGCTTTTTGTCATTTACACCCGCGCCCATGTCCGGGTACGACCTGAAAAAGGCGTTTGACCATTCGGTGCGCCATTTCTGGCCCGCCAACCAGAGCCAGATTTACCGCACTCTGGCGGCGCTGACCGACGAGGGGTTGGTGGCGGTGGATGTGGTGGAACGGGAAGAACGGTTGGACATGAAGCTGTATCAGATTACGGACAACGGCCGTGCCGAACTCCACCGCTGGCTTTCCACCCCCCTGCCGCCGCAAGATTACCGGGAGCCGCTGCTTATTCAGGTCTTTTTTGGCCATAACCTGACGGATACAGAACTACTGGCGGTTTTGCAGCACGAAGCCCAGGCCATTGAAGAACGGTTGGCGCTTTACGCCCAGATATACACCACGTCGTTGGCGATGTTTAACCAGGAACATGGGTTTGACCCCCGCACTTTGTTTTTACGTCTGCTCACGCTGGAATTTGGCATGATCAGTAATCAGGCCGGGCTGGATTGGCTGCGTTCGGGTATCGCGCGGTTGCAAGCCGGCGACTATACCCCGGCGGAACTCCACACATTGCTGGGAGGCAATCAAGAAGACAATGAATAAATCTACGCGGAATCTGGTGATATTCACGGCAGTGACCCTCAGCGCCGGTTTTGTGGGCATAGGTGTTGACCGGTTGGCGCCACCGCCCGACCCGATGCAAGGGTTGGGGGCGCTCATCTGGCTGGCTGCGCCATTAGTGACCGGGTTGCTGCTGCGCGCCTTTGGCGGCGACGGCTGGGCGGACGCGGGCATACGGCCGAACTTGAAAGCGGGTTGGCCCTGGTATCTGGCGGCCGTGGGCATTATCCCCCTGGTTACGCTGCTGACGCTGCTTATCGGCAGCCTGTTGGGGGCCGTGAACCTGTCTGGTCTGGCCACGGAAGGGTGGGGCGCGTTTCTTTCGCTGGCCGGCGCCACCTTTGGTGGGGTGATGGTGAAGAATATCTTTGAAGAGTTTGCCTGGCGGGGCTATCTGACGCCACGTTTTGCGGCACGGCCGTTGCACCCCCTGGTAAACGCCACGCTGACCGGTTTCATTTGGGCGGGCTGGCATGTGCCCTATTACCTCTATTTTCTGGACAAAGAAGTTCTGACGGCCCATACCTCCTTAAGCGTACCGGCTTTTATTTTGCTCTCCTTCTTGCTTTTGCCTTTTCATGCCCTGGCATATGGTGAACTGCGGCTGCTCAGTGGGTCTGTATGGCCTGCCTGGTTGATGCACAACGTGGCAAACGCCATCAGCCTATCGCTCGTTTCGGGCGGTTTTATGGTGCTTCAACGGAACATGACCGGGGTGTTGCTTTCGCCGGGAACAGAGGGCATTCTGGCTTCACTGCTCATAGGCCTGGCGGGGTTTGCCCTGTATCGGTACCGCCTGCGTGGGGCACGGTCGTCTGAGAAACTCATAGCGACCTTTTAAGGTTGGTTCACTCACCAAGATTGAACCAATCCTGATTAATTGGGGACAGCCAGGGCGAACTGCTCGGCTTCTATCTGGAAGAGGGAGGCAGCTTCATGGCGGCTTTTGACTTCTAGCTTTTTCAAGATGTTGTGGACGTGATTTTTGACGGTGCCACATTCAATCACCAATTTTTCGGCAATTTCCTGGTTGGTACAGCCGGCGGTGATCAGTTCCAACACCTCTTCCTCGCGCCCGGTTAATTCCTCAAGCTGCGCTCCGCGCGCTCTGGCAAAGGCCAGGGGCATTTCCAGATTGGCTAAATGGGTTAATCGGGACATCAGGGCGGCGGCAATGGCGGGGGAAATAATCGCTTCTTCTTGATGGGCGGCCTGCAATTTCTGGGCCACCTCTTCTACCGATTCATTTTGCAGAATATAGCCGGCCGCGCCCGCTTCCACGTAGCGGATGATGGTATGGGGACATTCATCCACGCCCAGGATCAGCACTTTGGTATGGGGGTGGGTGAGGCGCAGTTCATCGAGCAAATCAAAGGCGGTGGTATCTTCTAATTCTGTGCCCAATAACAGGACGTTGGCGTGGGGCAGCAGAAAATAAAGCTCTTCCGTTGTGGTGGCACAGCCAACAACATAGACATCGGCCACGTTATCCAGAGCGGCGCGCAGCGAATCGCAGATGAGGCGCGAAGGATGGGCAAGCAACATACGGATCATGGGCAAAGTCTCCTCTGAAAATTAGGAATTATGAAGGATGAATTATGAATTTTCAGTCATTATGGGGGGAAACGGCCGTGAACCCTATAGGGAATGAACCTACTGTGACCTGGGGGGAAACCCTACCTTAGCGGGTTAAGAGGCAAAAGCGGCGCGAATGGCCGGGATGAGGCCGCTGTTGGCTTCCTGTTTGAGGATGTAGCCGGCCACGCCGTTTTGGCGCGCTTGCTGCACCAGTACGTTGTTATGGTGCATGGACAGCATGATGATGTGCGTGGGCAGACCCAACGCCTGGATTTCCCCGGCGGCGCGAATCCCGTCCAGTTCAGGCATGGACACGTCCATGACGATGACATCGGGCTGAATGGTTTGGGCTAATTGGATGGCTTCACGGCCGTTCACGGCCGTGGCCACCACTTCCATATCCGGTTCCCTGGCCAACATGGCCACCACACTCTGGCGCACCAGAGCATGGTCATCCACCACTAAAATACGAATAACTTGCTCTGCAATAGACATGATTACAAATACAACTCATACTGGTAGCAAGTTGCATGTGGCAAGTGGCAAGTTACTATGGCCAAAGTCACCGGCAACCTGCTACGTGCAACCCAACGGCAAAATGTCAGTTAACAGCATCTATTGTGGCACAGAGGGGACGTTTGCCGTATGGGGAATTACCCTACCTTTGAATAGACCTGACAGGTTTTAGAAAACCAGTCAGTCTGCGGCGGCGTTTACGAGTCAAGCAAAATCAGCCCGCGCTTAATGCCTTCCCGAATTAGAGAGGCCAGGTCATTCACTTCTAGTTTGGACATCAGGTTAGCGCGATGTTTTTCTACTGTCTTGACGCTGATGCTCAAAATGTCGGCAATGGCGCTGTTGGTGTG
Source organism: Anaerolineae bacterium (assembly GCA_019637635.1). Lineage (GTDB taxonomy): Bacteria > Chloroflexota > Anaerolineae > Promineifilales > Promineifilaceae > CAADGU01. Next base: position 7,453 of record JAHBVI010000032.1, read on the forward strand.
CCCTTCGGCCACCAGTTGCAGCACTTCCCGCTCCCGCGGGGTGAGCAAATCGGCCATATTCGCGGCGGCGGCATCGGGCGGGGACAGCAGCAGGGTCATCACGGAATCGGAGATGGTGGGGCTGATAAACATTTTCCCCTGACTGACGGAACGAATAGCCAGCAGCAGCTCTTCGGTCACCGCGTCTTTGAGCAAATAGCCTTTGACGCCGCGCCGTAATAGCTGCTGCACCATCGTGGTGTCGGCATACATGGAGAGGATAATGACCTGGGTGGGCAGCTTCATATCCACAATGCGTTCGGCGGCCTGCGCGCCATCCAGCCGGGGCATGGAGAGGTCCATCACCACCACATCTGGTTTGTGTTGTTCCGCCAGGTCAACGGCTTCCTGCCCGGTGGCGGCTTCGGCCACCACCTGCACGTCGCCGCTTTGTTCCAGCAGCGCCCGGATGCCCTGGCGCACCAAATTGTGATCTTCGGCGATGATAACCCGTATCATGTTTCTTCTCTGGTGTAGGGAACAACGGCCGTTAAACGACTGCCCTGTCCTGGTGTGGATTCGATGTGCAGACGGCCGTTGACCATGTCCAATCGTTCTACCATGCCCACCAATCCGGCCCCTTGCACCGGCAGTGCCTCCTCAAAATTGGGCGGCGTAAACCCGCTGCCGTTATCCGTGATCGTCAACGTGATCATATCCGAATCCTGCGTCAGCGACACCTGCGCCTGGGTGGCCTGGGCGTGTTTGCTGATATTGGTCAACGCTTCCTGGGCCACCCGATACAAGGCTAAAGCCGGTAAGGGGGCCAATTCCGGCAGCGCCACCCCGGTATACGTTACCAAAAGCGGGGTGTGCGTTTGAAAGTCCTGGCACAAACCGGCCAGCGCCGCATCCAGGCCAAAGGCATCCAGACCCGGCGGCCGTAAATTATGCGAAAGCAGCCGCAAATTGCTCATTGTCTGGTCGGTCAGCGCCAAAACATCAGCCAGACTTTGCCGAATATCGCTTAATTCCTCTGGCAGTAGAGAACGGATCAAGTCCAGGCTGATTTTTAAGGAGGTCAACGCCTGCCCGGATTCATCATGCAGCTCACGGGCAATGCGCACCCGCTCTGCTTCCTGCGCCTGCATCACCCGGCGGGCCATATGCCGCATCCTTTCCCGCTGTTTTTCCGCCTTTTCCCGCGCCTGACGCTGGTCGGCATACAGGCGGGCATTTTCAATGGCCATGCCGGCCTGCACGCCCAGGATTTTTAACAGGCGTTCGTCGTCCTCGTCAAAAATGCCGGGGGTGGCGCCCTGCACGCTGATAGCGCCAATGCGCCGCAGGCGGCTTTCCACCGGAGCCACTAACAGAGAACGGGCCTGGACGCCGGATGACAGGGTCAGCAGATGAGGTTCGCTTTGCATATCCGGTATATTGATCACCTCGCCCACGATCATGATGCGCCCGGCAATGCCCTCATCTAAAACGCGGAGGTTGGTTTCCGCTCCGGCTTCCGCCGTTTCCAGACCGGCGCTGGCGGCTAATGCCAACCGGTTGGTTTTGGGCTGCCAGATGTGAATGGTGGCCCAATCGGCATTGGGGATAATTTCTTGGGCCATGTGGGTGATGAGTTGTAACAGCGCCTCCAGTTCCAATGTTTCTGTTAAGGCATGGGTGATGGTGACGATGGCGTCCCGTTCGCTGAAGCGGCGTTGTAGCTGTTCGTATTGGCGGGCATTGCCCATGGCGATGGCCGTCCAGGCGGCGGCCATTTCTAACAGGCGCATATCGTCGGCGGTGAAGGCGTCGGCGCGGTGGTGGGTGGCTTCCAGCACGCCGACGGCCGTGTCCCGCCAGCGCAGAGGGACGGCCAACATCGCCTCTGGCCGATAGCCCATCAATTCTCTGATCTTGGGCGATATACGGTCGATACACTCGTCCCCCTGCAAATGCAGCGATGCGCCGGTTTGCCATACTTCCCCGGCCACGCTCAGGTGAAAAGGCACCCGCAGCCCGCGCATGTCGGGCATGTTGGTCTGATCGTTGGCGACGATTTCTAACAGGGGTTCCGCCAATTGTTCTTTGAAGACAAAAAGGATGAGGGATTCCGCGCCGATCAACGGCCGTACCAGCGTCAACACCTGGTCGTAAATGCGCCCAAAATCGAGGGTGGCGGAAATGGCCTGCCCCACCTCCATCAGCGCCGACAGTTCACGCACCGTTTGTTGGCGCTGCAAGGCTAGACCCAGCAGAGCGCCCACGTGGCTGATGATGGAGGTCATGTCCCGGTCAAGGGGGGCAGAGGTGGGCGAGAAAAATTCGAGTACGGCCGTGACCTTGCCCCCCACCAACACCGGAAACGCAAAATAAGCCCGAATCCCCGCTTCCGGCAGTTGGCGTACAAAAGTGGTTTCCTGGCGCACATCTAAGATGGACACGGCCGTTGCCTCTTGCCACGCTTTTCCCACCGTACCTTCACCGCGTCGGAATGAGGTGGCTTCGCTGAGGGCACGGAAAGGGGCGGTGGCGGCGGCATGGGCCACGGCCGTGTACCAGACGCCGCTAGAAACCAGGGTGTCGGACGCTTCCGACCAGAGATAGGCATGGCCCAGAGGCCAGCCCATAAAGCGGCAAATGGCCGCCAACACCCCGGCAAAGGCCCCATCCAGCGAATCTGCCTGGGCAATGATTAAAGAGATTTGTTGCAGCAAATGAAGGATCTGCTGCTCGTAGGATTGGCCGTCTGGTTGCTGGTGTTTCTCTTCCATAAATTCCCCTCACCGAAATTCTATCTTGATCAGCCGCAATCCCCAATTTGAAAGCAAAGTTTCGTAGGGGTGGGACGGCGCGGGTTCCATTTGGGCAAAACTTGTGGCCTGGTCTCCGCGCCGTCTCACCCCAACCAAAACAGAGTGAGACAGGAGCAGGTAGTAAACAAAAGTAGGGTATTTTGCCGGGAAAGGTAGGGAGTTTACCCATTCTGGAAAAGGATGAAGCCTTTTAGGATAGAGCGCAACCTGGACATGGACATATGGCTCAACCAGGAAATGGAGGTAATGAAATGACATCCATCAATGAATACGAAGGAACAGTCACCTCAAGACAAACATTGGACGAGGTCAACCCACAGCAGGAACCGGAAGTCATCGTAGAAGAGGTGCATCACTATCATTACAGCGATGATAAGGTGGGCTATTTTCCCCTCAACAAAGTGGACCGAATCATATGGCTCATCGCCATCATTTTGGAAACCTTGATAGGTTTCCGCGTATTTCTCAAGCTGATCGCCGCGAACCCTGAGAGTGGTTTTGCCAGCTTCGTCTATGCCATCACCGCCCCCTTTCTGGCGCCCTTCGCCGGATTAACATCCACTCCCTCAGCCAGCGGGGCCGTCCTGGAAATTTCCTCGATTATTGCCATGGTAGTTTATGCCCTTTTATTCTGGCTGGCTGCGTACCTCATCCATTTAATCTTGGAGCGGTAAAAGGAGAAAACCATGTACCGCAGAATGCCCGACACGGGCAGTAATCGCCAGGGACGTTTTAGCATGGGCCGAATTCTGGTGGCGCTGGTCATTGCCGGTATTTCCCTGATCACTTACTTTGCTTCCAGCGAATTTAATCCCATCACCGGCGAGACGCAGCAGGTGGCCCTTTCCCCAGACCAGGAGATTGCCATGGGGCTGCAAGCCGCGCCACAACTAGCCCAAATGCACGGCGGCCTGCACCGGGATGACGACTTGCAGGCTTATCTGGACGGGGTGTGTGCGCGGTTGGTGAATAACAGCACCGTCAGCCAGACCGATTGGCCCTTTGACTGCCATTTGTTGGCCGACCGGGAAACGATCAATGCCTTTGCTTTGCCCGGCGGGCAGATGTTCATCACGATGGCCCTGTTTGAACGGCTGGAGACGGAAGGTCAGTTGGCCGGGATTATGGCCCACGAGATGGGGCACGTGGTCGCCCGCCATGCGGCGGAGCAGTTGGCGGAGCAAAGGCTGGCCCAGGGGTTGAGCGGCGCGGCGGTGATTGCTGCTTATGACCCAGAAAACCCAAATAGCGGCCTGACGACGCAACAATTGTCGGCCCTGATCAGCCACCTGGTGACGTTGAAATACGGCCGTGACGACGAACTGCAATCGGATCGCTTAGGGGTGCAGTTTATGGCCGAAGCCGGTTATGACCCCCGCGCCTTGGTGGAGGTGATGGAAATTCTGGCTCAGGCCAGCGGCCCAGCTAGTGGGCCTGGCGGTCAGCCCGAATTTTTCAGCACCCACCCCAATCCCGATAACCGCATCGAGCGCATCCGCGAAGCCATTGAATCTTTGTATCCCAATGGGGTACCCGCCGGTCTGGAACCATAAGGATGTACCCCCCTCTGTATCCTCTTTTGTATCTTCACCTATTTATCGTATCGGACATGGCAGCTAACGTTAAGGCAAATTGACGCACAAACAAAAAAAGGAAGGAACCATGAACCTCAATACTTTGAAAGATGTCTATGTTGGACAGTTGAAAGATGTGTACAGCGCTGAAAAGCAGTTGACGGAAGCCCTGCCCCAGATGGCCCAGGCGGCCGCTAACCAGAAATTGCGCCAGGCTTTTAAAAACCATCTGACGGAAACGGAAAACCATATGCAAGCCGTGCGCACGATTCTGGACGATTTGAATGAAAACCCCACCAGCACCAAATGCAAAGCCATGGAAGGGTTGATCGCCGAGGGCCGTGAGATTGTGCAAAACGATGGGGATGCCGATGCCCGTGATGCCGCTTTGATCGTGGCCGCGCAAAAGGTGGAGCATTATGAGATTGCCACGTATGGCAGCCTGCGCACCTTTGCCAACTCTCTGGGGTATGACGACGCGGCGCGAGTTTTGCAAAGCATTCTGAACCAGGAATATGCCGCCGACCAGACGCTGGATGACCTGGCGATGGGTACCTACGGCAAAACCGGTTTGAATACCGCTGCGAAAAATTGATAAGGTGTGGCGGGTGGCAAGTGGTACCTACTGTCTGCCATTGTCATTCCGAGCGGAGTCTTCGGAGTGAGGAATCTCTCTCCTGTATAGGCGGCAGGGATTCCTCGTCGAAGACTCCTCGGAATGACACAAGAAAATTTAGATTATTTCGTTAACACTGTAAAAAGGAGACAAACATGTTACTGAATATCATTTTGTGGATCATTTTAGGTGGTGTGGCGGGGTGGATCGCCAGTATGTTGATGGGGCGCGATAACCAGATGGGCGCCATAGCCAACATCATTGTCGGTATTGTAGGCGCGCTCATCGGTGGGTTCTTGTTTAACCTGCTGGGCCTGCCCGGAAACACCGGCTTTAACCTATGGACGCTGCTGGTGGCCATCGTTGGCTCGGTGGTGCTGCTTTTCCTGGTAGGCATTTTGCGCCGGGCGGCCTGATTGGCATATGCCCGAAGCAAAACCGAATGCCCCCACACGGCTTGTGTGGGGGTTTTTTTGTGTACAAAAGGGGACTTGATCCACCGTTCGTAGTAGGCACTTTAGTGCCGTCAGAAGGCGATGAATCGCCTACTACAAACGGGTTTTGACAGGAGTGGACGGTAATGAAAGATTTTGAAATTCCGCTGATTTCGGCGTGGCAGTTGGTGTTGTGGACGTTGGGGGTAACGGCCGTGCTCGGCTGTTTTTGGCTGTTATGGCGTTTCCAGGGGGTGCTGTTGTTGCTGCTGACGGCCGTGATTTTGAGCACGGCCGTACATCCCGGTGTCCTCTGGCTGGAAAAACGGGGCATCCCCAAACCGGCCGGCATTGTGCTTATTTTTGGGCTGATTGGCGCGTTCTGCGGCCTGCTCCTCGCCTATAGCCTGCCAGTTCTAGCGGAGCAAGGCGCGGCCATCGGCCAAAATCTGGCCGCCGGGTATCAATCGCTCTACGAGAGTCTCCAGCGCCTGCCCAACATTCTGCTCAACCGCCTGTTCCTGATCCTTCCCGCCGAACTGCCGGGGCTGGGTGGTGAGGGTGAATTTACACTGCCCAATACGGGTTCATCCACACCTGCGGGTAATGGCCTGCTTCGCGGCCTGCTTCAGGTGATGGCGGTGGGCATCCTGACCTTTTATTGGACGTTGGAAGGGAGTCGCCTGAAGCAGGCGGCTTTTCTGCTGGTTTCCCTGCAAAAGCGGGAGGAAGCGCGGGCGTTGGTGCAAGAGATTGAGACGAAGGTGAGCGCCTACCTGCTGGGCCAGGGCCTCCTGTGCCTCATCATTGGTGGGTTGGCGTTTGTGGCGTATTCGGTGATCGGTTTGCCCCATGCGCTGCTGCTGGCGGTTTTTGCCGGATTGTTGGAAGCGGTGCCGATTGTGGGGCCGGTATTGGGGGCCGCGCCGGCGCTCATCGTCGCGCTTTCCATTTCCCCGGCGACAGCATTGTGGGTTATCCTGGCCACGGCCGTCATCCAGCAGCTAGAGAATAGCTTATTGGTGCCCCGGGTGATGAGCCACACCATTGGGGTACGGCCGTTGGTCACACTGTTGGCGCTGTTGGCCTTTGGCTCCTTGTTTGGCGTTTTGGGGGCGCTTATCGCCCTGCCGTTGGCGGCCGTTATCCAATTATTCGTCGAGCGTTTTTTGTTGGCGCGGGAGAGCCTGGCCGCAAAAGAGCCGGGGCGGGATCACTGGAGTATGCTGCGGTACGAGACAAACCAACTGGTGCAAGATGTACGCAGCCAGATACGCCGCAAAGAAGATACCCCTTCGGCCATCACCGACGAGGTAGAGGATGAACTGGAAGCCATTGCCCTGGATTTGGAAAGTTACCTGGCGGGGCAAGGAAACGGGGGGAACGGACGGGGGAACGGACGGGGGAACGGACGGGGGAACGGACAATGAAGCAACTGATGAAGTACACGGCCGTGATTCTAACCACGCTTACCGTCCTGCTGGTTTTATGGCAGTTCAAGCTGGCGCTGCTGTTGTTTGTGTTGTCGTTATTTGTGGCGGCGGCCATACGGCCGTTTGTGGATGGATTGGTGGCGCGCGGCCTGCCCAAAGGGGCGGCCCAATTGCTGCTGTATGTGGTGGGCATCGGCGGTTTTGTGCTGGTGCTGCTGTTGGTTGGTGAATGGTGGTGGCAAGAACTCAATCTGGCGGTGAATCAGGCGGTGGTGGAGTATGAAAGTTTATACCGCCGTTGGCAACTGGGGGCGGGCTGGCAGCAAACGGCCGTGAATCTGCTGCCGCCGTTTACGTTTACGGGGACGGAACTCCAGCAGGTGACGCCAACGGTTATCACCATCACCAGCAGCCTTACCGGCACTGTGGCCGGTTTGCTGGTGCTGTTGGCGTTGAGCATCTATTGGAGCGTTGACCAATCCCGGTTTGAGCGCCTGTGGTTGTCCCTGCTGCCGGTGAAGCGGCGGGCTTATGCACGGGATAGCTGGCGCGAGGTGGAAACGGCCGTGGCCGGTTATTTGCGCAGCCAGACGGTGCAAAAGTGTGTTGGCGGCCTTTTATTGGCGGTGGCACGGCCGTTGTCGGTTTTGAATTTCCCTTGCTGCTGGCTTTTGTGGGAGGAGTGGCCGCTTTTGTGCCCCTGTTTGGTGGGTTGTTTACGGCCGTGTTTGCCTTTGGCCTGGGTAGTCTGGAAAGTATCGGTCTGGGCGTGGGGGTGGCCGTTTACGCACTGCTGGTGTTTATCGGCCTGGAACTGGTGGTGGAACCGCGCCTGTGGCCGCGCAAACGGCGCAGCTTTTTGCTGACTATCCTGGTGATACTGCCCCTGTTTGAAGCCTTTGGCCTGTGGGGATTGGTGGTGGCCCCGCCGCTGGCGGCAGCGCTGGAAGTGGTGGTCGGGCAACTTTATCAGGCTTCCATTACACGGGTGGACACGGCCGTGCCCCTCGAACGATTGCAGACCCGCTACCAACAATTGGCGCAAAAAATCGCCGCCTCTGAAAATGAGGCGGCGATGCCGGAACTGCAAAATCTTAGCCAACGGCTGGCGCAGTTGTTAGAAAAGACAAAAGGACCCTAAGGGTTTCAGAAAACCCTTAGGGTCTAATAGAGCTTAGAGCTTATAAGCCGCTCATAAACTCATTGACTTCGCGTTCCGCTTCGGCGCGTGTACGGCCGTAGCGTTCCTGAATCAGGCCCACCAGTTCGTCGCGTTTACCGGCGATCCGGGTCAGGTCGTCGTCCGTCAGTTCGCCCCACTTCTGGCGCACTTTGCCTTTCACCTGATTCCATTTGCCTTCCAAAATGTCGCTGTTCATTTCGAGTACGTTGTTCATGTTTACCTCCGAAAGTGATTTACCGGGTCAGTGGTTAAAAGCTGCCATTTGCCTTGCCTGACCCCCCACAAAGCGGGGCAACGTCTACGTCTCTCACTATAACCGCCCGCGTTGCCCAGACCGATGTATCCGGGGTATAGGTCGTGGATACACGTTTGTTGTGCCTTTTGAGACCCTCTCCGGCTTATATCTCCATCTGTGCCTGGGGGATATGCCAATATCTATTCAGGCAAACGGCCGTTGCTCCTACACTGTGAGCATAAGTTAAGAGGAGGCAATAATGAATGAGTCACAGGCATATCAAAACGACGAGAGAGGGCGACCGTCAGGCGTGAACCACCGGCTGTTAACCGGCAAAGTTGTCTTGTTGGTGGGGAATGACACGGCCGTGACGCAGTTGTTAATCGGCCAGTTAGCCCAAAAAGGCGCAGATATCGCTCTCGTGTGCTGGCACATCCCTTTGGAAACCTCAGCCAAAATCAAGGAGCGCGTACTGGCATTTGGCCGCAAACTGCTGTTGCTAGAGGAGATGGCCGGTCAGACCACTTCCCCGGCGCAACTGGTGCAAACCATCACCGGCGAATTAGGGCAGCTTGACCTGTTCATTGACCTTTCGGCGCAAACGAGTGCGCCGCCCGGCCCTAACGATGACCCTGATCAAATGCCCGCGCCGGTACAACCGCAATGGCTGTTTGTTACGGCCGTTTTGCCTGAAATAGCCCGTTCTGAAACAACCCGTTCCTGATCCGCGAAATGATAATTTCAGGATTTGATGAAATTCAGTTTCATCTTGTGCCTTTTGTTACTTATTTTGTTGGTGCATAAAGGGTTATAGTGTCTGAGTGGGAGATTTGGTTTGAAGGAGTTAGCCATGCCCAGCAGCATTCGATTTCATCTGATAGCGGTGTTAATTCTCATGCTCTGTGCCGCTTGCGCCCAAGCAAGCACAGAGGAAACCCCAAATGCCGCAGCCCTGGCTAATCCCGCTTCGGAAAATTGCATCCAACAGGGCGGGCAGGTGGAAATACGGGCAAATGAGGCGGGGGAGTATGGCGTGTGTGTGGGGGCCGACGGCCGTGCCTGTGACGAATGGGCGCTCTATCATGGCGTCTGTGAACAACACCGGGTGCTGCTCACCTTTTTTGATCGGCTGGCGGCGGGTGAATATGCGGCGGCGGCGGAATTGTACGGCGGCAGCTATGACGTGCTGCAAGGCTACAACCCTACGGTTGATCCGGCAGATGTGGCCACACTCTGGCAAAACGGCTGCCAGGTGAACGGCCTGCAATGTTTGCCGGTGCGCGTGGCTAATTTCAAAGAGGATACGGCCGTTGGCGAAACCATCTTCACCGTGCAGTTCACCGCCCCGGACGGCAGCCTGTTTGCACGCGGCGCATGCTGTGGCGAGAACCAACCCACGCCGCCGGAAACCGATTTTGAATTCCGCGTTATCCAGAGCGAGGATGGCGTGTATCGGGTGCTGGACATGCCGGTTTATGTGCCTTAAGAAAAAAACTTTTATGAGGAAAAGATATGAACACACAAGATAACACCGCTCTCTGGCTGCGTTGGGTAGGGGCCAATTCATTGGCCGAGGCCATGGGGCTGGGGCTGACGTTTGCGCTGGATGTTTTGATCATCTGGCAGGTGATGGCAGCCGGCAGCGCCTGGGCCTCTCTGGTTGGCATCCTGCTGATGAGCGCGACGGGGGCTATTGAAGGTGGCGTGGTGGGCTGGCTGCAATGGCTGGTGCTGCGCCGCCCCTTCCCGCACATCGCCCGGCGGGCCTGGATCAGGGCGACCATTATCGGCGCGGTGGTGGCCTGGTTCTTGGGGTCGCTGCCCAGTACGCTGATGGATATGGGGGCGGCGGATGCGGACACGGCCGTAGCCGAACCCGCGTTGGCCATCGTGCTGCTGCTGGCGGCGGGCATGGGGTTGGTGCTGGGCCTGGTGCTGGCCTTTCCGCAATGGCGGGTGTTGCGCACGGCCGTGCCCCACGCCTGGGTGTGGCTGCCGGCTAATGCCGCCGCCTGGGCGGTGGGGATGCCGCTCATCTTCGCCCTCATTGACCTGGCGCAGCGCAGCAGTTCTACGGCCGTCATCATCCTGACCATCTTCGTGGGACTCTTTATTACCGGCGCGGTGGTTGGCGCGGTGCATGGGCTGGCGCTGGTCTGGCTGGCACGGCCGTTGTCGGCGGCTGAGGATTTGCAAACATGGCCCTTAATTGGTTAGATGTTTCTTTGCTCTCCTTCAACGCCCTCCTGTTGTTCGAGCGCGTCCAGTTGAGTTGGCTGCCCGCTGCGGTTCCGGCATCAGCGTTGGCGGTAGCGTTACAGGCCAATCCGGCGGTGGAATGGTTTCTGCGCCACAAGTGCCCCGATTTGAACAATTGGCTGGATGAAGTTCAGGCACAAGAAGGCCCAAACCAGCCAGCAACGCCAGGGGAAATCCGGCAGGCTGAAGAAACCATTTTGAAGGCTGTCAATGATTGGCTCGTCTATGTGGTGGAACCGGCCCTTTATGACGCTCAGCCATTTCTCCAATGGGATTCTCGTGAATTGACGTCGCTGGTGGATTTCAGGGGCAAGACCGTGATTGACGTAGGCGCGGGCACAGGGCGGTTGGCTTTAACTGCCGCCGAAACAGCGCAGGCCGTCTTTGCCGTTGAGCCGGTGGCTAACCTGTGCCATTATCTCAAACAGAAAGCGAGGCGGGCCGGATTCCAGAATCTTTTTGTGGTGGATGGCCTCATCACCGACATACCTTTTCCTGACGCCTTCGCCGGGGTGACGATGGGCGGGCACGTTTTCGGTGACGAACCAGAAGCCGAGTATCAGGAATTGGCACGGGTGACAAAACCAGGAGGCTGCGTCATTTTGTGCCCGGGGAACAGCGATAGTGATAACGATATCCATCACTTCCTGGCAGCACAGGGATTTCAGTGGGCCTCCTTTTTAGAACCCGAAGACGGGATGAAACGCAAATACTGGAAAACGATCAATAGAGGTACATGACATGACAATACAACTGACAACTGAACAGGTATGGCAGGCGATTCAAAAGGAGTTGTTTGCCGTAATTGGCATGGTAACGGCGCATCAGGAAGCGCGCACGGTGGGGGTGGTGTACGTGGTGCGTGACCATAAACTGTACATCGGCACGGGCACAGACACCTGGATAACGCGGCACATCGCCGCCAACCCCCACGTTTCCGTGACCATTCCCATCGCCAAACACATCCCGTTGCTGCCCTGGGTCAAGATACCGGCGGCGACCATTACCTTTTCCGGTGTGGCTCGCGTTCTGGAAGCCGCGGAAACCCCCACCGAACTGCTGCGAGCCGTGTTTCGCGGCCTGGCCGACGATGAGCAGTTCCTGGCAGACTCTTGCCTGATTGAAGTGACACCGGTAAAAGAATTTATTACCTATGGCGTGGGCATCCCCTTGATGCAAATGCGCTACCCGGAGAAGGCGCGCGGCCGCGCCCCAGCCGATTTTCCCACGCCAGAGCTTGAAAGATGAACGACCAGACAGTCCTTAAAGGAGATGCCCTTTCCTGGCTGTTAGAACCGGACCCGGCAAATCCGGGGGTGCGTTATTTTGCCCTGACCGAGCTGTTGGCACGGCCGTCTGACGACCCGGAAGTCACCGCCGCCCAACAGGCCGTTATGGACAGCGGCCCCGTACCGGCCATCCTGGCGGCGCAGACGGACGCCGGTTACTGGGTAAAACCCGGCCCTGGTTATTACCCTAAGTACCAAAGCACGGTCTGGTCACTGAGCTTCCTGGCGCAGTTGGGGGCCGACGGCCGTGACCCGCGTGTGCGGGCTGCTGGTGAATATGTGCTGGATCACGGCCGTTGCCGATATGGCGGTTTTAGCGCAGATGGTAAAGCCACCGGTCTGATTCATTGTCTTCAGGGCAACCTGGGCGCGGCGCTGATTGACCTGGGCTGGTTGGGTGACGAGCGCCTGGACGAGGCATTGGCCTGGCTGGCGCGCAGCGTCACCGGGGAGGGGATTGCACTGGCGGAAGAGAAGGACACGGCCGTGCGTTACTATCGCAGCGGCAACAGCGCCCCCGGTTTTGCTTGCAGCGCCAACAACCACCTGCCCTGCGCCTGGGGCGCGGTGAAAGCAATGTTGGCCCTGAGCAAAGTCCCGGCGGCGGCTCGCACCCCGGCCATGCAGACCGCCATTGAGACCGGCGCTGCGTTCCTGTTTTCCCATGACCCGGCGATGGCCGATTATCCGATAGGCTTCGCCGAGAAACCGAGCCGTAGTTGGTTCCAGTTTGGCTTTCCCGTATTTTACGTCACCGACGTACTGCAAAACCTGGAAGTGTTGACCCGTCTGGGTTATGGGCATGACCCCCGCCTGAAACCGGCGCTGGCGCTGCTGCTTAGTAAACAAGATGCCCAGGGACGCTGGAAGATGGAATACAGTTATAACGGCAAGACCTGGGTGGATGTGGAGCAAAAAGGCAAACCGGGCAAGTGGGTGACGCTGCGGGCGCTGCGCGTCCTCAAGAGGAGTAGTTGATTACATGATTGAGTTACCAGAAGCCACTGTTCTGGCCGGGCAGATCAATCAGACGGTGACCGGCAAACGAATCAAAAAAGTGACTGCCAACCAGTCACCTCACAAATTTGCCTGGTACACCGGCGACCCGGCTGCCTACCATGCTCGTCTGGTGGGCAAAACGATCCACGCGGCGGCTGCCAGCGCCGGTGAAGTGGAAATTCAGGTAGATGGTATGCGCCTGATCCTCGGCGCTGCCTTACGTTATTATGATGCGGGGGAGAAACTGCCGCCTAAACATCAACTTCTGGTCGAAATTGAAGGGGGTGGGGCGTTGGTAGCCACCATTCAGATGTGGGGCTGCCTTTTTTGTGTCGGTGAAGGGGAAGAAGTTGGTTTTGCCGATTACCGTTTGGGGCGGGAACGGCCGTCGCCCCTCACCGCTGCTTTTGACCGACCTTACTTTGACGATCTGATCCGGGAAAGCAGCGGCAGCCTGTCTGCCAAGGCATTTCTGGCAACCGAACAGCGTATCCCCGGTTTGGGCAATGGCGTTCTGCAAGACATTCTCTGGACGGCCAGAATTCACCCCAAACGCAAAATGGAGACGCTATCCGGTGGGGAAACCGGGCAACTGTATCAGGCTGTTAAGACAGTCTTGCAGGCGATGGTCAACCAGGGAGGACGTGATACCGAGCGTGACCTGTACGGCCGTGTCGGGGGCTACCGCACGATCTTGAGCAAAAATACCGTCGGTACGCCTTGCCCGGTCTGTGGCACAATTATCAAAAAAGAGGCGTACCTGGGTGGCAGCATTTACTTTTGTGAAGGCTGCCAAAAATAGGAGTTAGGCGATGAACGAGCGCACGAAATATATTCTATTCTGGACGCCCAGAGTGTTGGCGATCTTATTTGCGGGTTTCATCAGCATCTTTGCCTTTGACGTGTTTGACGGAGGCTACAATTTTTGGGAAACAATCCTGGCGCTGCTGATCCATCTCATCCCGACGGCCGTTGTTCTACTTGTTTTAGCTCTATCCTGGCGTTGGGAATGGATTGGCGGCATCATGTACCCGGTTTTGGGCATACTCTATCTGATTGCTTTTGAAGGGCAGCATTGGTCGGCCTACTTGCTGATAGCTGGCCCGCTGTTTCTGATAGGCGCGCTTTTCTGGCTCAACTGGTTGTACAGAATGGAGTTACATCCCAAAGTCGGTATGTAGAGGCGCATGAGTTTTCCTTTTAGCCCGCCCTGCTCATAGAAACTTTTCTAACCACCTGCCAAAGAGCCTGTTACAAAAATACAGACTCTTTGGCAAGCAAATTAGTGATCCCTTACTCGTTATGAGGTGAGATCCCGCAGCCGACGAATGAAAGTCGCTTATGGGGTTGTTTTGGGATTGCCGCCGGGCTGTCCGGGGCCGGGCTGATCAGGTTGTGGGCCATATTGATGGGCATCGCCGGTGGGCTGAGGTGTGGCATTCGGGTTGCCGCCAGGTTGTCCGGGGCCGGGCTGATCAGGCTGTGGGCCATATTGATGGGCTTCCCCGGTCGGTGTACAGTCGCCGCAGTTGGGTGTGCCATCGCCAGGGCCATAAGAATGGTGTGCGCCAACCGGGGTGTTTGTGCCTTTCGGGCCGGGGGTCATTTGTGGCTGGGTGGGCGCATCATCGGGTCGGTTGTGGGTGTGGCGCTCACGGAAAAGGGCAGGGTTTTGCAGACCGGATTCCACTTCACCTAAGAATTGGCGGCAAACCATTTGAGCTTCGCTGAAACGGTTTTGTACCTGAGCCGAGGCGTTTGCCGGGACTTGAGCCAGGGTCTCGGTTTGGGACTGGAAGGCCTGTTGAGTTTGAGCCAGCAGGTTCGTTAACGTGGCGTCATTGCTGATCTGCGCGGACGCGACCAGGGCATTTTGTAAATGTTGTTCCAGGCGCAGGACGGTAGCTGTGCCGGGGTCTTTCCCCTCGACGGCCATCGTCGTCATTTCCTCAATCCGCTCCTGGGCAAACGACAGATAAAGGTTTGCGATTGTGGTTGGGTTGCTGGTGAGAGTCAATTGAGCGTCTTCCAGGGCCAGTTTGACCGGGTAGAGGGTGGAATCGGGCAGACTGGTGGTAGACGCGGCTGCCACGCTGCCCCCAAAAACAAACAAGAACACAAAGGCAATAACGAGTTTGGCAAAAATATGGGTCATGGTAGGTATCTCCTTTCGTGAGGTGGTTGGTGTTGATCCGAACCACCTCCGCTGTGTTGTTATCCACTTTTTAAGACGCCCCAACCGTGTCGGAGATACGGCTTGAATTTGCCAACGGGATAATTCTGCCAAAAACGCATGACGATCCGCCATCTGCTCCTCGGCTGTGGGCATCGTCACAGGGCGCAGCATTTCCAATTCGCTCACCACGCCTAACAGCGATTGTAATGCCTCGGCCTGCTCTGGATTGCTTGTAAGCAAAGCGGGCAGGCGTTCACCCGTTTGCTGTTTGTTGATCAGGTTATCCAGAATCTCAGCGAGATGGGAGTTTGTCATGGCAACACCTTTGTTTGCAGAGTAACCAGACTGCGCTGTAAGGCGGCCAGCGCCCGGTGCTGGAGCGATTTGACAGCCCCAACCGGTTTGTTGATCTGCGCGGCAACTTCGTCATTTGACCAGCCTTCAAGAAATTTGAGAGCGATCACTTCTTGTTGTTCTGGTGTCAGGGTATGCAAAGCCTGGCGTATTTTGCTCACCACAAAGGCATGTTCGGCCATTTGATCCGGTTCGTCTGCTGTTGCCAGATAGTCATCTGGTAATGGCAGGTGGCAGCGAAACTGCTGGCGACGGTAGTAGTCAACGACCTGGTTATGGGCAATACGATATAACCAGGCGCGTAGGCTTTGCTCCGGCCCGTGCCCCTGTTGTACGGCTTCCAGTAAATGTTTGAATACGTCGGCGGTCAGGTCACGGGCAGCTTCCACATCCCCGACACGGCGGAAGATGTAACTGTAGATGAGAGGCTGGTAGGTCTCGTAGACATCTGCCAGAGCTTTGCGATCAAAAGCCTGGACGCGCTGCAAGACGGGATCGTGCTTCTCATTCATTGTGGCAACCACTCATGGTGACAATCACTCATTCTCTGGAGGAAGAAGGTCAGGCTGTTTCTATGTATAGAGACGCATGAGAGGCTTAAAAGATACGGGCATTATTGTCTCAGGGCTTTCGCTTGCTGTTGTCGGTTTCCAGGCCGGGCGGCTCAGGCATGGTCGGGAACCGGCCTAAGCGGAGCGAAAGTTCTGGGTCTGAGTCGTAGACGTGCCGGCAGGTGTTTACCCCTTTCAAAAGAGAGGAATGTTCCCGTCTATGAGCGCTTCGCGCAGCCCGTCTAGCTGATCCAGACAATTAGCCAACACTTCCTCAACTTCACGCCTGGCCGCCACCGGCAGCGCCTCTGCGGTGGACTGCACCACGGCCGTAACCACAAACGGCCGTGCCAGCGGCTGCCCAATCTGGCTGAGGATAAAAACCTGGGCCTGGCGCACGGCCGTTACCTGCTCCACAATGGCCCGCGCTGCGGCCAGAGCCAGCACGTTATACAGCTTCCCCACGTGACTGATAGCATTCTTGCCCGCCGTCGCCTCCAGAGAACTGGGCCGGAACGGCGTAATCAGGCCGGTAATCCGGTTGCCGCGCCCCACGGCGCCGTCGTCCCCCTGCTCACCGCTGCTGCCGGTGAGCGTCAGGTAGACGTCCCCCGCTTCTTCGTCGTCAGCCATATTGAGCTGCACCTGCACTTCCCCAGAGGCAAACGGCCGGGCATAGGCAGAAATGGCCTGCTGTACGGCCGTTTTCAGTGAGCGATATTGGGCCAGATTGTGTACTTCGCTGGCCAGGAAGGGAACGGCGCAGGTGAAAGCCAGGTCATCATTTAGCCGCGCCCCCATCACCTTCACGTCTTCACCAATGGGGAACTGCGCCATCATTTCCTGGTTAATGGCCTGGCACGTCTGGTAAACGGCCGTTTCCAGACGCGAAAAAGGCCAGTGAGCCACGCCGGCGCTGGTATCGTTGGCCGTCACGTGGGCCACCGTCTGCGCCAGTTCGCCGGCGCCACGGCCGGCATAACAATCAATGACACAGTGACGGTCAGGGTCCAGATGGCGCATGGTCTGGCGCAGGTAGGTCTTGGCGGCGTTAATAGCAATGAGATCCACGGGGATGGCACGGCCGTCTGGCGTTTGCCGTGTGCCCCGTCCGGCAATTTGGATCCGAATCGGCTTGAGCATTTCGCCGCCGCCAAAATGAACATCTACTTCACCGGCCACCAGTTGCACCTTGTCAAAGTTGTGGTGCAGCAGCACGCCGCCATGTTCGCGGCACCAGCGGACATATTCCACCGCGATGCGCTCTGCTATGCCGTCACACAAAGTATCGGGATGTCCGATGCCTTTTCGCTCCACAATCTCCACCGGTTGTTCATCCGGCAGCAGCGCTGCCGTTTCCGTAACAATGATGTTCCGTTTCATCTCAACTCCCTCTGGCGATAGGTGAATTCATTCCGAACACCTTCGCCTGACAGATCCATGCTCTTCCCTCTCCCAACAGGTAAGAAATACAGGCCAGGGCCTGAGCCACCACAATAGCACTCTACCTACCCCACGGGTGGGCATAGTAGTGGCGGATAGCATCAATTACCGATGATGTTTGTCACCTTCAGTGACTTTCTTCAAAATCAGCTATGTGCTTTATCACTATCCGACTGCCTGTAAAGGTTTTATAGTCTCAACAGGAACGGGAGAGATATTGCGATAGACAGAACAATGCCATTGTTCTGCATGGAGGTACATTATGTTTAATCATTTGTTGATTCCTTTGGATGGCTCAGAACTGGCCGAGGCGGCCTTGCCCATGGTCCTGGCTATAGCTGAACGCTTTGACAGCAAAATCACCCTGCTGCGCGTGATCAATCCCCCCTATTACGCCAGCGCCGGTCACGATTATGCCGGGTTTAACGCCGCCCTGCATCAGGAAGGCGTCGCTTATATTGAAGCCCAACAAAAGAAACTGCAAGAGGCCGGCTTTAACGCTCAGGTGCGGCTGATGGAAGGGGATTTCATCGCCGATACCATTTTAGACGTGGCCGATATGTTAGAGGTGGATGCCATTGCCATGAGTACCCACGGCCGTGGTGGTATTCGCCGTTGGGTTTTTGGCAGCGTGGCCGATAAGGTGCTGCAACATGCGCGCATCCCCATCCTGCTGGTGCGGGCCGGTGTAACCGAAGAAGAACCGGCGCCCATTATCCTGCCGGCAGTGGAAAGCCCCGAAGAGTTGCGTGCCCGCGCCGATCTGTCGGAGTTAATCAGGAGTGATCGTTAAGCGAAAACGTGGCGTCTGTTTTCGCCCGGATGGGCGTCCTTCTTTATAATTTCTATGTGACGCCCATTCTTTTGCACACCAAACTGCTGCCGCCGCAGCCACGGCCGTTTCTCATCCACCGCCCCGCCCTTCTGCACCAATTAACAGCCGGGCATCAGGGCAAACTGACGATGGTTTCTGCCCCGGCGGGCTTTGGCAAAACCACCCTCGTCGCCCACTTTGTCGCCCATCTGGCAAAACCAGACAGTAGCTGCTGGCTTTCGCTGGATGAGGCCGACAATGAACCGACGCGCTTTTTCAGATACGTCAGCGCCGCGCTGCAAACGGCCGTGCCCACCATCGGCCTCACCACAGCCCATCACCTGGCTGCCCCCCAACCGCCACCCCTGGAAACGATCCTGACCTTGTTGTGTAATGAATTGCAGGGAGTAGACGGCCGTGTCACCCTCGTCCTCGATGATTATCACCTGATTACCCATCCCGCCATCCACCAGGCCATGGCCTTCTGGCTAGACCACCTGCCGCCCAACCTGCACCTCATCCTCACCACCCGCGCCGACCCGCCGCTGCCGCTGGCCCGCCTGCGGGCGCGGGGGGAACTGGCCGAACTGCGCGCCGCCGACCTGCGTTTTACCACCGAAGAAGCCGCCGCCTTTTTGCAGCAGGCATTGGGCATTCGCCTCTCCCTGGCGGATGTGGCTGCCCTGGAGCAGCGCACCGAAGGCTGGATTGCCGGTTTACAGTTGGCCGCGCTTTCCATGCGTGGCCGGGACGATGTGACCGGTTTCATTGAGGTGTTTAGCGGCAGCCACGCCTACGTGCTGGATTACCTGGTGGAGGAGGCGCTGCGGCAGTTGCCGGGGGATGTGCAGCGTTTTTTGCAGGAAACGGCTGTGCTTGACCACCTCAGCGCCCCCTTGTGTACGGCCGTGACCGGCCACCCAGACAGCGCCGCCCTGCTGCGCCAGCTTTACCAATCCAACCTCTTTCTGGAAGCGCTAGACGACCGCCGTGAATGGTTCCGTTTCCACGCCCTGTTTCGTGATGTGCTGCTGGTGCAGTTGCAAGCCAGCCAACCAGACCGCATCC
This sequence comes from Anaerolineae bacterium, assembly GCA_019637635.1. Classification (GTDB taxonomy): domain Bacteria; phylum Chloroflexota; class Anaerolineae; order Promineifilales; family Promineifilaceae; genus CAADGU01. Next base: position 26,676 of record JAHBVI010000032.1, read on the forward strand.
AGGAATTGCACGGCCGTGCCAGCCGCTGGTTTGCGCAGGCCGGGCAAATTGGCCCGGCGCTGCACCACGCCCTGGCCGCCCACGATGATGATTATGCCGCTCACCTGGTGGAGCAACACGCCTGGGACATCTTCGAGCGCGGCGAGATGCTCACCATTCGCACCTGGCTGAACAGGCTGCCACCCGTGCTGATTCAGTCCCGCCCCTGGCTGGCGCTCATCCAGACCAGCATCCTGCTGACGACGGGCCAACTGGCGGCCGCGGCCCAGGCAATCACCACTCTGCAAACACGCCCCGACCTGCCCGCCGACCCGGCCTTTGCCGGTGAATTGGCCCATTTACGCGGCACATTGGCCCGCTTTCAGGGGGACAGCCAGACGGCTATTGCCTGTGCCCGGCAGGCGCAGGCGCTGCTGCCGGCCGGGCGCAAAAGTTCACACGCGGCGGCGCGGCTCAATCTGGCAATGGCGTACATCGCCCAGGGGGAAACGGCCGCCGCGCGCCAGGCATTGGCGGAGGCCACGACCGTTGATCCCCACTCGCAAATTGCCCAGGGCGCCTGGCTGGGGTTGGTCTGGCTTTACGTGCGCCAGGGCCAGTTGAGCGCCGCCGCCCAGGTCTACCGGCAGGCGATTGACCGGATGGCGCTTGATGACGGCCGTGTTGCCCCCACCAGCGGCGCCGCTTACGTCGGGCTGGCGGAGGTTCTCTTGCTGCGTTACGACCTGACGGCGGCCCGGTCGGCGCTGGAAATGGGGATTGCCCGGCTGCGTGGCTCCATCGAGCAGATATTGTTGGCGCTGGCTTACGGCCGTCTGGCGCAGGTGCAGCAGGCATTGGGACATCCTGAGCAGGCCCGCGCCGTGCTGGCCGAAGCTGACGCCTGGCTGGCCGAACTACGGCTGACCGATTTAGGCTTTGGCCGCATTATCGCCGGTTACCGGGCCTGGCTGGCGCTGCGGCAGGGGGACTTGCCCGCCGCTACCCATTGGGCCGATACCAGTGGTCTGCTGGCGGACACCCAGTTGAGCAGTATCAGCGAACTGCTGTATCCCATTTTGGCGCGGGTGCTGCTGGCCGACGGCCGTGCTGCTGCTGCCCAATCCATCCTCCATACCTTGCAAGAGCAGATGACGGCCCGGCAGTGGCCCGGCCAACTGGTGGAGGTCTATCTGCTCCAGGCGTTGGCCTCGGCCGGGCAGCGCCGCCACGACGAGGCGTTGGCGGCGTTTACCCAGGCGTTGACCCTGGCCGCGGCCGAAGAGAATCTGTTCTGGTTTGTGGACGAGGGTGCGCCGGCAGCGCACCTGCTGGATCAGGTTGGCGAACCGCTGGTGAGTACGCCCTTTGTCCGCCGGTTAAAACGGCTGCTGGCACAGCCCACCACCTGGCCCACGTCGCCAGAAACGTTGAGCGAACGGGAGTTGGAAGTGCTGCGCCTGGTGGCGGCCGGCGCCACCAATCAAGAAATCGCCGACCGGCTGGTGATCGCCTTACCCACCGTGAAAAAACACATGAGCAACATCTTCAGCAAGCTCAACGCCGCCAACCGCACCCAGGCCATTGCGCACGGCCGTGCCCTGGGTCTGCTCTAAATAAGCGTCTAAAAACAACCTCCCAATTTGAGATATGGAGACTCAGTAGATCGAAATGAGAGGAGTGGGCATCTGAGGATGCGCCGCTCCGCCACATGAGATTGTCTGATTTTTAACTGTCATTCCGAGCGGAGTCTGCGAAGCGAGGAATCTTTCGCCTCAAACAACACTGAAGATTCCTCGTCGAAGACTCCTCGGAATGACAATGAAAAGTTGAGATTGTTTTGTTAACACTGTGCTAAGAGATTAGGAGATTGGCAATCTCCCAATCTCCCAATCTCCCAATCTCTCAATCGCCTGCGGCCACCGGTTTCCAACCGCGCCACTTCCCGCCAAAATACAACTCGACAATCATCCTTTGGTATACCTGCGTTACGGCCGTTCTGGTTTATGCTTCCCACCATCACTTGACCATTCACAGCAGGCGCTTGAACAAACCCGACGGTTGTACACAGAGCAAAGTCGGCATGCGCCGACTGTAACAATCCTCAATGATTTGTGAGGGGAGGAGAGGCTTTAGCCGATACGTAGTTCGCCTAAAGGCTCTCCTCCGACTGTCTACAGTCGCAATGTAGGCCAGACCGCAAAGGCGGTCATTGCCTTGTGTAGCCGCGAATTTATTCGCCAGGCGTAGATTGCCGATCATAATCGCCTACTACAAACGAAACGAACGTATTTTCGGAGGAAAAAGACATGACAACCGGAACAATTATTTTTTTGAATGGCACATCCAGCTCAGGCAAAAGCACGGTGGCTAAAGCATTACAGCAGCTATTGGACAGCCCGGCAATGCACGTGGAAGTAGACACCTTTGCCCACATGCTGCCGGAGGGATTTCTGGAAACGGCCGATCCCCCCGTGCGCAAAGAGGCCGCTGCCCGCCTCATCAGTGGATTTCATCAGGCGGTGGCGGCGCTGGCTGCGGCGGGCAACACCATTATCCTGGATCATGTGGTGCCCTCGCCCAAGTGGTGGCAGGAGTGCATGACCCTGTTTGCTCCCTATACGCTGCTCACCGTAGGCGTACATTGCCCACTGGCCGAGTTGGAGCAGCGCGAAGCGGCGCGCGGCGACCGCCAGCCCGGTTTGGCGCGGATGCAACTGGAGCATGTACATCAGCATGGCCCTTACCAGGTGGAAGTGGACACCAGCCAGCTCTCGCCGGAAGCGTGCGCGGCTCAGATTGAAGCTGCCCTGACGCGGCTTTCTCAGGGGGAGTTGGTGAGATGATTACTCTGCAAAAACCGTTGTTTTGGCGTACTTTGTTGGATAAATGGGCGGTCATGGTTTTTTGTGTGGTGGTGGTGCTGGTTTCGGTAACGGCCGTGCTGCTGCTGCCGTTATTGCTGGGGCCGATGTTGGTGGTATTTGTGCCGGCGGTTACGGCCGTGTGCCTCATTATCCTCACCGGTGGCAAACAGCAGGCACAAAAGCAGTTATTTTCCCGCGCGGCCTGGCGCATCAGTCTGAAATGGGCGGCTATTAGCCTGGGGGTGGCGCTGCTGCTGCGCCTGGGCATTAGCCTGATGGGGCTGGCGTTGGGGTATGCCTTCCAGCCGGGCGCAGTTGTCCCCTTGTTGGTTATGACTTTTCTATTTGCAGCCGGGGAAGAAATCGGCTGGCGGGGATTTGCCTTGCCGCGCGTGTTGGCCAACGGCTGGTCGCCATTGGCGGCGGCGCTGCTGCTGGGGCTGCCCTGGGCGCTGCTGCATCTGCCACTCACCCTGCCGGGTAAGCTGTCGGCAGGCACACCCATGCCGGCCCAATTCCTGGTGATGTTATCCATGTCGGTGATGATGACGTGGGTATATCTGGCTTCTGGGCGCAGCCTGACGGCGGCGACGCTGCTGCACGGCGGGCAAAATGCGCTGGTTATCCTCAATTATGATTTGCCGCCGCTGGTTTCTGGTTGGTTGATGGCCGTTGTCTATGGGATCGCCGCCCTGATTATCATTTTTGGTTCCACCAGATTTCGCGGGGGGTGGCGTGACGTGTGATGCGTGATGTGTGACGTGTGACGTGTGATGCGTGACGGGTGAGGTCTCACCCGTCACGCATCACGCATTACCAACGAAGTTAAAAAGCGCAATTTTTCCATGAATTGAGATGTACCGCCGCCTTCATGCTCGTTGTAGGGGTAGACGACGATTTGTTTGTGGGCCGAGGCCAGATGGTTGTAGGCAGCGTAAACGGTGGAGGGAGGGCAGATGGCGTCCATCAGCCCTACGGAAAAGAGGGCGGGCGCTTGAATACGAGTGGCAAAGTTGACGCCATCGAAGTAAGACAGTGTGTGAAAAACGGTCTCGATCTTGTCGCGGTGGACGGCGCAGTAATTGGTGAGTTCGTGGTAGGGCATGGCGTCGGTGATTTCGGTGGCCCGGCGATAATGGCAAAGGAAGGGCACATCGGGTAAGACGGCCGTGACGCCCCCCACCAAACCACCCACCGCAATCGTAATGCCGCCCCCCTGGCTACCGCCGGTGAGGATGATGTGGTTAGGGTCTACGGCCGTGTGCGACTGTGCCGCCGCCACCGCCCGCACCCCATCTGTAAACAACCGCCGGTAATAATAGGTGGATGGATTCAAAATCCCTTTGGTCATGTAACCGGGGTGGTGGGGATTGCTGCCCGCCGGTTCCGGGTCGGGGGTGTCGCCGCCGCGCCAGGTACTCCCCTGGCCGCGTGTATCCATCACCAGGTGCGCATAGCCAGCGGCGCTCCAGCCCAGCCATTCATAGGGCAGGCCGCGCCCGCCGCCGTAACCGATAAATTCCACCACACAGGGCAGCGGCCCACGGCGCTGCCGGGGCAACAAGAACCACCCCTTCACCGGCTGCCCGCCAAAGCCATTAAAGGTTACGTCAAACGCTTCTACCGTTTTTAAGCCGTAATCCACCGGCTCAAACCGGGCGTCCAGGGGAAACGCGCCGGCTTCGGCCAGCGTTTTTTGCCAGAAAACATCAAAATCGGCCGGTTCCATGCGGGCCGGTTTATACACTTCCAACTCGGCCAGGGGCATGTCTACAAACATGGTTCGTACCCTTAACTTGAGGTGATGCGTGATGCGTGATTCGTGAGGGGTCACGCATCACGCATCACGTTTCACTCTTTATCATCCAGCACCGCAATACCCGGCAGCAGTTTGCCCTCCAGCAGTTCCAGGCTGGCGCCGCCGCCGGTGCTGATGTGCGTCATCTGCTCGGCCACACCCGCTTTCACCACCGCCGCCGCCGAGTCGCCGCCGCCGATGATAATTTGCGCGCCCATACCGGCCATTTGCGCCAGTAGTTTTGCCAGGCTGTTGGTGCCTTCGGCGAAGCGGTCGAATTCAAAGACGCCCATTGGCCCGTTCCAGACAATCAGTTGTGCCCCTTGCAACTCCTGGTTGAACCGTTCCAACGTGTCCGGGCCGATGTCCAGCGCCATCATGTGTACCGGGATGCCCCAGGCCGGGACTATCTCCGCGGCGGCGTCGGCGGCAAATTTGTCGGCTACCACCAGGTCAACAGGTAAAACGAGCCGTTCGCCGGCCATTTCGATCAGGCGCTGCGCTTCGGGCAGGGCTTCGTTTTCCACCAGGGAGGTACCGACCTCGTGTCCCTGGGCCTTAAAGAAGGTGTTGGCCATACCACCGCCGATGAGGATTTTGTCGGCGGTGTTGAGCAGGTTTTCGATCAGTTTGATCTTGTCAGAGATTTTAGCGCCGCCCATGATGGCGATGTAGGGATGAGGGGGATTGTTCACGGCCGTGCCCAACGCCTGTATCTCCTTGCCCATGAGGAAACCGGCCACGGCGGCTCCCCCTTTGGCCTGTATCACCTTCGCCGCCCCTTCGGTGCTGGCGTGGGCGCGATGGGCGGAGCCAAAGGCGTCATCCACGTACACATCGGCCAGCGATCCCAGTTTTTGGGAGAGTTCCGGGTCGTTTTTGGTTTCGCCGGGGGCAAAGCGGGTGTTTTCTAGCAGGATAATGTCGCCGGGTTTCATGGCGGCAACGGCCGTGTTCACCGTATCACCCACCACCTCATCCAGCTTCATCACCGGCCGGTTAAGCAGTTCACTCAGCCGGGCGGCCACCGGATTCATGGCATACTGCCGGTCGGCCGGGGACTTGGGCCGGCCCAGGTGCGAACACAAAATCAGCGCCGCGCCGTGTTCCAGCAGATAATTCAGGGTAGGCAGCGCTGCTCGTATGCGCAGGTCATCAGTGACGGTGATGTTGGCGTCATTGGGGTCTTTGCTGCTCAGGGGGACATTAAAATCTACGCGCACCAGCACTTTTTTGCCGTTTACGTCAATATCTTGAATGGTCTTTTTGTTCATCTCACATCCTTTTGCATAGAGGCTTCTGAAAGGTTGGTCTATTATACCGCGATTGTGACAATGTTCACCAACCTGTAGGGAGGAGGCAGAGGGAAATTGTTGGTCTGGCGAGACAAGGTTTTGCCCAACTGCCTCATCCCTACTTGCGTACCGACCATTAACATATTAACATAACACCATGTCAAAGGGCGATTATAAGTTTGAGTACATGGAAAAGTACCGGGCAGCGCCGGGCAAGCAGGGGGGCAAACCAACAGGGGGCCAGAAAAAACGGGGCTGCCTGATGACCATTTTCCTGGTGATGGTCTGGTTGGGATTGGCCGGTTTGCTGCTGGCGGTGTTGGGGTTTGTGGGCGTCTACATTTACCTCAGTGACCAGCTAGAGGATTCCATTGCCCAGGTGACGGATTTCCGGGGCACGGGGATAGGGGGCACGCCGCGTTTTTATGACCGCAATGGTAACTTGCTGTTTGAATTGACGACCACGGAAAAGCGGGTCTGGCTGCCCTACGAAGATATTTCTAAGGATGTGATTAACGCCACCGTTGCCGTGGAAGATGACACCTTCTGGACAAACCCTGGTTTTGACCCGGCGGCGATTGGGGCGGCGGTGTGGAGCAATGTGCGGCGAGAGGCAAACGGCCGTCCCATCGGCGCCTCCACCATCACCCAACAACTGGTACGCCACGTAGCCTTTGATTACACCGACCGCGTCAGCGTCAGTTATGACCGCAAAATCCGCGAAATTTTCCTGGCCTGGATCATGACCCAACGGCGCAGCAAAGCGGCCATCATCCAGATGTACCTGAACGAAATTTATTACGGCAATCTGGCGTATGGCGTGGAAGCCGCCGCCCAGACCTACTTCGGCAAACCGGCCAAAGAGCTGACGCTGGCCGAAGCTGCGTTTTTGGCCGGGCTGCCGCAGTCGCCGCTGCAATGGGACCCCTACACCAATTTTGAAGGGGCCAAGGCGCGCCAGGAGATGGTTTTAGACCTGATGCTGGGCGATGGGGTGATTGATTACGTGCAGGCCGAGGTGGCTAAAGGCGTCACCCTGCATCTGCAACCGCGTATTACGCTGCAAGAGCAGGCTGCCAGCGTGGTGCTGGAAGCGCCCCACTTTGTGCTGTATGTGCAGAATGAACTGGAGCGGCGCTACGGCGCGGATGCCATTACCCGCAGCGGCTGGCAAATTACCACCAGCCTGGATTTGAACATGCAAAACATGGTGCAGCAGGAGGCGCGCGACTGGGTGGCCCAAAATGCCGCTGCGCACGACGTGAGTAACGCTTCGGTGGTCATCCTGAAGCCGGGCACGGGGGAAATCCTGGCGATGTTGGGCAGCCTGGATTATTTTAACAGCGCCATTGCCGGGCAGGTGAACATCGCCATCAGCCCGCGCCAGCCGGGCAGCAGCATCAAGCCACTGACCTACGTGGCGGCCATGGAGAAGGGGTGGACGACGGCGGACGTGCTGTGGGACACGCCCATGGTGCTGGATATGGGTGGCGGCGAAACGATGGCTCCCCGTAATTATGACGGTTATTTTCATGGGCCGGTGCTGTTTCGGGATGCGCTGGCCAACAGTTACAACATCCCGCCTATTCATCTGCTGAAAGACATCGGCATTCCCAATTTTATTGCCACAGCGCGGCGCATGGGGGTGGAATCATTGAAGGAGCCGCCCGGTTTTTATGGGCTGGCGCTGACGTTGGGTGGTGGGGAAGTGCCGCTGCTGGAGATGACCCATGCGTATGCTACGCTGGCGAACCAGGGGCAAAAACCGCGCCTGACGAGTGTGCTGCGCATCACCGACAGCCGGGGTAATGTGGTGTATGACGCCCAGGCCAACCAACTGCCGCCGGTGAATGCCGTTGACCCCAAGATCGCCTATATCATCACCGATATTTTGGATGATGATGTGGCCCGTATGCCGGCGATGGGCCGGGATAACGCTATGGCGCTGCCCTTTCCGGCGGCGGTGAAGACGGGCACGACCAATGATTTCCGCGATGACTGGACGATTGGCTATACGCCGGGTGTGGTGGTGGGGGTGTGGCTGGGTAATGCCGACGGCCGTCCCATGCACGATTGGTCGGGTGTGCGCGCTGCCGCGCCGCTGTGGAACACCATTATGCAGACGATTTATGTCACGCCGGAGATGGTGCAGAGTTTGTGGGTAGACGGCCGTCCGCCTCTGGATGCCTTTATCCAACCGCAAGGTATTGAAAGCCGGCTGGTCTGTCTGCCGCAGGGCACGGGCGGCGGTGCGTGCAGCGCCACCCGGACGGATTGGTTTATTGTGGGCAAACCGGCGCATGGCAACGGCCGTGTGCAATACTTCATCAACCCCGAAGAAAACGCCGGCGCCTGGACGCTCTCTACCCTGCCGCTGCCCGCCGACGAAGCGCAGCGATTCCTGCAAAGCCAACCGGCGCTGATTGATGGCGTGAAGATGCCGGCCCCCACCGAATGTGTGGTGAACACCACTGGGGCTATACCGGGCGCCACCACCCGCCTCTACCTGCCCATTCCCCCCCATTACCCCGACGAAGTGCGCGCCCGCATCTGGGCGCAGGGGCGCTACCGCATGGCCCCGCCCATCGTCTGCCCACACAGCGTCATCCAGGCACACAAATCGCCACCAACGCCACGGGGTACGGCCGTGCCGTAAGGATCAGGTTTCATCCACCAACCCTTGCTCCAGGGCATATGCCTGGTTTTGGAAGATCGCCATGGCCGTTTTCATGCGATAGAAACCGAGTTTACGGTAGAACGGTTCCTTGCCGGGGGCGGCATAGAGGATAATTTTGCGGTGGCCCTGGGAGAGTTCCACCAGCCGGGTCACAATTGTTTTGCCAATGCCCGTCCCCTGATACTCCGGGTGAACGGCCACGTCACAAAGGTAGGAACAATCAATCCCATCGGCCAACGCCCGGCCCGCGCCAACGAGTTTGCCCGTATCAAAAACAAAACAGGTAAACCGGCTGTTGCCGAAAGAGATAGCCAGGTCGCCCAGTTTCTTTTCCCCCAGCGGCGCTATCCGGTACAGGTTGGACAGTTCTTCCCAGTTGATGTTTTCAATTGAATAAACCCAGTCAAACATGGTGAGGGTCTCCCTGGTAGCAGCCCGGTGGCTGCTACCAGCCACCACGACGATTTTCCCCGATTGTAGCCAGTTTCTCTGGCCCCGAAAAGAAAACGGCCAGCTTGAGGCTGGCCGTTTTTTTAGTGATGGTCGTGTGCGCCATGGGCGTGCCCATGGGCCAGTTCTTCCGGTGTGGCCGGCCGCAGGCCAACCACCTTCACTTGAAAGTGCAGTTCTTCACCGGCTAAAGGGTGGTTGAAATCCAGCAGCACGTTGCTTTCATTCACTTCGGCAATGATCACGTCTACCGCTTCGCCGGATTGGGCGTCACGCATTCGCAGTTGCATCCCTTCTTCCAGTTCCATTTCCGGGGGGAAAAGGGAACGCTCTACCAACTGGTAGGCATCTTCATCTTCTTCGCCATAGGCGTCAGTGGCGGCGACGATGACTTCTTTGCTATCGCCTACTTTCATGCCGGTCAGGGCGCGCTCCAGACCGGGGATGATCTGGTTATACCCTTGCAAGAATTCCAATGGCTCTTGCTCGGAAGCGTCAATGATTTCGCCATCGTCCAGGCGCAGGGTGTAGTCCAGGCTGACGACGAGGCCGTCGGTTACGGTAAGCATAGGGTGTTCCTCTACGGCCGTGACCTACAGTTTACGCACGTCGGCGGCGGATGGGCCACGCTGGCCCTGTTCGATGGAAAAGCTGACCCGGTCGCCTTCGGCCAATGATTTGTAGCCGTTACCTTGAATGGCTGAATGGTGTACAAACAGGTCTTTGCCATCTTCTTTGGTGATGAAGCCATACCCTTTCTGGTCGCTAAACCACTTCACGGTGCCTTGCATCGTTTCGCTCATAATATATGTCTCCTTTGCTGTAATAGCGTTGGGGTCTTATTTTAGGGGGGAGTAACACTAACCGGATGGGGCACCATGAAGATGCGCATCCAGAGGGGTCTTATCTTAACTAAAACAAAACACTAAATTGGTAATTGAGAGAACTTTACCTGGGAATGGGGAAATGGGCAAAAATTGACGGCCGTTGCTCAGATTATGCTTATGGAACAGGGTATGACGGGCAACAGGTTTCTGTGCCCACTTCCATTTTCCAATACAATTTTGGGCATGCTGCCGCAATTAGCTATGATTCTCTTGCGCGCCACTACCTTGTCTTTCATTATGCTTGTCATTTAGAAACATAGGCGTGTTTTCCGGCTGTTAAATTTGCCAACTGATCTTGTTTTTTCATATATACTCTGCCTTTCATAACTCTATTGGCTGCTGTTTTTGAAGGTGCAATTTCACAAAGGAGATATGATGCACACGAAAAGATTCATTTTATTAGCAGTTGGTATATTGTTTATGATGGGTGGCATTGCGGCCATCCACGCTTATGAGCCTGATAGTCCTGAAGATATACCCGATCCAGTAATGCCCGGCGCTGAAGCTACCGACTACATTATTCAGTCGCCCAAAATATATTATTTTAATAATCCTCCTTGCGCCCCCATTCATTCCCCAACCAACACAGAAACAACCAGTGGTAGCCTGATCCAAACTGTGGGGCGCACGGCCGTAGCCGGCATGGCCCCCCGCCCTATGTACAGCTTTACTTATGACCTGTTCTGCGAGCCACCCGACACGCCAGACATCATCTCTGATATTGTTGCTGACGAGGGTTACGTCTACTGGGTTAGCCGCGTCAATGGTGGTTTGGTGCGCGTCTCGGAAGACCGTATGAGCTGGGACACCACCCCTCCAGAAGTTATCTACCCGCATACGCCGCGCAGTTCAGAACTGGTGATAGTGGGCGACTTTATCTATATGATCCAGACTAACATTGATACTACAGGTCTGTATCGGATTCACAAGGTAACAGGGGCGGCTACTCAATTGCTCACTGGGGCACAAGTTGGTTCTTACCCCTTTATGCTACATACAGATGGCACATATCTTTACTGGCGGCATGACAACAGCGTGCGTAACCTGGAACGTTACCGAATTTCGACAGGTGTACATAGCATCATTGCCATAAACGTCTACGGCTATTATCCCGATGCTGCCAGTAACAAAGTCTATATTGGCTTTGATGACCGCATTCGCGTATATGACAACACCACCGGTACCCTCGGTTCGGCCATTTATGTGAGCGATGTCCCGGCTTATATCACCAGTCTGGCAGTGGACAGCAGTTTTGTTTACTTCATCAAGTCGGCGCAGACGGGTGGTTATACCCTGTATCGAATGCCCATTGGCGGCGGCACGGCCGTGCCCATCTTCGTTGACGCTTTAACCATGCACACCCTACAGCGCAGCGGCAGTTACCTTTTTTTCTTGCATGGTATCACCCTTAAGCGCATTCGCGCCGACGCTGATGCCGCCCCTTTGACCAACCTGCGTATTGACGGGTTGGAAATTACCCAGGCGATTCAGAATGACAGCAATAGTGTGCCCCTGGTGCGGGGCAAACGCACGGCCGTGCGCCTTTTTGTTCGCTCTGATGGCGCGGCTATCCCCGGTATCATGGCCCACCTCTATCGTGTAGATGGCAGCGGCGCCGTCATCGCCGGCCCCCTCTGGCCTGTCAATCTCGACCGCGTCAGTGGCTACCTGCGCGTACAATCCAGCCCGGACCGCGAAAATCTCGGCGACAGCTTTACCTTCTTCCTGCCGCCCGACTGGACAGATGACCCCACCCTGCGCCTGCGCGCCGAACTCAACCCCTACCGTTTTCCGCCCGAACCCACGTACACTGATAACACCCTGACTACGGCTACCTTCAACCTGGATGTTTCTCGTCGTCTGGAAACGCATTTTGTCCTCTTTGAATACGACTCTGGCGGTAATCATTACAGCCCTCGTTATGAACAGGATTTCCTGCAAACCGTTTCCTGGGTGCGCCGCGCCTTCCCCCTGGCCAGCACCCCTGGCTGGTCCACAAACCTCACCCCCGGTTTCCGCCCGGCCTACCGCTATCTGTATAATGCTGATCTGGGTGGTAATGTGGATGGCACAGGCCGTCACCCAGATTGCCAGCGTCGCATCGAACTGCCGCCGGGCAGCGATGGCTATCTGGATGATCCCTCCTTGTGCGCCGCCTGGTATGTGGTCTGCCCGGCGTTGGATGCCATTCGCGCCGCCGAAGGCCTGGCCGATGGCATTTTCCAGGTGGGTATGGTGGCCGATGATCGCGGTTTTCCGCGTGGATGGGCCTGTGGCCGCGGCGTCAGCACCCCTTCCGGTTCTGGTGATTGGGGCTGGGATCTGGACGGTTCTTATGCCGACTGGTATGGCGGACACGAAATTGGGCACAGCCAGGGGCGCGGCCATACCTTTGACGACCCATCGTACCCCTACCCTGACCAGGAAATCGGCACCAGCGGCTTTCGCGGTTTTGACGTTGGCGATACCGGGCTGAACAGCCGGCTCATTCCCCGTGTGTACCCCCATGATTGGCACGATGTGATGAGCTACAGCAACAACCAGTGGATCAGCGATTACACCTACGTGGGCATCAAAAACTTCGGGACGTTGGTAACGGCGCCAACCGCAAACATAGGTGGTGGCGCTTATCTGCAATTGAGCGGCGTCTTGTTACCTGACGCCCACGAAGCCGATATGACACAGGTGCGGTATTGGAGTGCGTTGGGCTTCACCCCCACGCCACCAACGCCAGGCGCATACCGCATCCGCCTGCTGAACAGCGGCGGCGAATTGGCCCACTATGACTTTACGCCGGTGGCAGGCGAAAATGACAGCGCCTTGCTCATCAGCGAATTTGTGCCCTTTGCCCTGGGCACAACGCGGGTGGAAATAACGCATCCCGGTTCTGGCAGTCTGGCCTGGAGCTATGACCTCAGTGCCAACGCGCCGGTCGTGAGCAACGTGCAGTTGGCCAGCCCGCCGTCGCCGGTAAGCGGAGTGGTAACGCTGAACTGGAATGCTAGCGATGCCGATGGCGATGCCTTGACCTATGATGTGTTGTATAGCGAAGACGACGGTGTTTCCTGGCAGGTGATTGGTATGGGGTTGACGGCTTCTACCGCTGAAATTGACACGGCCGTACTCGCGGGCAGTCTACAAGGGCGCTTCAAAGTCATTGCCAATGACGGCCTCAATCAGGGTGAAGCGTTAAGCGCGGCCTATAACGTGCAAATGAAAGCGCCTACCATCACCGTCATCAGCCCGGCCGATGGGCAAACCTTTATCTTTGGTGAAGAGGTGTACTTTGCGGCCGAGGTGTATGATTTGCAGGATGGAGATGTAGCTTCTATTCAATGGCGTGACCAGACTAACTTTTTGCTGGGCACAGGCACAGAATTTTCGCAAGATGATTTGATCATTGGCGCCAATGAAATTACGGTTACGGCCGTGAACAGCGAAGGTTTGTCTACGGCCGTGATGTTCACCATCTATGTGGATGATGAATTGCTAACCCCCGCGCCCACCCTGACCGTTGGCCCTGACCAGGTTAGCTTCTACGTGGCCGACGGCATCACTGCCTTGCAATCGCGGACGGTGGCGGTGAACAACCTGGGTGACGGTGAATTTACGGTGACAGTATCGGAGAATGCGCCCTGGCTCAGCGTTAGCCAGTCAGGCAACAACACCCCACTACAACTGACATTGACGGCCAACCCTGCTTTTCTGGCATCAGGCCAGGTTCTTAGCGCCAACCTGTTAGTGACGGGCAGCCTGAGCGGTAACAGCCAGACGGTGGTCGTGCCCGTTTCGTTTGGCATGGGTCAGATTACACATCCTGGTGGCAGTGGTGGCAGCAGCATTTATTTGCCGGTGATTTTGAAGCCGTAAAACGTGATGCGTGAGGGTTCGTCGGTTGCCTCTCATGTGGCACATAAAAAAAAAGCCCTTCGCAACTTGTGTGCGAAGGGCTATTCCTTAAACCTCCCACCCAAACCGGGCACAGCGACAATAATGATGGGGAATCGCCACCTCGGTGGCGATTCCCCCCCTTTTCCTTTATCCGCGCGTACTGGGGCGGGTGAGCGAGACCCCGGCCACCATTCCAATGATGAAGAAGATTAAGGCAATGATTATGAGTGTTTGTAGTTCGACTTCCATCTGAAACCCTCTCCTTTTGCCCGTTTATCAATTCATCCCACCTTGCGGCGCATTAAAACACAACCGCGACAAATTGTCAATATAACGACAATTTGAAAAGTCGTTCTGACAGAATGTTGCCAGATTTTTGTGAGGAGGGTGCGGGGAATGGCACGGCCGTTGCCATACGCACGCCACTCATGCACAAAAAAAGGGGTATACGGCCGTACCGTACACCCCTCATCACTCATTCAATTTCCCGACCTAAACCACGTTTTCCGAATCCACCGTCTCTGACTTGAGCGGTTCGGCCGCTCGCTCCAGTTTGGTGAAGGTCAGTTCGTCGTCGGCTACATCAATGCCCACCACATCGCCACTAGCAAACTCGCCACGTAGCAGCTTGACGGAGAGTGGGCTTTCCACATAGCGTTGTAAGGTGCGGCGCAACGGCCGTGCGCCAAAGTCCTTGTCATAGCCGTGCAGCGCCAGCCATTCTTGGGCCGCTTCCGTCAGCACAATGGTCAGGCCGCCATGTTCCGCCAGCCGCTCCTGAACCTCTTGCATCTGCAACTGCACAATCTTGACCACATCCTCCTGGCTCAACGGCTCAAAGATAATGATCTCGTCAATGCGGTTGATGAATTCCGGGCGGAAGGTGCGCTTCAATTCATCCTCAATGCGTTTGTGGTCGTTCTCTTCATCCCGGCCGCGCATCCCCGTAAAGCCTAACGCGCCCGCCGTCTTCACAAATGATGTGCCCACATTGCTGGTCATCACAATGACCGTATTGCGGAAGTTGACTACCCGTCCCTGCCCGTCCGTCAGACGGCCGTCGTCCAGCAGTTGCAGCAGGGCGTTCCACACGTCCGGGTGGGCTTTTTCAATTTCATCGAACAGGACAAGGGAGTACGGCCGTCGCCTCACCTGTTCCGTCAACTGCCCGCCCTGCTCGTAACCAATATATCCGGGCGGCGCGCCAAACAGGCGACTCACCGTATGCTGCTCGCGGAACTCGCTCATGTCCACCCGAATCAGGGCATCCTCATCGTCAAACAAGAATTGCGCCAGTGCCTTGGCCAGTTCCGTCTTGCCCACGCCAGAACTGCCCAGGAAGATAAACGTGCCAATCGGCCGGCGCGGGTCGCTCAGACCAGACCGGCTGCGGCGAATGGCATCCGCCAGGGCCACAATGGCCCGTTCCTGCCCCACAATCCGTTCGTGCAGCCGCTCTTCCATATTGAGCAGTTTGGCCGCCTCCGTTTCCATCATCTGCGTCACGGGAATACCCGTCCAGGAGGCCACCACTTCGGCAATATCTTCCTCCGTCACCCGCTCATCCAGTTCATGTTCCGCCTTCCACACATCCCGTTTGGCGGCAAACTCCCCTTCCAGCCGCAGCCGGTCGGCGCGCACCGTGGCCGCCCGTTCGTAATCGCGGACTGTATGCGCTTCCTCTTCCTGCTCCGCCAACTTATCCAGCTCCATTTTCAGCGCCTTCAAATTGGGCGGCAGGGTGTAGAGGGCCACGCGCAGCTTGGCCGCCGCTTCATCCATCAAATCTATGGCCTTGTCCGGCAGCCGCCGGTCGGTCACATAGCGGTAAGAAAGTTTCACGGCCGCGACCAATGACTCATCCGAATAGGTGACTTTGTGATGCGTCTCATATTGCGGACGCAGGCCACGCAGCATCTCAATGGTGTCTTCCACCGACGGTTCATCCACAAACACGGGCGCAAAACGGCGTTCCAACGCGCTGTCCCGCTCCACATATTGGCGGTATTCGTCCAGCGTGGTCGCTCCCACGCAGCGCAGTTCACCCCGCGCCAGCGCCGGTTTGAGCATATTGCTGGCGTCCATGGCCCCCTGCGCCGAACCCGCGCCAACGACGGTATGCAGTTCATCTATAAAAAGAATGATCTCCCCCTGCGCTTTTTGAATCTCTTCCATCGCCGCCTTCAGCCGCTCTTCAAATTCGCCCCGGAAGCGGCTGCCGGCAATCATGGCCCCCAAATCGAGCGAGAGGACGCGCTTGTTGAGCAAATTTTCAGGCACATCGCTGACCACAATTTTCTGCGCCAGCCCTTCGACGATGGCGGTCTTGCCCACGCCCGCCTCGCCGATGAGGACGGGGTTGTTTTTGGTGCGGCGGCTGAGTACCTGGATGACACGCAAAATTTCCTCGTCACGGCCAATGACGGGATCGAGTTTGCCTTCTCGCGCCAGTTGCGTCAGGTCGCGGCTGTATTTGTCCAGCGTGCGGTAACGCCCCTCGGCCTGGGCATCCGTGACCCGTTTGCCGCCGCGCAGGTCTTTAATAGCCGCCAACACCCGATCCCGGTTGACGCCAAATTCCTGCAAGATGCGGGCGGAGGGGGTGTTCCGTTCGCTCAAAATGGCCAGGAAGATGTGTTCGGTGGAGATGAACTCGTCTTTCAACCGATTGGCTTCGCCCTGAGAGAGTTCTAGAACGGTGCGGATGCGTGGGGTGTAAAAAACCTGCCCCACGCCGCCGCCATAGACGGAAACTTTGGGGCTGCTGCGCAACTCCTGGTCTAGCCGGTCTTGCATGGCCATAATATCAATATTGAGGCTGGAAAGTATTTGGGGAATAGCGCCATCCCCCTGCCGCAGCAGCGCCAGGAAGAGGTGTTCGGTGTCTACCTGGGTATGGCCGTATTGCTGCACCAGTTCATAGGCCATGGCAGCCGCGTTTTGCGCTCGTTCGGTAAATTTGTCAAATCGCATGTTTGTTTCCTCACAATGATTGATTAAATGCAAGTGGCAATTCTAGCCCCATAGAGTTTGATTCATGTTAGATTCCAGGCATAGGCGCTTTCTATTGTTATGAGTGTAGCGCGATTTGGAAAATCGCGTTACCTAATTCTACAACACCCTGGTGCCTTCGGCATCGTATCCGTCGCCCCAGGCCAGGATTTTGTGGGGCGTGACTTCGATGAGACGAAAACCGGCGTTGTCGTAGCGGAAGTCCCATTCGTATTTGTGGTAGAAGTAGTCGGCGATGGTGTCTATGATTTGCCGGTCGGCGATGTGGGCTTCGCCTTCGATAAGCAGGACGTTTTGGGGATCAGGCAGGGAGAGGGAGACCATCTGGTTGTGGACGAGGTTTTGGAATTTTTGGGTGTCAGGGGTGGTGCAGAGATAGACACGGCCGTCTAACCAGACAAACCAGAGCGGCGCCAGATGGGGACGGCCGTCGCGCCGCACCGTCGCCAGCCAGATGACATGCTCACGCCCCAGTCGGCTTTCGATGGCCCTCCAGCGGGCCGGGTTGCGTCGTCTCACGGGGGGATTATACCGTAATCGGTTATCGGTAATCAGTAATCGGAGGTAGGGGAAAATCCGCGAAGGAACGCTACAAAGTGATACGTGATGCGTGACCTGATAGACCTCACACATCATGAAAGCCTATTGCTGTTTCTAATGGGGCATAGGCGTGTTTTATTTGGTGATGCGAATTAAAAACCGCAGAGCTTCATTGACGGCGGCTGCATCGGGGAAAGCTTCGGCCACATCTGGTTCCAGGCGAACGACAAGATCTCCAAAACCTTTTCGGCCAGGGCCTACTTTTCTGACGCGCAGGCTGCGCAAGTCATATAGTGACCCTATCTGAAATGTGGACAGTCGGAGGGGAGCCTTTAGGCGAACCACGCATCGGCTAAAGCCTCCCCTCCATTCACAACTCATTTAGGGGTGCTATATTCCGGTCGCAATTCATCTTCCATTTCAGATTCAATTTCAGCCTTCTTCATAAGCTTCCCGTTCCTTTAGTGTCACTTCTCTGGCGCTAATTATACGGATAAGTTCGCCGCGCTCTACATACGATACAAACAATAATCGCCCCAGCTCCGATTCGCCAATGATAATGTAACGGTCTTCATCATCAGAATGATCGGGATCGTAAAAATCCACTAACGGAGTATAGAACCTTGCCACACGGCCGTCCCCACCTCTCCTTCATATCCAATCAACTGCCGCGCCAGTTGGGCGAATGGGGTTGCCGGACCGGTGGTTAGCAAGGTGATTTGTCCACCATTGGTGCTGGGCGATAACAAGTTGGCTTGCTGCAAGACGCGGTGGGTTTGTTGGGCGACGGCCGGGGCGGGGTCTATGATGGTCAGGTGGGGGGCGATGCGGGTGAGGGACGGCCGTATAAACGGATAATGGGTGCAGCCCAACACCAGCGTATCCACGCCGTTGGACAGCATCGGGGCCAGCGTGCGGCGCAAAAATTGTTCCATTTCCGGCGTATCTGTTTGCCCGGCTTCAATCAACTCCACCAACCCTACGCAGGGGTCTTCCCAGACCGTCACATCCCCAGCAAAACGAGCCATCAGGCTGGCGTACCGTTCACTTTCCAGTGTACCTACCGTCGCCAGCACACCCACTTTGCCTGTTTTGGTCTGCTGCGCCGCCGGTTTGACGGCCGGTTCCATGCCCACAAAGGGCACATCGGGGAAACGTTCCCGCAGCAGCGTGAGTGCCGCCGCCGAAGCCCGGTTACAGGCAATGACCACCGCTTTAGCCTGCTGCGCCAGAAAAAAACGGGTAATGCCTTCACAGAACTGGATAATCTCCGCGTGGGAACGGGGGCCATAGGGGACATGCGCCTGGTCGGCCAGATAGAGCAGGTTTTCGCCCGGCAATTGGGCGCGAATGTGGGTAAGAACGGACAGACCACCCACGCCGGAGTCGAAGAGGGCGATAGTCATGGTAGTCGCTAATCGCTAATCAGTAACCGGTAATCGGAAAGCTGCTCACCGATTACCAATAACCGATTACCGATTACTGGCCGCAGCCACCAGCCCGGCAAACAGGGCCAGCATATCGGGGTCGTCGTGGATCAGCATTTCGGGGTGCCATTGCACGCCGATGGCATAAGGGTGGCCGGGCACTTCCACGGCTTCGATCAGGCCGTCAGGGGCGGTGGCCACGGCCGTGAGTTCACTGGCCAGCCGGTTGATGCCTTGATGGTGCAGCGAGTTCACGGCCGTGTCCGTTTTGCCCAACTGCCGCGCCACCAGGGAATCCGGCTGGACGGCGACATGGTGCGCCAGGTAATTGCGCGGTTTCTTGCCAAAATTGTCGTGGCGCAAGGCATTGGGCATGTAGGTAAACACATCTTCATACAGGTTGCCGCCCAGGGCGACATTGAGCACCTGAATGCCGCGACAGATGGCTAACAGAGGTTTGTGGTGGGTCACGGCCGTGCGCGCCAGCAGCAGTTCCACGCGGTCGCGGTCATGGTCAATGCCAAAGAGCGTTTCATGGTTATGCCCCTGGTAAACAATGGGATCAACATCGCCCCCACCGGGCAGCAGCAGACCATCTATGCGTTCAAAAATTGCCAGCAAGCTCTCTTGGTTCAGATTGAGGGGGATCAGAATAGGGATACCACCGGCGGCGATGACTGCTTCGATGTAAGAAGGCATCAGGCCGATAATGTCAATGGGGGGGTCTTGATCGAGTGTTTTGCGGTAGGTGGTGCAGCCGATCAGCGGCGGGCGGGAATCGGGTGAGAATGTCATTTTTTACTCCTGAAACAAAAAAAGGTGAAAGCCAACAGACTTTCACCCGATATAGAGTTGATGGGCGACGGCCGCTACCAGACGGCCGTTAAAACAACCGTTTTTCGCGCAGGCGGGCCGATTTACCGGTGCGTTCGCGCATGAAGTACAGGTTTGCCTGGCGCACATGGGCATGGCGATGCACTTCAATTTTTTCGATGCGCGGCGAGTTGAACAAAAAGGTACGTTCCACGCCGATGCCATTGGTAGCGATGCGGCGGACGGTAAAGTTGCGGTTATTGCCGCTGTTACGCAGACGAATAACCATGCCGCGTACCAACTGGGTGCGTTCGTTCCGTTCGCCCACGTTAATGCGAAAATGCAGGGTGACATCATCGCCGATGCGCAGTTCCGGCAAACCGGCGACGGGTTCGTTATCAAATGCTTTTAGTAATAAGTCAGACATGGCAGCCTTCTCCATTGGTTCAATACATAAAAGTAGCCCGCGTGGCGGGCCAGGAATGGAACTATATCACGGGCAGGCGCGGCGGGCAAATCAAATTGCCGCTGTTTTATACCTGGGCGATAACTGTTTATAGAACAGCTTTACGCAGGACGGCGCGGCGCAGACCCCAGGTATCGCCGTAGCGGGCGTGGTTGAGCCAACCGCGAATAGAAACGCCTGCAGTTGTAGCAGGTTCAGTTCCAGGTCGTGTTCAAAGGCGGCCACGTTGGGCAAGCCCCGTTTGCCTTTGGCGGCGCGCTGGTAGGCCAACAGCAGGTTGTTCCAGGAGGTAAGTTGGGTGTACATCACCATGCGCAATACCTGCGGTAGGGGCGGGACAGGCGGGCAATACCTTTGCCACGAAGAATCGTGTTGTTTCCCGCCTGTCTCGCCCCGCTTTTGCCGGCGGCGCGCCGGGGACGAACCTGGGGCGCGCCGCCTGTTCTGTATTCGCCCGGCCCGTTGTGCGCAAGAGAGCCAGGCAACCGGTATAAAGGGGGTTCTTCATATAGCACCCCTAAATGAGTTGTGAATGGAGGGGAGGCTTTAGCCGATGCGTGGTTCGCCTAAAGGCTCCCCTCCGACTGTCCACATTTCAGATAGGGTCACTATAGCAAAGGTATTACCCGGTTGCCTGGCCCCTACTACAAACGGGGCGCGGCCAGGGACAGACTCCGCCATTTTTTACGCCTCGGCCGAAAATGGGCATTTCTTGGGTAGCCATATTTTTACTCCTGATAAGGGCAAAAATAAAAATTTTGGCGATCCGCGCCAAAGGCGCGGATGAGAGATCAGAGGGGCGGCGCAGCCGCCCCAGATCAGAGAGACAGAGTTCAGAGGGTCAGCGGACAGAGGTAAAAAATGGGGCCGCCGCCACCCGAAACCCGTAGTGCCTGAGCCGGTAGTGCGGGAGGTACCAGAGGCGGAACGCCGCGCGCAGCATGTCGTCGTCATTGGCAAAACTGCTGCCGCGCAGCACCCGGGGCCAGTAATCGTTGGCGGCCAGATTTTCACGGCCGTCTGCTGCCTCGTAGGGATAGGTTATTAAAGGGTCAAAGACGATTTTACCATCTTTTGATTTTTCGGGAACAAATTGGCCCCACAACGTGCGCGTCCATTCCCAGACGTTGCCGCTCATTTCCTGGCAGCCATAGGGGGAGGCGCCGGTGGGGAAGGCGCCGGGGCGGCTGGGGGCGCCCACGCCGGTCTGGTCATAGTTGGCGCGTTCGGCGGTGGGCGGTTCGTCCCCCCAGGGGAAGCGGCGCTGCGGCAGGGGGTTAGCTTGCAGGGGGGAGTCGGGTGTCAGGGGGGCGCTGCTCAAGGTTTGAATGAAAGGCGTGGTCGGAATGTGGAGACCGCCGCGGGCCGCTTTTTCCCACTCGGCTTCGGAGGGGAGGATGATGGCCCAGTCAGCGGGCAAGATGCCCGCGCTCCGCCAGCGGGCGGTGAGCCAGCGGCTGAAAGCCAGCGCCTCATACCAGTTCAGGCCGACGGCGGGGTGGTTGGGCAGGGTGTAGGGACGGCCGTAATCATAGGGACGGTCCAGCCACAGCCAGTCGTTCTCCTCATCGGGCCGCCAGGTGTAACCACGTACCTGTCCGTCGCGCCAGTGGCCGTGCTGCGCCGCCTCCGTCCAGTAGTCGCCTACCCGGTAACCGCCGTCATGCACAAATTCGGCAAACTGGGCATTGGTCACCGGGACACGGGCCAGCCAATAGGGGTAAGAGATGGTGGCCTGGTGCAGCGGCCGGGCGGCGTCTTTGCCCACCACTTCCGGGCTGTCTTCATCGCTGCCCATCCAGAAGGGGCCAGGCGGCACGTAACAAAATTCCAGGCCATCGGTGGTCATCAATTCCAGGTGGGGGTCGTCTAACTGGCCCAAAGCGACGCCAGCGCCCG
Source organism: Anaerolineae bacterium (assembly GCA_019637635.1). GTDB lineage: Bacteria > Chloroflexota > Anaerolineae > Promineifilales > Promineifilaceae > CAADGU01. Next base: position 48,677 of record JAHBVI010000032.1, read on the forward strand.
CACGCTCCGGCGCGGGCAGGTCGCCGGCCGTGGCCACGTAAACCAGCCAGTCACAGACGCGCCAGACGCTTTGCCGGTTGGCGTCGTTCAGGCCGTCCAGCCAACTATTTTGCGCCAGGGCCGGCCCGGCCGATTCCAGCAAGGCCTGCCCGGCCAGCCGCGCCCCCCACTGGTTTGCCGGGGTGGGGGCGGCGGCGGTGAACGGTTGGCCGCACAGCGCGTTCACAAAGATCCAGCAGGCAGACTTGTAACCCCGTTCCGCTTTGGCTACGGCCAGCAGCAGCACTTCGCGCCAGCGGTCTGGCTCTTCCCGCGCCAGGCTGGCCAGCAGTTCCAGGTGGTCGTGGTCGGCCAGGTAACAGGCGGCCAGATACTCCTGAAAGGTGCGGTGGGGAAAGGCGTAAATGGCCTGCCCGTCGCTGTCTTCGCCGCGCTCCACCAGCAGCCCGGCGCGCTCTTTCAGGTAGGCAATTACGTCATCCATTTCAATGTTGCGCTTGCGGCCGGGGGCATTAAACAGTTCACCGGCCAGTTTCCCGGCGGGGATGTCGGCGGTGTCGCGCAGTTCGGGCTGGTGGCGGTGAATTTCAAAGGCGACTTTGCTGAGTGCCTGGCGCAGGGCGTCCAGGCCAATGCCCAGCTCTTCGACGGCGCTGGTTTGCAGGCGGGGGCCGTGTTCGTCATCAATGCGTTTGGGGCGCTGCCACATATCCAGCAGCAGGTCTACGCTTTCGTGGTACAGCTCTTCCCGTTTTTCCGGCAGCGGTTCACCGTGCCGCCAGCGGTGCAGGGAGACGATGAGGGCCAGCAACAACGGCCGTTGCGCCAGGTCGGCCGGCCATCTGCTCTTTGAGCTGGCGGGCATACTGGTCGGCGCGTTCGGCGGGCAGTTCCGGGTCTTTTTGCCCGGCAGCGCGGTACCAGCCGTCAATATAGCTGGTGATCTGGGCCGCGTTGAAGTCCAGCAGGTCGGCGCGGGCAAAACCGGGCAACTGCCAGTTGGCGTCGTAGGCGTAGGGGCGGCTGGTGACCAGGATGCGTACTTTCTCAAAGTCGCGGGCAAAGGTTTTGATCGCTTCGCGCAACTGGTCACGACGCTGGTGCGCCAGGGGCACTTCGTCCAGCCCGTCCAGCAGCAGCAGGCCGCCGCGCCGCTGTAACTGGCGCTCTAATTCGGGCAGATATTCACTCAGGCCGGGTTTGGGCTGGCTGAGTTCGGCCGTCAGGAATTCCCACAAACCCTGCCCGGCCGGCAGGCCACGGGCGGCATAATCGCGCAAGATAATGCGCACGGGCAGCAGGGCGGGCAGTGTCCAACCCTGGTCATGCAATGTTTTCAGCCGCGCCTGCCCATCGTCCACGCCCTCGTGCGCCAGCCCTTCTCCGGCCAGGCAATAGGCCATGAAGCTGACCAGAGTGGATTTGCCGGAGCCGGGCTGGCCCAACAGCACCAGCCGTTTTTCGCGGCTGACGGCGGCCAGCGCCGCTTCGCGCTGACCCGGTTCGTCCAGCCCGGCCTGCCCCAGAAAGCCCCATTTGCGCCCGGTGCGTTCGACGCCGGTGGCGGCCACGTCCAGGGCCGTAAAGATGGCGTCTATGGGCAGCTTTTCCCACGGCTTTTGTTGGGCGCGGCGGTGGACGTCAGCCATGGAGAGGTGCTGGCACTGGTCAAACACATGCCAGAGGTAAACCTGCGCCAGTTCCTCCCGGCGCTGGCGACTGACCGGGGCCGGTTTGTCGGGCGGAAGGCTACCGTCGTCCGGCGGCGTTGGCGGTATAGGAGCGGCGGGATGGCGAAAATGGCGATAATCCCACCAGACGTACAAGATCATGCCGCCAATGAGTAAAATGGCGAGCAGGATCAACTGATTGACAGATATGTTGGGGGCGGCAATGAACAAGACGGCCAGTAAAACGCCAAAGACGATGACAAAACGGAGCGGCTGGTCTAGCCCTTCGGCCGCTTTGAGAATGGCCTGCCAGGGGCCGTTCTTCTCTCCTGGGTGTGGATTGGTCACGGATTATCCTCCTGTGTGAGTGGGACGCGAATACGGTGGCAGAAGTATAACAGAGTTGGCGGTAAACGATAGCCGGTAATCGGCGATCCAGCAATTCTCATTTTGCCCGTTATTGCCTATGAATGAATTCATAGGCTGATATAAAAAACGTGCTAAAGCACGTTATAAGAGGTCTGACCAACGCGCTTTAGCGCGTTTTGTATACCAGACGCCGAATTCCATTCGGCGGCGTTGGCGGCCAATGCTCAAAATCGAGGATTGCTGTCGGCGATCAGGGTTGGGGCTTCGGATTTCGGACTTCGGCCGTCTATGGCTATAATCCGTTCCCATGAAAGCCGCACAGCAATTTGTCACCGGGCACGGCCGTGCCATTTACGCCTTCCCCGTGCAATCCTTTGCCAATCTGGTGAACAATATCTACCTGATTGCCGGGGACGCGGGCTGGATTTTGGTGGACTGTGGCTCCGGGTTGGAGCAGGCGAATGTGGATTTATTGGCGGGGTTCACGGCCGTGACTGAGCAATTCACCTCCGTCTCTCTGTCCGACATCCGCCACATCCTCATCACGCACGGCCATATTGACCATTTTGGCGGGCTGCCCTTTGTGCGCCAGCATACGGACGCGCCCATTGGCGTGCATGTGCTGGACCGGCGGGTGCTGTCTAACCACGAAGAGCGGGCGGTGTTTGCCTCACGGCGGGTGGCCCAATTTCTGGAAAGCGCCGGCGTTTCCGAAGAACACCAGCAGCAGTTGATGCAGGTTTACCTTTTTGCCAAGCGATATTACCAGTCGGTGCCGGTGCAGTTTTTATTGGAAGAAGGGCAACCAACGGTGAGCGGCATTCAGGTGTTTCACACGCCGGGGCACTGCTCTGGGCAGGTGTGCCTGCTGGTGGATGACGTGCTACTGACGGCCGATCACATCCTGGCGCGCATCACCCCCCATCAAGCGCCGGAGAGCATCACCCAATCTACCGGGCTGGGGCATTACCTGGACTCCCTGCGCAAAATTGAGCAAATTCCGGGCATCAACCTGGGGTTGGGTGGGCATGAGGAGGCGATGGCGGATGTGTACGGCCGTATCCAGGCTATCCGCCACGCCCATGAGGAACGGCTGGACAAAATCATGGAGATATGCCGCGCCCCCAAATCCATCGCCGACATCAGCCGCGACCTGTTTGGCAAAGTGGAAAGCTACCATGTGCTGCTGGCGCTGGAAGAAGCCGGCGCCCACGTGGAATACCTCTACCAGCGCGGCGAACTCATCGCCGCCAACCTGGACGAGATTGAACAAAATAACCATCCGGTGGTGCAATATCAGCGTATTTGAGGGCACTATGTTTGAGACAGAATCAGAGGATGCGCTTAATGAACCATCACGTATAGGACGTAGATTGGCTACCAGGTTTACGCTTGAAGAACAAGTTGCAATCGTCACCGAGTTAGGGACAACTATTGAGGAATTAGAATTAATTGAAGGCGAACCCAGGCTATCAGTGTTTTTTGATTTGGTGCTTCAACTTCGGCAACAAAACCGGGTCGAACAACTTCTGGCTGCTTGTGAGCGTCACAAACCAGGTGTTATCCGAGCCCCTCTTCCTTCCACCGAATGGAGTGTAAAGGTTTTGTCCCCAGAGATTATCTTACGACTAAACCAGGCTCTAGCTGCCTCTGGAAAACTGTACTTCGTCAAGAGTAATTGGAGTGACAATTTTGAGATTACAGGTTGTTTCTGTTGGCTTATGAACTTAAATCACTGGTTTGTTTTGGGAGCGAGCGAACAAGTGATAGTGGATAGTGTGCAAATGGTTCGAGCTATTCTAATGGATGAAGCGGTTGTTGTTTATGCTTCAGAAAGTGAATGGGCCTGGCAAGTAGAAAAGGCCTCTCACTGTATTGTTGTGGCTCAAACGTCAGATCAATTTGACATTTTACGCATCGAACAAACGGCCGATGGAAATTATGGCATTGGGACAGCCGACATCATTGAAGAACTACAAATTATTGATGAAAAATATGGGATAGACATTGTTGCTGCTAATTGGGGATCAGTGCGGTTTAGACTTAAAAGAATTCTAGAAGGGGAGGAGTTAGCTGATTTCACTCGCTGGCTATCGGATTTTGCTCCCGACGTTCTCGGATGGGACAAGGAAATACCAACCGAATGGCTCAACCAACCGATCACGCTGTGGTGGGATTAAACGAAAATTAACGAGCCGCCAGAGTAATGAATACATCTTCCAGAGTAGGGTCGGTAGGAGAAACGACGGTCCCCTCAAACCCCCACCCCGCCAAAAGCTGCTGTAGCGACACGGCCGTGTGCCCATCTGCCACCACCCGCAGCCGATCCCCGGCCAGGCTGACTCTTTGAATATCCGGCTGCTTTTCCAGTGCGGCCAATACCGGTAACTGTGGCGTCACCGCCACCTCCCAAATCGTGCCATTCAGGGTTGTGCGCTTCAAATTCGCCGGGGTGTCCAACGCCAGCAGTTGCCCTTGAAACATAATGCCCAGCCGGTCACAATACTCTGCCTCATCCATGTAATGGGTGGTCACAAAAATCGTCACGCCCTGATCGGCCAGGTCATACACCAGATCCCAAAACGCCCGCCGCGCCTGCGGGTCTACCCCGCTCGTCGGCTCGTCCAGAAAAATGAGCTGCGGCCGGTGCAATAACGATGCGCCCAACGCCAGCCGCTGCCGCCACCCGGCCGAAAGCTGTCCCGTCCGCGCCTGTGCCTGCTCCCGCAAACCAACCAGTTCCAACACCTCTTGCACCCGCGCTGCCCGATCTGCCACCCCATATACACCCGCGTAAAAATTCAGGTTTTGCACGGCATCCAGGTCGTTGTACAGGGCAAATTTTTGGGACATATACCCTACCTGCGGCCGTATCTTTTCTGCGTCTCGTTCAATATCCAGCCCCAACACCTGGCCGGTGCCCGCCGACGGCCGTAAAAGCCCCAACAACATGCGAATCGTTGTCGTCTTGCCGGAGCCATTTGGCCCCAGATAGCCAAACACCTCGCCGGGAGCAACAGAAAAGTGGATGTGGTCTACGGCCGTAAACCCATCAAACTGCTTCGTCAAACCCTCAACAACGATGGCGGTATCCATAAGTTCAAGCAAGTTCAAATAGTTGCATGATCTTTTCTTTAACATGCACTTGCATATCGGGAGGCAGTTGGCCCAATTCTCGTTTGATTAGGGCCGTTGTGACTGTGACCAACCGGTGAAGTTGGATGGTTGAAGAAACTGCCAGCCCTGTTTTGGCAAAATTCTTATCGCTGCTTTGAATGACAAAATCAGTTGCCGCTGGTTGGGCGAGTACCTGACTGGTGATAAAAGCCAACACTACATGCCGATGCATGCCCACAGGTTCAGTCAGGCAAACCGCAGGCCGGACTTTCGTGGCTGACAAATCGTCAAAGGGGAAGGGCACAAGCACAATTTTATACTTCATCGGTAAAAGGCTTCCCATCTTCCAGTGTATATATGTCCTCTCTGGAATCTTTTAAGAATTGAAACGATGGGCTTTGGGAAACGCCCTTTAGCCACTCGCTTTCTGTAAAATCATCCTGCAACGGGTACAAAACTATGACCCGCACCCGCATTGGGCCAGCCACCGGCAGCACCCCATCAAGTTGAAGTTGATGATGTTCATCTATCGTTCCCGTTAATTCCACTGCGGTCATGGTTGTTTCCATCATAATCTTTCACCTCACGCCCCATTATATCGCCTCATGCAGCAATTGAATGAACGCATCTTCCAGCAGGGGTGGGATCGGTGCCAGCCGTTCGACGACGGCGCCGACGGCGGTGAGGGCGGCGGGCAGCCGCTGCTGCACCATTACGGCCGTGCCCGGCTGCACCCGCAGGTGAAATTTGTGCCCAAAGGGTTGGATGTCTTCGACGGCCGTATCCGCCGCCGCCACCTGCCGCACCAACCGGCGCGGGGAAGCGACCAGTTCCAGAATACGGCCGTGCAGCGGCTCTATCAACGATTGTGGCGTACCCTCGGCCAGGATACGGCCGTGCTGCATAAAACCAATATGATTACACCGGCTGGCCTCGTCCATGTAGGGTGTACTCACCAGCACCGTCAGCCCCTCCTCTACCACCGCCTTGCCGATCAGCTGCCAGAAATCCTGGCGCGTCACCGGGTCCACGCCGCCCGTTGGCTCGTCCAGCAGCAGCAGGCGGGGCCGGTGAATGAGCGCCGTCGCCAGCCCCAGTTTTTGTTTCATGCCGCCGGACAACTGCCACGCCTGCCGGTGGGCAAATTCCGCTAACCCCACAAAAGCCAGCATCGCCTCCCGGCGCGGCTGCCACTCCGGCGGCGGTAGCCCGTTCACCTCGGCAAAAAAGCGCAGATTTTCGGCCACCGTCAAGTCAGGGTACAGGCTGAACCGCTGTGGCAAATAGCCGATCAGCCGCCGCGCCGCCTCAATCTCGGTCAGCAAATCGTGGCCGCCAATGGAACCGCGCCCGCTGTCCGGCAGCAGCGCCCCCACCAGCAGGCGGAAGGCCGTCGTCTTGCCCGCGCCATCCGGCCCCACCAGCCCATAAATCTCGCCGGTGGGCACAGAGAGGGTGAGGCCGGACACGGCCGTGACCGTCCCAAACCTTCGCGTCAGATTATCAACCTCGATCATAATGACCATTGGAGATTGGGAGATTAGGAGACTGAGAGATTGTTAATCTCCTAATCTCCCAATCTCTCAATCTCGTTCCCCAAAATCTACATCCGCCGGCATACCCGGTTTCAGTTTACCTGCGCCATCGGCAATCGCCAGTTCAATGGCAAAGACGGTGGAAGCGCGGCCTTCGGCCGTTTGCACATTGCGCGGCGTAAATTCCGCCCTGTTGGCAATGCGGCGCACCGTGCCCGTAAACGTCTCGCCGGGGAAAGAATCCACCGTAATCGTTGCCTCCTGTCCCAATTCAATACGGCCGTACCGATCCTCTGGCACAAACACCGTAATCGCCAAATCTCCCCATCTCCCAATCACCAACAACGCCGCCCCCGGCATCGCCACTTCGCCGGGTTCCACCGCCCGCGCCAACACCACCCCATCTATCGGCGTGGTCAATGTCTGGCGGGCGATCTGCGTTTCCAGCAGATTGACGGTGGCCTGCGCCGCGTCTACCTGTGCCTGGGCCGCGTCTAGCTGTTCCGGGCGCGCCCCGGCTGCCAACAGGTCAAGCTGCGCCTGGGCCGCATCCACGCCGCTTTCGGCCACCGTCACCTGATTGTTGAGCAGTTGCAACTGGCCGGTGAGCGCGGTTTGCAGTTGTTGGGCCATAGCCAATTGAGTGTTTAGTCCGGCCAGGGTGGATTGGGCCTGGGTCACGGCCGTTTGTGCTTCTGCTGCCCCTGTCCCCTGCAACGTGGCCTGCGCCCCCTGCAACTGCGCCGTTGTCGCCGCAATCTGGTTTTGCAAATCGGCGATCTGCGCTTCCACATCGGCCAACTGTGTTTCCACCTCGTCGCGCTGTGCCGTCACCGCGTCTAGCTGCGCCTGTGCCCGTGTCACGGCCGCTTCTGCCGCCGCCAATTGGGCGGCCGTAGGCCCCGCTTCCAGCAGGGCATAATTGGCCTGCGCCGCCGCCAGTTGCGCCTGCGCCTGGGCCAACTGCCCGGCCAGCAAAGTGGTATCCAGTTGCACCAACGGCTGCCCGGCAGTCACGCTGTCACCTGCGGCCACCAGCACCTCAACCACCCGGCCCCCCTGTTCCGGGGCGATGACCACGTCGGTGGCCTCAATGGTACCGGAAGCGGTGAGACGGCCGTTACCCTCCGCCCCACGCACCACAAAAAACCAATACCCCGCCAAAACAACCACAACCAAAATGACAATGATCCGAACAATCATCGGTGGTTTGTGCCTCATGGTTACACTCCTCTTGCGGAAGAGATTGGGAGATCAGGAGATTGGGAGATTGCCCCCTTAATCTCTCAATCTCCCAATCTCTCAATCTCAATCTAACCGCTTCCTAAACCGTCGCGCCGCCGCCGTCATAATCAACACTGCAAAGATGGTCAGGGCGATTACTTCCGGCAGCAGCGCCTCCAACCCGACCCCTTTCAAGACAATGCCGCGCGAAATAATCAGAAAGTAGCGCAGCGGCACCAGATAGCTGATCCATTGCAGCAACTGGGGCATGGCTGCCAGCGGGAAGAAAAAGCCGGACAAAAAGATGGAAGGCAGCAAGGTGAACATGGTGATCAACATCGCTTCTTGCTGCGTATGCGCCAGGGTGGAAATGAAGATGCCAATGCCCAGACAGGTGATGATAAACAGCGAAGAGAGCGCCAGCAGCAGCGGGATGCTGCCGTTGATGGGCACGCCAAAAATGAGGACGCCCACAACCAGAATCAGTACCATATCAAAAAAGGCGATCAGCACGTATGGCGTCACCTTGCCCACCACCAGTTCTAAGGATTGGATGGGGGTGACAATCAGTTGCTCGATGGTGCCCTGCTCCCGTTCACGTACAATGGCGGTGGCGGTGAGCAGCGTGGCCAGAAATTGCACAATGATGCCAATGAGGCCGGGGATCATGTAATAGGCGCTGACCAGATCGGGGTTGTACCAGACCTGGGTACGGACTTCTATCGGCGGCTGCACGGCCGTGCCCAATCCCCGCGCCGCCAGCCGTTCCACCATCAGTTCGGTGGCTTTGGCCTGAGCAATGAGCGTGGCGGCGGCCAGGGCGGTGCCGGCCACCGTGGGGTCAGAACCGTCAATGATGAAGGCAACTTGCGACGGCCGTGCCCCCGTCACATTCTCCCCGTAATCCGGCGGAATAATCATGCCCGCCCGCGCCGAATTGTTCTCAATCAATGCCCGCAGTTCATCTTCGGACTGCACATCGTAGCGCAGTTGAAAGTAATCGGCGGCGCGGTAGGCGTCTAGCAGTTCGCGGGATTGGGCGCTCTTGTCCTGGTCAAACACCACCAGCGGCACGTTGCGCACATCATTCGTGGCCGCATAACCCAGCAAAAATAGCTGGATGACGGGCAGCAAGAAGGTGAGCGCCAGTGTGCGCGGGTCGCGCCGTATCTGGATAAATTCCTTGCGGATGAGGGAGCGCAGGCGGGAATTAAACATGATTTCAGTTGTAGGGCAAATTGTCAATTTGCCCTACGCAGCCCGGTCAGGAAAATATCTACGGCCGTGTCAATATGTTCCGCATTGCTCAGCCCGTCAGCGTGCATGGCCGGAAAAAGGAGGTGGCTGAGTGCCACGGGGATGAACATGCCGATAAAAGCGCGGGCGCTGGCGCGGGTGTCATGTGGCCGCAGCCGCCCCAATTCCACCTGATGTTGCAGATAGGTTTTCAAGAAGTTGAGGATGTTGAGCAGCACCCGGTCGGCCACCATATCGGCCATTTCCGGCCGGCTGACAATCTCCGAAAAGACCAGCCGCGCCATCTGTGGAATGTCTGGCTGTTCCGTAATGCCCAGATAACCATGTGCCAGCATGGGCAGCACTTCCTCTGGCGGTTGTTCCAGCAGGGGGCCAGGGTCGGTAGCAATTTGCATGAGCGGTACTCTGGAGAGAAATACTGCCTGGAGCAAATCCTCTTTTGTGGGGAAGTACCAATAAATGAGCGAGGGGGATTGCAACCCGGCGGCCTGGGCAATGCTCTTAATGGTGGCGCCCTTAAAGCCTTTGCCGGCAAATTCGGCAAACGCCGCCTCTAAAATTTGTTGTCGCCGGTCGGGTTCTTCGTCCATTTGTCTGGTAGGCATCCGATTTTTTCAAAAAATCGGATGTCTGATCTGCTCTTGATTGAATAATCAATCAAGATAATACACCGGGTTGCCTGGGCCTGTCAAGAGGAGCGTGGGACGCTCACGTCTCACGCGGGGCACGAGGGTGTGCCCCACTCCTCTGGTATAAAAAAGGCACACAGATGGTTCCGGTAATCTGCGAGGAGTGCGCATCCTCAGATGCGAACCGTTCAGCATTTGAGGATGCTGAACTCCTCGCGTATTTTCTGGATCAACCTGGGAATTCCATTACCAGACGGTTCGGGTAAACTTGGTATATGGACAAAAGAGCGCAAATTGCCGAATTACTGTTGGCCTGGTGGGATGCGGGCCACAGTGATCTGCCCTGGCGGGGCACACGTGAGCCGTATGCTATTTGGGTGTCGGAGATTATGTTGCAGCAGACGCAGGTCACGGCCGTACTGCCCTACTACACCCGTTGGATGGCCCGTTTCCCCACGGTGCAAGACCTGGCGGCGACTTCGTTGGACGAGGTGTTGAAGTTGTGGGAGGGGTTGGGCTATTACAGCCGGGCGCGGAATTTGCACGCGGCGGCGCGGGTAGTGGTGGAGGAGTGGCACGGCCGTTTGCCCACCACCGCCGCCGACTGGATGAAGCTCAAGGGGGTGGGCCGGTACACCGCCGGGGCCATCGCTTCCATCGCCTTTGACGAGCCGGCGCCGGTATTGGATGGCAACGTCATTCGCATCCTCAGCCGCCTGACGGACCTGCCGGATGATGTGAGCAAAACGGCGACGAAGAATGACCTCTGGCGGCTGGCGGCGGAGATGGTTCCGGAGCAGCGCCCCGGCGACTATAACCAGGCGTTGATGGAGTTGGGGCAGCAGGTGTGTCTCCCGGCACGGCCGTTGTGCCAGCTCTGCCCGTTGGCTGTATTATGTCAAGCACGGCAGCGAGGCACACAATTGGAAAGACCGGTACGGCCGTTGCGCCCGAATATACCGCACGTTGATGTGGTGGCGGGCGTCATCTGGCACCGGGAAGAGGCGGGGCGGTTTTTGATTGCGCAACGGCCGTTGGATGGCCTGCTGGGTGGTTTGTGGGAGTTCCCCGGCGGCAAACAGGAAGCGGGCGAGACGTTACCCGCCGCCTTGCAGCGCGAGATTGCCGAGGAGTTAGGCATTGAGATTGTGGTAGAGGATTTTCTAACGGAGGTGAAACATGCCTACACTCATTTCCGCATCACCCTGCACGCTTTTCACGCCCGCCATATCGCCGGGTCTCCGCAAAACATGGGCGTGGCCGACCATGCCTGGGTAACGCTGCCGGAGTTGGCGCGGTACGCTTTTGCCGTCACCGACCAGAAAATCATTGCCGCGCTGTGGGCAGCGGATGGGCAGCGAATAAGCGGATGAGGTGTGGGCACGGCCGTCACCCCCTCACCCCCTCACCCCCTCACCCCCTCACCTCATCACCTCATCACCAGCAGGTACGGCCGTCACGCAAACAAAAAGGCCAGGAATAAAATCCCTGGCCTTTCCGGTATGCCCAGGAGAGGACTCGAACCTCCACGTCCGTAAGGACACAGGCCCTCAACCTGCCGCGTATGCCAATTCCGCCACCTGGGCTT
>JAHBVI010000033.1 GCA_019637635.1 Anaerolineae bacterium
CTTACACTTAAAATGACCGATGCATAGAGATTCCTCGCTCCGAAGACTGCGCTCGGAATGACAATCTGCCTATTACCGAATTAAAAGTTAATCTTCATTAGTGCCATCAGAGGGCGATAAATCGCCTACTACGAACAATTATAAAATCCCCTGCTCTGCTTTATCTACCGCCACCAATAACGCGCGGGCTTTGTTGAATGATTCCTGATACTCGCTCGTCGGGTCGCTGTCGGCGACGATGCCGGCGCCGGCCTGCACGTAGATGGTGTCGTCTTGCATGACCATCGTGCGGATGGCGATGCAGGTGTCCATACTGCCATCGTAGCTAAAGTAGCCCACCGCGCCCGCATACAAGCCGCGCCGCTCGCCCTCTAGCTCTTCGATGATCTCCATCGCCCGCACTTTGGGCGCGCCGCTGACCGTGCCCGCCGGGAACGTGGCCCGCATCAGGTCGAAGGCGTCCATGCCCGGCTTGATCCGCCCGGTGACGTGGCTGACGATGTGCATGACGTGGCTGTACCGCTCAATTGTCATCAGATCGCTGACCTTGACGCTGCCGTATTCGCTGACCCGGCCGATGTCGTTGCGGCCCAGGTCAACCAGCATGACGTGTTCGGCGCGCTCTTTGGGGTCGGCCAGCAGTTCCGCTTCCAGCGCCAGGTCTTCCTCCGGCGTCTGGCCGCGCCAGCGCGTGCCGGCGATGGGGCGCACGGTGGCGGTGCCATCTTCCAGCCGCACATGAATTTCCGGCGACGCGCCGATCACCTGCAAATCCAGTTCGCCAAAGTCAAAGTAGAACATGTAGGGCGACGGGTTCAACATGCGCAGGGCGCGGTAGATGGCGAAGGGGTGGGCGCTGGTCTGGCGGCTGAAGCGCTGGCTGAGTACCACCTGGAAAATGTCCCCGGCGGCAATGTACTCCTTTGCCTGGCGCACCATCTCCTCGTAGCGGGTCTGCTCCATGTTGCTACTGAGTTGATGCCCGTTGCCATTGCGCCCGCGGTGGTAACGCAGGCCCGGGATGGCGGGCAACGGCGGTAACAACCGTTCACTCACCCGCTCAATCATCTGAATCGCCTCCACATACGCCGCCTCTGTATCCCCATTCACACGGGCATTTGCCAGAATCAGCAGCCGGTGGCGGGCATGGTCAAAGACGACCAGCGTATCGGCCAGCAAGAAGATGGCGTCGGGGATGTCTAGTGTGGGTACGGCCGTTTCCGGCAGCCGCTCAAAAAAGCGCACCACATCATACCCCAGATAACCCACCGCCCCGCCCTGAAAGCGGGGCAGTCCAGGCAGGTCGGCCGGGGTAAACTGCGCCATTTCCGCCTTGACCACATGCAAAATGTCCTCGCCATCGGCCAGACTACGGCTTTCGCCGTTGGCCGTCACTGTGCGCCCTTTGAGCGAAATCAGCCCCCGTGGATTGACGCCGACAAAGGAGTACCGCCCCACCTGTTCGCCCCCTTCCACCGATTCCAGCAGAAAAGAAGGGCCAAACTGCTCCATCAACTTCAAATAAACCGAAACCGGCGTCTCCAGATCGGCGGCAAACTCCCGATATACCGGAATCAAATTCGCCGGCCCCGCCGCCAGTTCTCGGAATGCTGCTAAGGTTGGTGTATATACTGTATCCATATCAAAATTATGAATTAGGAATTATGAATTATGAAGGGCATTCATAATTCATAATTCATAATTCCTAATTACTCACCTCCGGCAGGTGGCTCATCGCCTCGGCAATGGCCTCCGCCGGATAGTCGTAATCTTCCAGTTCGCCATTGAAGTATGTCTGGTAGGCCATCATGTCAAAGTGGCCGTGCCCGGACAGGTTGAAGGCGATCACTTTCTTCTCACCCGATTCCTTGCAGGCCAGCGCCTCATCAATGGCCACGCGCACCGCATGGGAGGATTCCGGCGCGGGAATGATGCCTTCGGCGCGGGCAAAGGTGGCGGCGGCGTCAAACGTGGCCAACTGCTGCACGGCGCGGGCTTCGATAAAACCGCCGTCCACCAACGCGCTCACCTGCGGCGACATGCCGTGATAGCGCAGCCCACCGGCATGGATGCCCGGCGGCACAAAGGTGTGGCCAAGCGTGTGCATCTTGACGATGGGGGCCATAGCCGCCGTATCGCCGTAGTCAAAGGTATATGTGCCCCGTGTCATCGTCGGGCAGGAGGCCGGTTCGGCAGCAATGACCCGCGTTTTCTGGCCGTTGCTCAGGTTCTCGCGGATGAAGGGGAAGGTGAACCCGGCAAAGTTGGAGCCGCCGCCCGCGCAGCCAATGACCACATCGGGATATTCACCGGCCATCGCCATCTGCTCCAATGCTTCCAGACCGATGACCGTCTGATGCAGCAGGACATGGTTTAGCACCGACCCCAGGCTGTACTTTTTGGCGCCGCCAGAGGTTGCGGCCACTTCTACGGCTTCGGAAATGGCGATGCCCAACGAGCCGGGAGAATCAGGGTCTTGGGCCAGCAGGGCACGGCCGTAATGCGTTCTGTCTGTCGGGCTGGCATACACATCGGCGCCAAAGGTTTGCATGATGATGCGGCGGTACGGCTTCTGGTGGTAGCTCACCTTCACCATGTACACTTCCAAATCCAGGCCAAAAAAGTTGCAGGCCATGGCCAGTGCGGAACCCCACTGCCCGGCCCCGGTTTCCGTCGTCAGCGCCTTTGTGCCCGCTTCTTTGTTGAAGAACGCCTGGGGCACGGCCGTGTTCGGTTTGTGTGATCCCACCGGGCTGACCCCTTCATATTTGTAGTAAATGTGCGCGGGTGTATCGAGCGCCTTCTCCAGTCGGTGGGCGCGGAACAGGGGGGTGGGCCGCCACAATTTGTAAATCTCGCGCACCGGTTCCGGGATTTCAATGTACCGCTCCGTGCTGATCTCTTGCAGGATCAGGCTCATCGGGAACAGCACCCCCAGGAAGTCCGGCGTCACCGGCTCTTTTGTGCCCGGATGCAGCACCGGCTGCGGCGGCACGGGCATGTCTGCGTTGATGTTGTACCAGGCTTTGGGCAGTTTACTTTCGTCTAGTTGATATTTGGTTGTTTCGGTCATTTCATCCTCCATGTAACGCGAACTGGCAGTTCGCGTTACAGAAATAAAAAACGCTCTCGTCCCAGGCGAAATTATCTTCGCCTAAGGGACGAGAGCGTTTGAAAATAAACATCTCCCGCGGTGCCACCCTGTTTAAGCTGGTAAAAGAACAAAAAACGCGCCGATGAAAGCGCGTCGAGTTTGTTAGCCAGCTTCACTCATGTTGCCTTCTGCAATAAAAGGCTTTGCCCTGGTAACGGTGGCATTTCCGGCTCTGGCTAGTTGGTTTGTAGTTGCCACTTTAGTGGCAAGAAGGCACTAAAGTGCCTACTACAAATGGTTCACCGGAGCAACTCCCTGGCCCATTCACCAACTGCGCCGTTATCAACCTTGCACCAGAGTGGCTGACTCTCTAAAACTCGCTTTGTTGGGTACTATTCCAGTTCAACGTCGTTGGTTGTTCAGTTGGGCGGGATGGTAGCATGGGTGTACGGCCGTGTCAAGCCAAATTTAGGGATAAACAGGGAGGCTCCCCACGCACGTTCAGGGCGTTTGTGTATCTCAGACGCCGGATGCAATCCGGCGGCATGGCTTTGGCTTACGGCCCCGGTGCGGCGGCCGGCTGCAAAAATTCACCGGCTACCCACCCCTGAGTACCATCGGCCCGTTCCACCTGCCACCAGACGCGGTTATTTGGCTCATCCGGTGATGGCCCACCGATTACCAGCAGCAGTTCCCCTTCATTCGCCACCACAATCAGGGCGTTGCTGGTGCTGGGACCGCCGCGCAAGTTTGCGCCGACGCCGCCAGTATCGGCTACTATCGCATAATAGTCCACCGTGATTTCCGGTGGGGCTATGGCCTGATCTGGTGTGGGAATAGGGGTAAAGGTAGGAATGGGCGATGGCGTCGGCAGCACAGAAGTCGGCGATGGTATCGGGCTGGGCGGCGCAGTCAGGATAATGAGGGTAGGCGCAGCCGGGTCTACTTCCAGGGGCGGGCGGCGCAGCAGGGCGTTGGCCAACGCCAACGCAATTACCAGGCTGACGATGGTGACAACCACACCCAGGCCCAGGTAACGCCAGGGCGTGGGGCCTTGAGAGTCGCGGCGCATCCGGCGCGGCCGTTTGTCATCAGATTGACGGGGATCGGGGGGAAGTTCGTATCGAGCCATAGAGAATGAAATCAGAAGTTTAACTTCTGGCAGAAGTTGAACTTCTCTCCAACACTAGCAAAGTCAGATCGTCAAATGGGGTCGCATCTTGCATCCATTCGCCTAATTTCTGGGCAATGTGAGTGGCCAGGTCGGCAATGGGCAGGCATTCGGCGGCGGCGACAACGGCCGTCAACCGTTCCAGCCCAAACTGTTCCTCGGCCGGATTGATGGCATCCGGCACGCCATCACTAAACAGCACCAACCGGTCGCCGGGCTGCAATTGCATCTCATACTCGGCCAGTTGCAGGCCATCAATCATACCCAGAAAACGGCCGTTGCCCGGCAGTTCCTCAATTTCCCGCCCCGGTCGCACCCACAACGGCCGTTCCTGCGCCGCCCGCACATAGGTCAACCGGCCACTGGGCCGGTGCAGCACGCCATAAAACGCGGTCAAAAAGGTATCGTGCGAGGAAACGGCCATCATGCCATGATGCACGGCCGTAGCTACTGCTGCCGGCGACAAGGAATGTTTGCCTTCTTGTAAAAAGAGCGTGCGCGTCACCGCCATAAACAGCGCCGCGTGAAATCCCTTATCGGCCACATCGGCAATGAGAATGCCCACATGGTCATCGTCCAGGGCGACCACATCGTAAAAATCGCCGCCCACCTGCCGCGCCGGCTGTAAATAAGCGGCAAAGGTATAATCGGGAAATTGGGGCAGTACATCGGGCAGCAAACTGCGCTGCACATCCGCCGCCAGTTCCAATTCCCGTACCAGCCGTTCCTTTTCCACCAGCCGCGCCTGCGCCCGCTGCAAATCGGCATAGGCCGTTTGCAGCGCTTCGTTTTTCACCTGTAGTTCGGTAATCGCCTGCTGATCAATGTTGCGCGTGGTCGCCAACACATTACGCAGCACAGCATAGGCCAACGCCGGGCTTTCCAACATGAACCTGTCAAAATTCTCTTCAGTCACCTCCAGCACGGCCGTGTCCGTGAGCGTAATACAGTTCGCCATGCGCGGCGCGTCGTCAATGAGGCCCATCTCGCCAAAATAACCCCGCGCGCCAATGACGTTGAGGATACGTTCCTGCCCGTCTTCCAACGTTTGCGAGACAACCACATTGCCGCTGACCACCACATAAAAGGTATGCTCAATTTCACCCTGGTGGCACAAGGTGGTGTGGGGTGGATAGGTACGCGGCACAGCCACCGCCCGCAGCGCTTCCAGCGTGTGCGGTTCCAGGGCACCAAAAGCATGGCTGATGAAGGAAGTGGTGACGGTACTCATGTTCGGTAATCGGTAATCCGTCATCCGTAATCCGGGATCGGATTACGGATGACGGGTCACGGTTCACAGATTACGTCCCTCAAGAAAGGCGAGCAGTTTGGGTAAAGGCCAGGTATTCACGACACTGACGGCCGTAGCCCAACCGCGTTGGGCGGTGGCGACGCCGTAGTGGAGAAAGTCGAAATGGTTGGTGTGGTGGGCGTCGCAGTTAATGGCCAGGGTTGCGCCCAGTTCCACGGCGCGGCGCACCAGATTGTCGCGTAAATCCAGCCGGTGGGGGTTGGCGTTAATTTCCAGGATGGTGCGGGTGGCAACGGCCGTCGCCAACACCTCCTCCCAATCCAAATCCGCCCCGGCCCGGTCTGGCAGCAGCCGCCCGGAGGGGTGGCCGATCATATCCACGTGTGGGTTATGCAGCGCGTTGCGAATGCGGGTCATCACCTGCACGCGCGGCTGGCTCAGGCTGACGTGCAGGCTGGCAATGACAAAATCCAACTGCGCCAGCACCTCGTCCGGGTAATCCAGCGAGCCGTCGGCGCGGATTTCCATCTCCGTGCCATGCAAAATGCGAAACGCCGGCCCCATCACGTCGTTGGCCTGGCGGATTTCCTCGGCCTGCTGCCACAGCCGTTCAATGGAAAGCCCATTGGCAATGCCCAGGCTGGCGGAATGGTCGGTGATGGCGATATGGGTGAAACCGCGCGCCTGCGCCGCCCGCGCCATCTCCAAAATGGTGAATTTGCCATCCGACCAGGTGGAGTGCATGTGCAGATCACAAACGATCTGATCGGCGCGAATGACATCGGGCAAACGGCCGTCGCGCGCCGCCTCAATCTCCCCCCGGTCTTCACGCAGGGTGGGCAGAATGTAGGGCAGGCCGAGGGTCTGGTACACTTCTTCTTCGGTGGCGCAGAGGATTTCGGCACGGCCGTCGGCGGGCGTAAAAGCGTGTTCGTTCAGGCTCAACCCCTGTTTCAGGGCCAGTTCCCGCAGGCGCACGTTGTGGTCTTTGCTGCCGGTGAAGTAAGAAAGCAGGGTGCCCCAACGGGCGGCGGGCAGCACACGCAGGTCTACCTGCAAGCCGTTGACCAGGGTCACGCTGGATTTCGTGGGGCCATGCCCGGAGATGGATTCGACTTGCGACAGGTGAACGAAGGTGTCCATTACGGCCGTTGCTGCCTCTTCATCCGCCGCTACCAACAAATCAATATCGCCAATGGTTTCTTTCATGCGGCGCAGGGAACCGGCGACGGCCGTTTGGCTCACACCCGGCAGCTTGGCCAGTTCGGCCAAAATTTCCTGGGCAATGGGCCAGGCGGTACCTAACATGGCCCGGTCATCGCCATGTCGCGCCAGCGCCTCAATGGCTTTGAGCAGTTTTTCTTCGGATTTGGCCCCCATGCCCGGCAGGTCACGCAATTTGCCTTCGCGGGCAACGGCCGTAAGCTCATCCAACGTGGTCACCCCCAGCACCTCATATACCTGCTTCACCCGCTTTGGCCCCAACCCCTCTACCTTTAACAACGTCACCAGCGACGGCGGGATCTCCTTTACTAACCGCTCATAAAATTCCAACTTGCCGGTGGTCAACATTTCCTCAATTTTCTCCGCCAGCGTCTCGCCGATACCGGGAATATCGGTCAACGTTCCTTCCGCATACACCAGGTTAATATCACGCCCTAGCGTTTCCACCGCTTCCGCCGCCCGGCGGTAAGCAAGCACCCGGTGGATGTTGTCACCCCGGATGGAAAGCATATCGGCCACATCAGAAAAGAGTTGGGCTACTTCACGGTTATTCATAAAACCGATTATACCCTGCGTAAAACGTAAAAAGTAATCCGTAAATCGCTACCCGTAAGCCGATGTCCATTATCGGATTACCGATTACCAATTACCGATTACCGATTACGGGCAACCAGGTTTGTCATCTCCTACAACCCATGTTACCATACACCTGATCCCGACACATGGCGTTATGACTCGCTCAAAGCAGCACAAGTTTTATTGTTCATATTCTTTCAAATGGAGGAGAGAATGAAAAATCGCAAGTTGTTACTACTGTTTAGTGTATTTGTTGTTTTTTCTTTGGCGTTAGCCGCTTGCAGTGGCTCGTCGCAGGCAGAACCAACAACAGCGCCGGCGACATCTGCCCCGGCTACAACCGCTCCGGTTGAAGAAGCGGCAGAAGAGCCAGCGGAAGAAGCGCCAGCCGAAGAACCAATGGAAGAAGAGATGATGTTTGAGCCAATGTCCGTAGCTGCTGAAAATTGCGACTATGGCGGCAAGATCAGCTCCATTGAAGCGGTGGATGAATACACCGTTGTCTTCAATCTGTGCAAACCCGACCCGGCTTTCACGGCAAAAGTAGCCTTCACGCCCTTTGGCATCCAGCCGGCCGAATGGATCGCTGAAACAGGCGGTACCGGCGTCATCCTGGAAAAACCGATTGGCACAGGGCCATACATGCTTGACTCCTGGACGCGCGGTGATTCCATTGTGTTCAAACGGTTTGACGGTTATTGGGGCACACCGGCCAATGAAGAAACGGTTGTCCTGCGTTGGGCCGCTGAAGGCGCCTCCCGTTTGCTGGAATTGCAGGCTGGCACCGCTGACATGATCACCAACATCAGCCCAAGTGATTATGCTGCCGTTGAATCAGACACCAATCTACAACTGCTGCAAGTGGCCAACCCCAACGTCTTTTACCTGGCGATGACCAATACCTTTGAGCCTTTTGATAACCTGCTGGTGCGCCAGGCGGTGGCCATGGGCATTGACCGGCAACGCATTGTGAACAACTTCTACCCCGAAGGGTCTGAGGTTGCCGGCTTCTTTACCCCCTGCTCCATCCCCAACGGTTGTGTCGGCGACGAATGGTATGAGTTTGACGCCGAAGCCGCGCGCGCCATGCTGGCCGAAGCCGGCTACCCGGATGGGTTTGAGACCACCATTTATTATCGCAACGTCTTCCGTGGTTACTTGCCGGAACCGGCGTTGGTGGCGGTGGAACTGCAATCCCAACTGCGTGATAACCTGGGTATTACGGCCAATGTGGTGGAAATGGAATCGGGCGCTTTTATTGCCGAATCTACCGCCGGTAATCTAGATGGCTTCTACCTGCTGGGTTGGGGCGCAGACTACCCGCACATCACCAACTTCCTGGACTTCCATTTCAGCAAGGAAAACCCCCAATTCGGCGATCCCCATCCGGAGATTTACGACCTGTTGTTAGAAGCCTCCACCATTGGTGACGCCGACGAAGCAGAGCCGCTGTATGTACAGGCCAACAACGCCATTCGTGAGTTGGTGCCCATGGTACCGATTGCGCATGGCGCTTCCGCCCATGCCGCGTTGGCTTCCACTCAGGGGGCGTATGTGCCGCCGTTTGGGGCTACCGAGTTTGCCCGGCTCTCCACCGGCAAAGGGACGCTGGTCTTTGTGCAAAACGCCGAGCCGATCAGTCTGTACTGCACCGATGAGACCGATGGGGAATCGTTACGGCCGTGTCAGCAAGTGGTGGAAACGCTGCTCTTCTACCGCACGGACTCCGGCGACACCGTACCCGGTCTGGCTACTGAATGTACACCCAACGATGATTCCACCGTCTGGACGTGTACCCTGCGCCAGGGCGTTCTGTTCCACGACGGTTCCAAGTTCGACGCCAACGATGTGGTCGCCTCTTGGGCCGCCGGTATTGACGCCTCCAACCCCTACCATGTCGGTAACACCGGCGCTTTTGAATACTATTCCTATCTCTGGGATGGTTTAATGAACGCTGGCGAATAAACCGGTATTTATTAAGACCTGGCAGGTTTTTAGAAACCTGCCAGGTCTTAAATGAACCATTAACATACCCACTAATTTTTGTCATAACGCCTCAATAACCTAATAATGGACATCCGATTTTGCCGCCGCTGTCGGTTGGCAAAATCGGATGTCTTGTTCCTACACATCATGATTCAGTACACCGTTCGTCGCACGATATTGGCCGTTCCCGTTCTGTTCGCTATTTTGATAGTGGTCTTTTTTCTGGCGCGGGCAGTGCCCGGCGACCCTTGCAAATCTATCCTGGGGGAAAAAGCCAGCGCCGAAACGTGTGAACGTTTTGCCGAAAAATATGGCCTGAATGAACCGGTACCGGTGCAGTTAGCCATTTACATGGGCAACATGCTGCGCGGCGATTTTGGTGATTCCATTCGCTTCAAACGGCCGGTGTTGCTGATGCTGGCCGAACGGCTGCCCATGACCATTGAATTGGGTATGGCCGCCATGACACTGGCGCTGTTGGTGGGTATTCCCGCCGGCATACTCTCGGCAGTGCGCCGGAATTCCGCTATAGATGTGGCTACCATGTTTGGCGCCAACATTGGCGTTTCCCTGCCCGTCTTTTTCCTGGGGCTGCTGCTCATTTACTTTTTTGCGGTTGTTTTGCGGGATACACCGTTTGCATTGCCGCCGTCTGGGCGGCTGCCGGCCGGCGTCACACCGACGCCGTTTTTTGTCTATTATGGGTTGGAAGTGGAGCCAAATACAGGCAAGTTTTATTTTTACCAGTTTATTGCCAAGCTTTATATTCTCAATTCTATTTTGACAACTGACTGGGTTGTACTCAAAAGCACCATCCGGCACCTTATTTTGCCGGCCATTGCGCTGGCAACGATTCCGCTGGCTATTATTGCCCGGATGACCCGTTCCAGTATGCTGGAAATTTTGGGGCTGGATTACATTCGCACCGCCAAAGCCAAAGGGCTGCCGCAGCGGATGGTGATAATGAAACATTCATTGCGTAATGCCCTGTTGCCCATTGTGACCATCGCCGGTTTACAAATGGCCGCCATTTTAGGCGGGGCAGTGCTGACGGAGACGATTTTTAGTTTGCCCGGCGTGGGGCTAAGTGTGTATGAAGCGATTACGGCCCGCGATTTCCCGGTGATTCAGGGGTTTGTGCTGGTGATCGCCTTTATTTACGTCTCCTTTAATCTGATTGTGGATCTGTCTTATGCTATTCTAGATCCGCGCATTCGGCTCAATTAACGTATGATTTCGCAAAGTTCAGAATCAATTGCCTCCGTTGTCCAAATTCCTGACGATAATATCGCCGATATCGGCAATTATAAGTCGAACAGTTTATGGCGTTTGACGCTGCGCCGCCTGTTCCGGCAGCGGTCAGCGCAGGTGGGTATGGTGATGTTGGGGATTCTGGTGTTGACGGCCGTCTTCGCCCCCGCCATCGCCCCCTATGATCCGGCCCGTGTGATTGAGGATGGCAACGGCCGTATCAAAGTGCGGCAGCCCCCCTGCATTCACCTGCTCGGCTGCCCGGCCGAGCAATCACAGCATATTTTTGGCACAGATGGCAACGGCCGTGACCAGTTCAGCCGTATCCTCTATGGCGCGCGCGTATCGTTGCGTATTGGCGTCACCGTGATTACCGCAGCTGTGGTGGTGGGCACGGCAATTGGCGCCATCGCCGGTTATGCCGGTGGTTGGTTGGATAACCTGCTCATGCGCGGCATGGACATCGTGCTGGCCTTCCCCTTCTTTTTATTGGCGATTGCCCTTGTTTTTGTGTTAGGCCCCAGCCTGGAAAATGCCATGGTGGCCATTGCCATTGTCAGTGTGCCCACCTATTCCCGGGTTGTCCGGGCCACCGTGCTGTCATTGCGAGAGACGGATTATGTGGAAGCGTCGCGGGCATTGGGGGCCAGCAGTTGGCGCATTTTGTTCGGCCGTATTTTGCCCAATGCACTGCCGCCATTGATTGTGTTAGCCACGTTGGGCATTGCCACCGCCATTTTGGACACAGCCGCCCTCTCCTTCCTGGGTTTGGGTGCGCAAGAGCCAACGGCCGAATGGGGCACCATGCTCGGCCGCGAGCGCAACCAAATTTTCAGCGCCCCCCATCTGGTTATCATCCCCGGTATTGCCATTTCCATCACCGTGTTGGCCTTCAACCTGTTAGGGGACGGCCTGCGCGATGCCCTTGACCCTCGCCTGGTGCATGGCAAAGGTGGGAAGTAAATGCTTGTGGTCAGGTACAAAAACCTGTACCATGATTCCGAGGATGATATGATAAAAACATACTTGACCAATGAAGAGATAGATAGACGTGGACAAGAGCTATATGAGCAGCAAATTCGTCCGCTGGTCGAAATACCAGAAAACATCGGGTTACAAATCGTTATTGATATAGAAACCGGTGAATATGAAATAGACGAAAACGGCCTTGAAGCCAGCCGCCGCCTGTTGAGTAAACATCCAGAAGCAGCCCTTTACGGACTACGGATCGGTTACAATGCTGTTTATACCCTGGGTGGCGTATTAAAAGAGACCACCTCGTAATGCACGGTCAGGTTGTTGCCCATCATCCACTGCTGAAAGTGGGTTTCCAACTGCCGGGCCAACCTGGTCTAAGCATCGAATTTGCCGTAGATACCGGTTTCGTTGGTTATTTAACTTTGCCACCAACGGCCGTGCAAATGTTGAATTTGCCTTTCTTGCGCCGTGTGACGGCAAATCTGGCCGATGATAGTGTCATACACGTCAGCGTTCATGTGGCAACCATTCATTGGGACGGTCAAGATCAAGAGGTTGAAGTATTGGCAACCGGAGTGAGACCCTTACTCGGAACTTTATTGCTACATGGTTATGAACTGAATGTCCAGTTTACAGAAGGTGGCCTCGTTTCCATTGAAAACTTGTAGTTCATCGTGGCTGGTGAACAATACAAGCTACCCACTACCAGCCACACCCCCCTATTTTATTCGACATAACGCTTGCAACTTGACGTAATATCAGGCATAATGTACACATTATGTCTCCTTTATTAGAGGCGCTGCTCCTGCTGCAAGCGCGCATGAGTACCTGGTTGCAGCAGCAGGTATGGCCTTTATTGGGCATCAACAAACAGGTGATGGCCTTTGGTTTTTTCCGGGGCATTTATGACACTATTTTGTTGCTGCTGTTGGGGACCGGGCTGTTGGTGGGCAGCCAGATGTATATGAATGCGCAGTATGATTTACCCAAAGATATTCAGGCAACGGCCGTGCAGTGGGCGCCCATTGCCGACAGCATCGCCCGCGCCGTGGATATTCCCCGTGAGGTGCCGCTGGTGCTGTGGTTTAAGGAAAACAGCATGTTGGCCGTTAATCCCGCCAACTGTACCGGCATTATGGGCGCGTATGACCTGGTGCGCTCTGGGGCACGCCCCTGTTTTGCGCCCGGCCCCATCTCTGACCGGGAAGTGCGGGAACAACTGCAAATTGGGGCAGAGGAGTTCAAAAAACGCTGCCCAGAGATCACCTATTACACCCAGGACCCGGAGACAATCAAGAAGTGTTATTTTGCCTATAACGCCGGTATGGGCGCGGCGCAGCGGTTAGACGCCAACCAATCGGCCTATGTGATGAACCTGTATGACGCGGCGCATACCAATATGGTCTACAGAGATATTGAACTGGGTACGGTGGTGATGAAAACGTTGGGCGCCTGGCCGGCGCACCTGGCGTTCCAAAGCCTGATTACAGGGCAGTGGGATGTGGAGGAACGGCCGTTTGCCCTCACCCTGCTCTATATCAGCCTGCAATTTTATGACCTGACCAGCCAGTTTTTTGTGGATTTGCTGGGCGGTGTGGATGGCAGCGAGGTGGGCATGGATTTTCCCGCATACCGCGCCTTGCCGGATGCCGATTGTTTGGGAGAAGGGCATATCGTGGGACGGCCGTCGCTGCGCCCGCGTCTTAATCCCGTCAGCGAGTCCCCCATTTTGACCCAGGATATTCATGGATGCAGCTACGGGCTGCCGGGCATAGACATTTCCAGCAGCAATAGTACGGCCGTGTTGCAAGCCCCCATCCCCGGCGAAGTCAGCACCTACACCGACCAGTGGTATAACAGCACCATCCGCATTGAAAACGAGGAATGGATTGTCTGGCTGCTGCACGCCCGCACCTACTTCGTGGCCGAAGGCCGCATCCGGCAGGGGCAGGCGGTGGGCGTCATGGGCGCGGTTGGCATTGCCACCGGCCCACACGTCCATTACACCATATTTGACAAAGTGAACGATACATTCGTTGACCCCAGGGAATTTGTACCCTGACGTAACCGTTCAGACCTGACCGGTTGAACCTGTCTGGTCTCCAGAGAGTCAATGAATTAAACCAGGTAGTACATTTCAGAGGAGTGGAACATCATGGATCTATTACAACTACTAAGGTTTTTGCCCCTGATTCTGGGTGGCGCGTTGATCGTTTTTCTGTTGTTCAAACAGGGGCCGATCAAAGATTTCAAACTAACCAAACTAATCGTTTACTTTGTGGGCATATTAGTCACCCTGTTTTTTGTGGGTTGGCTGGTAGACACCTTCGTCTTTTCCTGGGCCAATGACCGTTTGCAAGCGACAACAGATGGGGAATTCGATGCCTTTGTGAATTCTACGGAAGCGATCATTAACTCAGCACTGAATACCAGTTCAGGCAGCAGCAGCGTACCGCCGGCGCCCACGCAGCCGCCCGTGGTCATCATCGTCACCCCTCCGTCCAGCGGCGGCGGCGTGCCCCCGGAAAGCGGCGGCGGCGCGCCCGGCACGGTGCAATATGTGGTGGTGGCGGGTGACACGCTGTACAGCATTGCCGCCCGCTTTGGCACCACCGTTAATGCCATTATGGCCGTCAATGGCCTGACCGACCATATCATCTATCCCGGTCAGGTTTTGCTCATACCCACGTCGTAGAGCCGTAATCCGTAATCCCTAATCGGTAATCGGATGACGGATTACGGGTCATGCATCACGCATTATGCCTATTCGCAGATATTGGGATTTTTCGGCGTCGCTGACGAATATCCAGGATTCGTTTAAGCCCAGCGACCTTGAAGACCGGCTGATGCCGGGTGAAGAGTTACAACTAGAGATTCACCTGGCCTGGTATCGGGATTTCTTAGGGCGTTTGCTGATTGACCGGTTCGGCTGGTTTTTGCTGGTGGCGGCGGTGGTGACGTTTATCACGGCCGTCCTCACCTCCACCCAAAACTACCATTGGGGCATTGCCTTTCTCCCTGCCATTTTGTTTGCCAGCCTCTTTTTTCTGGCACTGTACCAGCGCATCATCTACCAGCAATACCGCCTGCAAAAGACCAATGCCCGCTTCATCGTTTCCATCCCCCAGCCAAACGGCTTTCCGCTGGCGGACAACATTGAACTCAAAGGATTGCCCCAGGTAGTAGACCCTAACTGGTCAAAAAGCTTCTTCTGGCGCATCTTTCAGTTTTTCACCGGCGCACGGGATATTTACATCAGCCTGGTCGCTTATCAATTTGTGGAAGGCACGGCTAAAGTGGGTGGGGCGTTAATTATTCCCGATGTGATGCCAGAAGATATTTTTGAGTTAAAACGGCATGTATTTGGCATGATATAAAAAACCGGCCTACGGCCGGTTTTTTTTTTATGCTAACAAACTGATGTCACCTTCATAAGGCTCAATTTCGGTGGCTTCCAGCCCTTTGCGGGTCTCTTCCACATCGTAGAGAACCCACTGCCCTTCCTGTAATTCTTCCGGCTCGCCTACCGTGCTGCTTTTGTGAAAGAAAATCTCTTCACCGGCGCCGCGTACAATAAAACCATACCCTTTTTTAACGTTGTACCATTTCAGCCGCCCCAGGTATTTACCCGTTTGCGGATCGATCTGAATGGTCAGCGGTTCGGCAAAGGTTGTGTCCGCGTCATCACCGTGATCGTGGCTGTGTTGTCTGGGCGGCGGTGGTGAGTAAGACGGCCGTACCGCCACCCGCTCCGTCAGTTGTGACAACGACGCCGGTTCGATGGGCAGCCCGGCCTGGTCTAGCCGTCGCTGCATCTCCACCGTGAATAAAAATTGATCCCCATTCTCATTAGTCGCCCATTGGTCTTTGTAGCTCATATTTCATCTCCGTTGGTAGCCTGGAGACCTGACAGGTTTTGCAAAGCTGTCAGGTCTAAACGAATCGCCGCATTGTACCGTCATTTGTGTAAGCTGGCTATTTCTTCTTTTTGGGCGGCTTTTCTGGCAGCAGGGAGAGTTGTTGGGGTGTCACGGCCGTGTCCACCTCCTCTCCATTGATCTCTGGCCGTTCCATGATGCGCAGCGCACCGGTAATCTGATTGCGCTCGCCCACCGTCATCGCCGGGCGCGGCTTAAGGGAGCGCGCCCCCACCGCACCTGCATTCAGGTGCAGCTTCTTCGTGGAGCCAAGGTCCGTCGTCACCAGTAGTTCCGTTTTCTCCGAGCAGATGACGGCGGCCACCACTTCCGCCGCTTCTTTGGGCAGCCGCACGTTAATCACACCCGCACCATGCCGCCCCTGCGTGGGATACTCGTTCAGAGGTGACGCCTTGACCATGCCATTGTCGGTGATACTCCACAAATAGCCATCCGGCTCCACCACTTCGGCGGCAATGACGCCATCTGCCTCGTCAGCCAGCTTGATACCCATAACGCCGCCCGCCGGTAACCCCATGGGCCGCACTTCCTCTTCCTGGAAGCGAATAGCCTGGCCATTAGCCGTAGCCAGCAACATTTCCTGACGGCCGTCCGTCAGCCGCACCCAGCCCAACGAGTCACCATCCGGCACGTTCATCACCGTAAACGGCGCGGTGGTGATGCCGGGCAAATCCTCCACCCGCACCCGCTTCACCACCCCCGCCAGCGTCGTCAGGAAGAGGTAGCCATCCATGCCCACCGGCAGCACCAACGCCGCCGCCAGATGGTCGCGTCGGGTAAAGCCGGTCATGTCGGCGTAATGGGTGCCTACGCCCAATTCGGTGGCCTGGGGTAGCTGGTAGATGGGCAGGCTGGCGGCACGGCCGTCGGCGGCAAACAGGTACAAAATATCCTGCGTATTAGCCGCCAGCAGCGCCATGGGCTGCTCCTTTGGTTTCAGGGGGATTTTCACCATTTCCGGCGAGGTGGTGCGGGCAATGGTACCCTTTTCGCCCACCATCACCCAGACATTTTCTTTCGGCAGCAGGTCGGTGGCCGTAATCACTTTGCTATCCATGCCATCCACAATTTGGGTGCGGCGCACATCGGCATATTGGCTTTTCACGGCCGTTAACTCCTCCTTAATCGTTTCCCGCATCAGCCCCGGATTTGCCAGCAGCCGTTCCAAATGCTTGATGATCTGCTTCTGCTCTTTGTACTCTTCCTGAATCTTCTGCCGCTCCAGCGCCGCCAGCCGCCGCAGTTGCATATCTAGAATTGCCTGCGCCTGCATCTCCGTCAGCTTAAAGTTTTTCATCAAATTGGCGTGCGCCGTCTCAGCTGACCGCGAGCGCCGGATGGTGTCAATTACCTCGTCCAGGTGATCCAGCGCCTTCAGCAGCCCTTCCAGGATATGCGCCCGGCGCTGCGCTTTGGCCAGGTCATGTTCACTGCGGCGGCGAATCACTTCCAGCCGGTGTTCCAGATAGACCCGCAAGGCTTGTTTCAACGTCAGCACCCGCGGTTCGCCATTCACCAGCGCCAGCAGCGAAATGCTAAACGTGCTTTGCAGCGGCGTCAGGTTAAACAGCGCCGCCAACACCGCCTCCGGCTCCACCGTGCGCGTCGTCTCAATGATAATGCGCATCCCGTTGCGATCCGACTCATCGCGCAAATCGGTCAGCCCTTCAATCTTGCCATCCCGGTGCAGGTCGGCAATGCGCCCCAGCAAATTGGTTTTGTTAGCCTGGTAGGGCAGTTCGGTAATGACAATACGGGATTTATTGCGCCCCATCTCTTCCACGTGCGCTTTGGCGCGCACGGTCACGTGCCCGCGCCCGGTAGCATACGCGCTGGACAGAGCGTCATTCTCTACTCCCTTCACGTCCCGATAGCGGAAGACCAGCCCGCCGGTGGGAAAGTCTGGCCCTTTGATGAAGCGCATCAGGTCGGCCACGGAAATATCGTCCAGTTTGGCCCAGTTATCGAGCATGTAGGTGAGGGCGTCTATCACTTCGCCCAGGTTGTGCGGGGGGATGCTGGTAGCCATGCCCACGGCAATGCCTGATGAGCCGTTTACCAGCAGGTTGGGGATGGTGGCGGGCAAAACGCCCGGTTCTTTGAGTGAATCGTCAAAGTTGGGGTTGAAGTTGACCGTTCCTTTTTCAATGTCGGCCAACATGTCATGGCCCATTTGCGTCATGCGGGCTTCGGTGTAACGCATGGCGGCGGCTTCGTCGCCGTCTATGCTGCCAAAGTTACCCTGCCCGTCAACCAGGGTGTAACGCAATGAAAAGTCCTGGGCCAGACGCACCATGGCGTCATACACGGCCTGGTCGCTGTGGGGGTGATATTTGCCCAGCACTTCACCGACAACGCGGGCGGATTTTTTGTAGGCGGTGTTGGGGCGCAGGCCCATGTCATACATGGCGTAGAGGATGCGCCGCTGCACGGGTTTGAGGCCGTCGCGGGCGTCGGGAAGCGCCCGCGAAACGATAACGCTCATGGCGTAGCTGAGGTACGACTCGCGCACTTCTTCATCAATGTTGATCTGTTTGACTGTTCCGATTTCCATGGATTATCCACAGGTGGGCGTTCAGGGTCCCCCTGAACGCCCACCGAAAATGAAATAAATGTTCTACTGAGGCGGGCGTAAATATAGGCAATTTGGAGCGGGCTGTCAATGGGGATACGGCCGTGAGACGTGCCCCGTGACCCGTGATGCATGAGCCGTAGTTGTGTGCTTTAGAGCTTCTTGAGGTAGCGGGCGACGGGCAGCAGGCCAAAACCGGCCTTTTCATAAGCGCGCCGGGCCGGGGGTCCTTGTCGTTACCTGCTATTTCTTGCCGATGGCAGCCGCCACGCGCCAATCATATGGTAACAATTCGCGGAGTGTTACCACTTTTTCGGCACTGACCATGACTTCCGCGTTGAAATTGTCGGGATGGAGCTGGCTGATGAACTCCCGGCAGCGACCACAGGGCGGCAAAACGTTGCCATCCCAATTTACAGCGACCATTTTAACCACCCAGTTTTCTCCGGCTGTAACCATTGCGGCAGCGGCAGCATGTTCGGCGCAAAACCCCATAGAGCAAGCGGTGTCAATACATACACCTGTATAGACGGCTCCACTCTCGGTTAGCAAGGCGGCGCCCACGCCGCCAGCATCGGCATCTTCAGAAAGGCGACGCGGACGGATTACCGATTTCGCTCGTTGATACAACTCGTCAAATGTCATTGGGTGGCCTTTTGGGTTAACAAGTGTGGGGATAACAACCACCAAGTTACCCCCACGTTTCACCAACATCATAGGGGGGCAACGGCCGTGACCGTCCCCAACTTCAACGCCGCCACCGAGCGATACCCCTCGCCGGTATTGGCATAACCCCGCACCGCCTCCCTGGTCTCTGCATCCAAAAGAGGCCACAGCGGCTGGGGCACATCCATTACCCGCCGCAGCACCACTTGAATCTGGGCATCCCAGACAGGGCAGTATCGCTCAAAATCATCCGGGCGCAGCACACCCCGGCAGCCCTCCGTCTGATGGCAGTTTAGTTCCATCGTCCAGCCCAGGTTAAAGATAGCGTACTCGTCACGCATCTCCTCGCCCGGCTGAATATCCCGCAGCGCAACTTCAAAACCATAACCGGTGCTGATCATGTTGGCATGGCAGCAGTGGTTCACATACTTGGCCGCATCCCAGCCGATCACGCGGCGCTCACCTGGCTCCAGTATGGCATACTTATCTATGGTGGGGCGTAAAGCAGGGATTTGTAAGAAGGGGCTGTCTGGGGGAATTACAATATCAAGCGGGTCCTGGACGTACACAATGGTACCGGCAGGAATAAAGGCAGTGGCAAAAACGCCCACGCCTACCTGGTCATTCACCGTTCTGACCTCACAATTTGGATGCATCATACAATTTCATTTTGTCCTCCGGCAATGTAGGTTGCCAACCTGATGAAAGTCTATATCCGCGCATCATAAGCCCGTTTTTACCGTTGTCAATATCTAGTTCGTAGTAGGCGATTTATCGCCTTCTTACGGCGATGAATCGCCTACTACAAACGGCCGTCGCGGTTCGTTCTTTCGGTTCAGTTAGGGTATAATTTGATGGGTCTAAAAACCGACAACACCAGATAAAACAGCCACCAGACCTGACGGGTCTTTGCCGACCTGTCAGGTCTCATGTATGGAGACTGAAACTTGGAAATTGGCACCGTAAATCAGATTGACATTAACGACGAAATGCGTAATTCCTACCTGGATTATGCCATGAGCGTCATCATCTCCCGCGCCCTGCCCGATGCGCGGGATGGCCTGAAACCTGTCCATCGGCGTATCCTCTACGCCATGTGGGATATGGGCATCCGCGCCAACACACCCCACCGCAAAAGCGCCCGCATCGTCGGTGAAGTGTTGGGTAAATATCATCCGCACAGTGACACGGCCGTGTACGACGCCATGGTGCGCATGGCCCAAACCTTCTCTTTGCGCTACATGCTGGTAGATGGGCAGGGTAACTTTGGCAGCATTGATGGCGATAGCGCCGCCGCCATGCGTTACACGGAAGCCCGGCTGGCCCGCATTGCCCATGAACTGCTGGAAGATATTGACAAAGACACCGTAGAGTTTGGCCCGAATTTTGATGATAGTCTCACGGAGCCAACCCTGCTGCCGGCGCGGCTGCCAAACTTGCTACTCAATGGTTCCGCCGGTATTGCCGTGGGCATGGCCACCAACATTCCACCCCATAACCTCAGCGAACTGTGCGACGCTATTAGCTATCTGATTGACCGGGCGGATGAAGCGGATGATGTGACCCTGGAAGATTTGATGCAGTTTGTGAAGGGGCCAGACTTCCCCACCGGTGGCATCATCGTGGGCACAGAAGGCATTCGCAGCGCCTTTGCCACCGGGCGGGGCAAAGTGGTGGTGCGCGCCAAAGCGGAAATTGAAGACCTGCCCCGCAATCCCGAACGCCAGCGCATTAACATCACCGAACTGCCTTTCCAGGTGAACAAGGCGATGCTGATCGAACGCATGGCGGAGTTGGTGACAAAAGGGGAAATTGACGATATTTCTGATATTCGTGACGAGTCTGATAAAGATGGCACCTCTATCATCGTCGAGCTAAAGCGCAATGCGCAACCGATGAAGGTATTGAACCAGCTATTCAAACACACGTCGCTGCAAACGTCGTTTGGGGTGCAAATGTTGGCGGTGGTGGACCAGCAGCCCCGGCTGTTGTCGCTCAAGCGTGCCCTGCAAATTCACATTGAACACCGGGTGGAGGTGATCACACGGCGTACCCGGTTTGAACTGGATAAGGCGCTCAAACGGCAGCATATTTTGGTCGGGCTGCTCATTGCCCTGGAACATCTGGATGAGGTCATTGAGACGATTCGCCGGGCCGATGATGCGGACGGGGCCAAGGCGCAGTTGATGGCCCGTTTTGGCCTGTCCGAAGCCCAATCTATTGCTATTTTGGACATGCAACTGCGGCGGCTGGCGGCGCTGGAACGGCAGAAGATTGAAGATGAACACAAAGAGGTGACAGCCCATATTGCTTATTTGCAGGGTTTGTTAGCCGACCGCAAGATGATTTTGGCGCTGATTAAAGAGGATGTGCGGGAACTGAAAGAGAAGTATGGCGACGGCCGTCGCACAGAGATCGCCATTGGTCTGGATGCCGACATCAACATGGAAGACATCATCCCGGACGAAGATGTGTTTGTCTCCATCACGCAGCGAGGCTACGTAAAACGGACGCCGGTTGCCGCGTACCGCATTCAGCAGCGCGGCGGCAAGGGGCTGATCGGCATGAGTACCCGCGAGGAAGACCAGCTAGAACATCTGGTGGCGGCGGGTACACACAACACACTGCTCTTTTTCTCCGATTGGGGCAAGGTATATTCCATCAAGACGTATGATATTCCTGAGCTGGATCGCACGGCGAAGGGGATGTCGGTGATGAATATTTTGCCATTGATGCCGGAGGAGAAGATCACGGCCGTGCTGCCCGTCCACAGCTTTGAGGATGCCGAATACCTGACGATGATCACCCGCAAAGGCAAAATCAAGCGGGTGGAAATCAATATGTTTGCCTACGTGCGCCCCAGCGGGCTGATCGCCATTAGCCTGGAAGAAGATGATAAGCTGGGCTGGGTGAAGATGACGGAAGGGGGGCAGGATTTGATCCTGGTCAGCGAACAGGGGCGGGGCATCCGTTTTAGCGAGGAAGACGTGCGGCCGATGGGCCGCAACGCCATTGGCGTGTACGCCATGAAGCTGGATGCCTGGGACAACATTGCCGGGGCGGACGTGGTGACGCCGGACGCCGATGTGTTGGTGATTACCGAAAAGGGGTACGGCAAGCGCACGGCCGTAGACGAATATCGGCAGCAGGGGCGGTATGGTCAGGGAGTGCGGGCCATGGTGCTGACGCCGGAACGCACCGGCAAGATCGTCAGCGCCCGCATTGTCTCCTCCGGTGATGAAGTCACCTGCATCTCCGCGCAGGGCATTATTTTGCGTACCTCGGTTGACCTGGTGTCACAGCAGGGCCGCCACACCCAGGGGGTGCGGGTGATGGACTTACGCGAAGGCGATCATGTCGCTTCGGTGGCGGTGGTGCGTGAAGGGCGGTTGTCACGGGTGAATGGGGATGGGAGTGGTACGGCCGTGATGGAAGTCTTGGATGTGTTGATGGATGAGGGGGGGGATTCGCCGGCTGACAATTGATGAATTCTACAGATTACGTAGATTACGCCATTTTTTTATCCGCGTCATCCGCGTGAATCTGCGTCCTACTTTCAAGGGGAACTTCACCGGCTCTCGCCGACCACCATGAATGAAAATACGTAACGCGATTTGTCAAATCGCGTTACATTTTCGAGGGAGAAAATCATGACAACTGCTGAGCTTGGGGCCGAAATTGCCCAATTGGAAGAAGAGGTCTTTGCGAAACAAAAACAGTTGCACGAACTCCGCCGCCAGATGCCGCCCGAAGAAATTGCCAATTATGAACTGCGCGATGCCCACAACCAGCCCATTACTCTGCGTGACTTGTTTGGGGACAGGGATGATTTGATCGTCATCCACAACATGGGCGCGTCTTGCGCTTACTGCACCTTGTGGGCGGATGGTTTTAATGGGGTGCTACCGCATATCCTCGACCGCGCCGCGTTTGTGGTCGTTTCCCCGGATGCACCGGAGACGCAACAAAAGTTTGCTGCCGCCCGTGGCTGGCAGTTCCCCATGGTTTCGGCGCAGTCGTCCAGCTTTACCAAAGAGTTGGGCTATACCTGGGAGCAAGACGGCCGTACCCTGATGATGCCCGGTTTTTCCACGTTCCGGCGCACGCCGGACGGCCGTATCTGGCGCATCGCCCACCAGGCGTTTGGCCCTGGTGACCCATACAGCGGCATCTGGCATCTGTTTGCGCTGCTGGCGGAGGGGGTGAATGGGTGGGGGCCACAGTTCCACTATCCAGACCGGCGGAGTGATTGACAAGACGGCCGTTTTCCTTCATAAGGTTTTTTAGAAACCCTTCGGGTCTGTCTGGCAAAAGTTCCCGCGGGAACTTTTTTATTTGCCTGTTACGCCGATCCCGGCCAAAATGGTGAGCGGGGCATTGTTTTGGTTTCAACTCGTCCCAAT
The DNA here is from genome assembly GCA_019637635.1 of Anaerolineae bacterium. Taxonomy (GTDB): domain Bacteria; phylum Chloroflexota; class Anaerolineae; order Promineifilales; family Promineifilaceae; genus CAADGU01. Next base: position 23,112 of record JAHBVI010000033.1, read on the forward strand.
TTGTTATAATTTCCGCCACCGAAGTAGTTAAATTTATTCCCAACCAAACCTACGGAGCAAAGCAACTCCTGGAAACCGCCAAACAGCGAGTGGAGCAAATGATCGTAGAGGCATAGGGTATTAATAAGATGGTCAACAAAATAAAAAATCGGTTGCGTCTTATCTGGTCAGACATTCGGCAGTTCAAGAATTTAGAGCTTTATTTAATCCTCGTCGTGATTTTGGCTCTGTTCATTGTGGATATTTTCGGCGAACCCAGTCCGTCAGCCTTAACCGAAATCCTTCTGGCTGCGATAGCTGTCTTGATTTATGGTCAGATAGAAGCCCGCCATCTTGAACGTAAAACGACAACACATTTAGAAGCACTTTCTCAAAAAATAGACAGGTTGCAAGAAGGGAAGGAAGCAGGCATTAAGGTTTATGCAGAAGGCAGAGTGCCAGATTTTGACTTTACCTCTTTCTTTTTTACAGCCCAAAAAGAGATATTTGTCATTGGTATCAGCACAACTAACCTGCGCCAACGTTTTACTGAACAGTCAAGCAGTTATTTCAAAGAACCGATTTTTGACAAGATTGGTAAAGGCTTACAGGTTCATTGGTATTTATTGGATTCTGAATCAACAGCCGCCAAAGAATATGCAGCAGATCGCCAGGAACCAGAAATCCCAGAGCGTATTGAGGCCACAAAAAAGGCACTGGCAAAAATAGTGCAAGAGTTACGCCAACGAAATGGCGATGGCGTTTTCAACGTTTATTTGTATCCCCGCTTTCCCTATTGTTATTTGATTATGATTGACCCTGAAGATAGTCATGGTCAAATGATTGTGTCTCATTACTTACACAACCTTTCCCGCAAAGATACCCCCATCTATCAGATCGAAAAGTCGCACCATCCCATTCTCTTTAATAGATATGCGCAGATGGTCACGGATTTGACGGCTGAAAGCAAATTAATCGCGACCAGTAAGCCTGACAGAGACCAGGCATAGTGGAATGCACGGCCGTAGCTTTGCTGTCGAACACTCTTCCCTGACGGCCGTGACCCTCTCACAGCCCGCCAGAATGTTATGCCCACCGTGCCGCATATGGGCAACGGCCGTGAACGAATAAATGGATGGGCTAAACTGTCTGCAATCTCTCCTGAACCCACCGGTAGATCAGGTCGGCAGCGGGCACACCCTGAGACGAGGCAATTTTCTTGATGGCTTTGGCTTCTTCGGGTAAGAGGCGGATGGTTACGGCCGTGAGCGAATAAATGGATGGGGGTACGGCCGTGACTCCTTCACCGGAATCAGGACACAGCGTATTCGGTATACGTGTGTACCAGACTGCCATGAACCCGCTTACCATTATCCCACCCCACGTTCATCAACAGATAACGGTCATTATTCCGGTCAAACACAACCTCGGTTTGAATATCCCCATAAGCGTAGGGAATCCCGGTGTATTCTGTCAGTACATCTTCAATAACTTGCCGATAGCGGTTCAAGGTATCCATTGCACTATCTCCTCAGTCTGGGGATCGAAGCCGATCACCTGCGCCAGATCATTTTTTAATAGCAGTTTGCCTAAAGGTAAATTTACTATCATTGTTTGCATCATTCGTCACCTCCCTTTCCAACTGAACAAAGCCATTACAACAGGAAGAAACAGGAAGCAACAGGTAGGGCACCGTAACCCGTAACCCTAACCCTTACCCCCCTTCATCTGCTTATCCCATCAAAACTTCTATTTTCGCAGGTGGTATAAATCTGCTAAAATAGCCGCCAGCTACCACCGATTTCGACAACACGCCCTGTAGATTTTCACCCCATATTCCTATACGTTCCCGATCAGGCCAGGGCTATACTTGGCAAGGTGCAGGTAGTGAGTGCGTTATAATCAGTAAATCGAAATGAGAGGAGTGGGCATCCTCAGATGCCCACCGGTTCGCATCTGAGGATGCGAACTCCGCTTCGATCTACTGATAATACAATTATCGAGCTGAGGAGATTAGGGGACTGCCCATCTCTCAATCTCCTGATCTCCCAATCTCATTCTTAACTACAACAATCAAGTAAGGAAGCCATAACCCATGAGTACAGGCCGATTGATGAAACTGTTAGCGCCCCCCATGAAGCTGGAGGAGATGGGCGTGCCGCAAGCTCTCCTGGAAGACATGATTTTTCGGATGCTCTTCAACGAAGGGGACGTCAACATTGCCCGCTTCAGCCAGGTGATGGGCGTCCATGCCCGCATTATTGATGATCTACTCAGCCGCATGAAACAAGAACACCAGGTGGAAGTGACCAAGGCCGGTTCACTGGGCAGCCTCAGCTTCACCTATGGGCTAACAGATAAAGGCACCAAACGCGCCCGCGATGCCTTTGAACGCAGCCAATACATTGGCCGCATCCCCGTTTCTGTGGAAGCCTACAACGAAGCCATTCTCTTACAAACCCAGAATACAAAGCGGGTGAAACCCGACCAGGTGAGGAACGCCCTCAGCCACCTGATCTTGCCGGACAATTTTCACCGGCGCATTGGCCCGGCGGTTAATGCCGGCAGCTCGCTCTTTTTGTATGGCCCGCCCGGCAACGGCAAAACCACCGTAGCCGAAGCCATCGCCAAACTGTTAGGGCAAGGCGCTGCCATCTATTTGCCTGACGCCATCACCGTCGGCGGGCAAATCATTCGTGTCTATGACCCGCACGTCCATCTGCCCGTCAAAGAGGGGGACATTCCGTTTCACACCAGCAACCTGTTTAATAGTGAGCCAGATAAAGTGCGGATTGACGGCCGTTGGCGTCTCTTCCAACGCCCGGCCGTGATGGTCGGCGGCGAATTGACCATGGATGCTTTGGATTTACGTTTTGAGCCGGTCTCTAAAGTGTATGAGGCCCCCTTGCAGCTAAAGGCCAACGGCGGCATGTTCCTGATTGACGACTTTGGCCGCCAACAGATCAGCCCCCAGGAATTATTGAATCGCTGGATTGTGCCCCTGGAAAGCGAAATTGATTTTCTGCGGCTGCAATCGGGGCAGTCGTTGGAAGTGCCCTTCAAGCAGTTGATTGTGTTTTCTACCAATCTGGACCCGGATCAACTGGTGGATGGCGCGTTTCTACGCCGTATCCAGATGAAGGTGGAAGTGGCTGGCCCGGATGAAAAGCTGTTCTACCAGATTTTCATGTCTGTTTGCAAGCAGTACAACGTGCCCTTTGACAAGAAGAGTTTTGTCCACCTGCTGCAAAAACAGTACCGCAGCAAGGGGCGGGTGATGCAGGCGGTGCATCCACGTGATATTGTGAAAGTGATCATTGCCATTTGTGATTATGAAGGCATGCCGGTGCAGATCACGCCGGAATTGGTGGATGAGGCGTGTGAATGTTACTTTGTGGATACCAACATGGCGGCTACGTTGGGTGATGTCAGGCCGAGTACAGGCCCGTTAATGGCAATGGCAAACTGATGCCCGTGATCCGTGAGCCGTGAGCCGTGAGCCGTAAGCGGTGAGCGGTTGCCAACATACCGATTACTGATAACCGATAACCGATTACTGATAACCGATTACTGATAACCGTTCAGGTATGGAACCAATCCGTGAAGGTGATTTGTTGTGGACGCCCACAACGGCCGTGACAGAAGCGGCTAATCTGACCCACTACATGCGCTGGCTGGCACGGGAACGGGGGCTGGCTTTTACCGATTACCCGGCGTTGTGGCAGTGGTCGGTAACGGAGGTGGGCGCGTTCTGGCAAAGTGTGTGGGACTATTTTGAGGTGCAGGCGTCGGCTACGGCCGTGACCCCCCTCTCCTCGCTCACCATGCCCGGCACCAAATGGTTTCCCGGCGCCCGCCTCAACTACGCCGAAAACATCTTCCACAAGATGGCCGCCGACCAGCCCGTTATCTATTACAAAGCCGAAAATCAACCCCTCATTTCCCTGACACGCCAACAGATTTATGCACAAACGGCCGTACTCGCCCACACTATGCAGCAATTGGGCATTCGGCCCGGTGACCGGGTAGTGGCTTATATGCCCAACATCCCAGAGACGATCATCGCTTTTCTGGCGGCGGCCAGTTTAGGCGCGGTCTGGTCAAGCTGTTCGCCGGACTTTGGCAGCCGCAGCGTACTCGACCGTTTCAGCCAGATTGAGCCAAAGCTGCTGCTGGCGGTGGATGGTTACGATTACGGCGGCAAGACTTTTGACCGCCGCACGATTGTGGCTGAATTGCAGGCGGCGCTGCCTACGCTGGCACACACCATTTTAGTACCGCATTTGGGGGAGCAGAATGCTTTGGCAAATACGATGATGTGGGAGGAGGCAGTGGGCAACGGCCGTGCCCAACGCCACATTGCCCCCATCCCCTTCGCCCAACTTCCCTTCGACCATCCACTGTGGATTCTCTACTCCTCCGGCACCACCGGCCTGCCCAAACCCATTGTGCAGGGGCATGGCGGCATCCTGCTAGAACACCTCAAGGCCACCACCTTCCACAATGACCTGAAACCGGGCGACCGCTTCTTCTGGTTCACCAGCACCGGCTGGATGATGTGGAACTACGTTGTCGGCAGCCTGCTCACCGGCAGCGCGGTGGTGCTGTATAACGGCAGCCCCGGCTACCCGGACATGAACGCCCTGTGGCAGTTGGCGGAAGAAAGCGGCATCACCTATTTTGGCACGTCGGCCGCCTTCATTAGCGCCTGCATCAAGGCGGAGATTCAGCCTAACCGGCAGTATGACCTGAGCCGGATTCGCGGCGTTGGTTCCACCGGCTCGCCGCTGACGGTGGCGGGCTTCCAGTGGATTTACGAGAACGTGAACCCGCATCTGGCGCTGGAATCATTGAGTGGTGGCACCGACTTGTGTACGGCCTTTGTGGGTGGGGCGCGCATTTTGCCCATTTATGCCGGGGAGATTCAGGGGGCGTCGTTGGGGGCCAGGGTGCAGGCGTTTAACGAGGTGGGTGAGCCGGTGGTCAATGAGGTGGGTGAACTGGTGATCAGCGCGCCCATGCCTTCCATGCCGCTCTATTTTTGGAATGACCCGGAGATGGCCCGCTACAAGGCCAGTTATTTTGACGTGTATCCGGGGGTGTGGCGGCATGGGGATTGGATTAAGTTTAATGAGCGTGGGGGGTGTGTGATTTACGGCCGTTCCGATTCCACCATCAACCGCCAGGGGGTGCGCATGGGCACCAGCGAGATTTACCAGGCGGTGGAGAGCCTGCCGGAGATTCAAGACTGCCTGATCATTGACCTGGAACTATTGGGGCGGGAATCGTATATGCCGTTGTTTGTGGTGTTGCGGGAGGGGTATGTGCTGGACGATGACCTGCGGCAGCGCATCCGCCACAAGCTGCGCCAGGATGTCTCGCCGCGCCACGTGCCGGATGACATCATCCAGGTGGATGAGGTGCCCTACACCCTCAGCGGCAAAAAAATGGAAGTGCCCATCCGCAAAATTTTATTGGGCATGGAGATGGACACGGCCGTCAACCCCGGCGCGATGCGCAATCCGGGGGCGATTGCGTTTTTTCGGGAGTTGGCGGGGAAGATTCGGTAAGCAGTAAGCAGTGAGCACATTGTTTACAAGTTAAGCATATTTTGAATCTGTCAAGAAGGTTCTCCGGCCACTATCGCCAGGGCATGAATGCCCTGCTGGTCGGCAACGCCGGATAAATCCGGCTGGAAGAGCGACCAGCCCCATTGATGGGGCGGTGGTGTTTAGCCCGGTGATTGATCACCGGGCGGTGTTGGGCACCGGACGGTGTTGGGCACCGGACTGCTAACTGGCAACTGCTCACCTCCAAAAATCCGGTATAATCCGCGCCGGAGGTATGGTATGCTGACAGGTGAGATTCGGAATCAGGTAGACCGCATTTGGGATGCGTTTTGGACGGGGGGGATTTCTAACCCGTTGGAAGTGATTGAACAGTTGACCTATTTGCTCTTCATCAAGCGGCTGGATGAGATTCATACCCGCCGCGAGGCGAGGGCTGCCCAACAGCGACGGCCGTTGACAGACCCCATCTTTGGCCCCGACCAACAGGAATTGCGCTGGAGCCGTTTTAAGCACCGCGATGCCAAGACGATGTATGCCCTCATCACCGAGCGCATCTTTCCCTTTATGAAGGGGATGCAGGCTGAGCAGAGCGCCTTTGCCGCGCATATGAAGGATGCCCGCTTTACGCTGCCGCCGGAGAAGGCAGGGCTGCTGGCGAAGGTGGTGGATATGATTGACCATATCCCCATGGAGGATCGAGATACAAAGGGGGATTTGTATGAATACATGCTCAGTAAGCTGGCCACGGCCGGGCAAAATGGGCAGTTCCGCACGCCGCGCCACATTATCCAGATGATGGTGGCGATGACGGCGCCGCGCCCGGATGATGTGATTTGTGACCCGGCCTGTGGTACGGCCGGCTTCCTGGTGGCGGCGTCGGAATATCTGTATGCGCACCATAGCCCGGCGGTGTTGGGCAGCCGCTATTACCAGGGGGATATGTTTCATGGTTTTGACTTTGACAGTACGATGCTGCGGGTGGCTTCGATGAATATGCTGCTGCATGGGGTGGAGAATCCGCATATTCAGAACCGGGATAGTTTGTCGGAGGATCATGGCGCGGTGGAGGAGGCGTATAGTTTGATTCTGGCGAATCCGCCGTTTGCGGGGTCGCTGGACTATGAGAGTACGGCCAAGGATCTGCTGGCGGTGGTGAAGACGAAGAAGACGGAGCTGCTTTTTCTGGCGCTCTTTTTGCGGCTGCTGAAGCCGGGTGGACGGGCGGCGGTGATTGTGCCCGATGGGGTGTTGTTTGGGTCGAGTACGGCGCATAGGGCGCTGCGGCAGGAGTTGGTGGAGCGGCAGAAGTTGGAGGGCATTATTTCCATGCCGTCGGGGGTGTTTAAGCCGTATGCGGGGGTGTCCACGGCCGTACTCCTTTTCACCAAGACGAACAGTGGCGGCACGGATACGGTCTGGTTTTATGATATGCAGGCGGATGGTTATTCGCTGGATGATAAACGCACCCCCCTCGGTAGGGAAAAGGCGCGCCTTTTCCCTACCGAGGAAATGGCGCACCCCGGTGGGGAAATGGCGCGCCATTTCCCCACCGGCGGTGATGGCGACAGCCAGACCCATGAACAAAACAATATCCCCGATATTGTGGCGCGCTGGTTTGACCGGGCGGCGGAGGCGGAACGGCCGCGCACGGCGCAGTCGTTCCTGGTGCCGAAGGCGGAGATTGCGGCCAATGAGTATGATTTGAGCATTAACCGGTATAAGGAGATTGTGTATGCGGCGGTGGAATATGAGCCGCCGCTGCTGATTTTGGATGAGTTGGCGGCGTTGGAGGCGGAGATTCAGCAGGGCATGGCGGAATTGCGGGCGATGTTATCGGCGTAGGGGCAACCCTTGTGGTTGCCCTAATCAGGGCGGGCACAAGGCCCGCCCCTACGATGATGTGGTGGTGGGCGGCTACGGCCGTGTGGTTTGGAGGTGTTTGCGTGATGAACATTGTTTCATTGGGTGAGGTTTGCGACATTATTGCAGGACAATCACCACCATCAAAGTATTACAATCAAACAGGAGAAGGGCTGCCCTTCTTTCAGGGAAAAGCTGATTTCGGGGAATTATATCCATCGGTACGAATGTGGTGTTCTGTGCCCAATAAGATAGCAGAGGCAGGTGATATTCTGATTTCAGTCCGTGCCCCTGTTGGCCCAACTAATTTAGCAAACCAACAATGTTGTATTGGTCGCGGACTGAGTGCCATAAGACCCTCAAGAATTGTTGATACGAAGTTTTTGCTTTTTTATTTACGCTTCATTGAACCCAAGTTATCGGAGCAAGGGCGTGGTTCTACCTTCGCTGCAATCACCCAAAAAGAATTGCGAACGTTACCCATCCCGCTGCCGCCGCTGGGGGAGCAGCGGCGGATTGCGGCCGTACTGGACAAAGCGGATGCACTGCGGGCCAAAAGGCGCACGGCCGTTGCCAGACTAGACGCCCTCCTCCAATCCACCTTCCTCCACCTCTTCGGCGACCCCGTCACCAACCCCATGGGCTGGGAGGTACGGACAATTGGTGAAGTTGCGAATGTTAAGGGTGGTTTACAGTTATCAGGTCAGCGCAAAGATTATCCAATTGAAGTACCGTATTTGCGTGTGGCTAATGTCTATCGGGATCATTTGGAACTTGGAGAAATTAAAACGTTGCAAGTTATGGAGAGAGAACTTGAGCGTACATTGCTGGAACCTGGAGACATTTTGCTTGTTGAAGGGCATGGGAATCCAACTGAAATAGGGCGGACGGCCGTGTGGGATGGTTCTATCAATCCATGTGTGCACCAGAATCATCTCATCCGCATTCAAGCCAATCGAAAAGTAATTCATCCCGTGTACATGAGCCGTTATTTGAATTCAGAAGGGGGGCGTCGCCAATTAAACAAGGCTGGCAAGACCACATCTGGCCTAAATACCATTAGCACAAGCCAGGTACGGGCTACATCTGTTCTTGTGCCACCGATTGATATGCAAGAGATTTATCTTGCTCGCGTTGAAACAATCCTAACCATGAAAGAAAAACAAGGGTGCAGTCTTGAGGTATTAGACAACCTCTTCCACGCCCTGCAACAACGCGCCTTCAACGGCCAATTGTAGGGCAATGGCGCGCCATTGCCCTACAATTCCTGTACCGGGGGCTGACAACGCTGTACCGGGGGCTGACAACACTGTACCGGAGGCTGACAACACTGTACCGGGGGCTGACAACGTTGTACCGGGGGCTGACAACGTTGTACCGGGGGTTGACAACGTTGTACCGGGGGTTGACAACGCTGTACCGGGGATTGACAACGCTGTACCGAACGCCAGAAACCTGGTTTTTGTCAAAAACGGGGGTTCAAAAAACCGGATTTTTAATCTATAATCTCGCCAACCGGTCGCAGGTTGGCGTATCTTGCGCCTCTTGTGACCAGTCGCTTATCCACATCAGTTCAATTCAATAAATGGGAGACACAATCATGGCACGTACGACACAAGCAGGACTCATGCGTCAGGCAGAGCTTTTCATTACCAATGGCGCCAAACCGGAAGCCCAGGCGGTGCTGGCAGGCATTGGCTATGCTCCGGCTACGTTGGCGGCGGGGCAGACATTGGCAAACACCGTCAAGACGGGCACGGCGCAGGTAAAGGAACTGCGGGCGGCGCAGAAAAACGCCACCACTGCCGAGCGGAATGCCCGCCGGGCGGCGCAGAAGGAGGTTACCAGCCTGGCCGAAACAACCCGGCTGCTCTTTAGCAACAGCGGGGCCACGCTGACGGCGCTGGGGCTGCAAACGCAGTATGAGACGGTGATTGACCCGGAGACGCAGGAGGAGACGCAGCAGGCGGCACGGCCGTCGCTCAGCACCGCCGAAACCATTGCCCGCTGGCGGCTGCTGGCCACCAATGCCGCCAGCCTGGAGACCACACAGCAGGCGGACTTAACGGCCGCCGGTTGGGGCAGCGCCCGGCTGACGGCGCTGAGCGCCCTGATTGAAACGTATGCGGATGCCGACACGGCGCAGCAAGACGCCATCCAAAATTACCAGCAGGCCAGCGCCCAATATACGGCGGATGTGGCGGCGCTGAAGGATTGGTACGGCCGTGCGCGTCGCCTGAGCACCATTGCCATCAAAGACGCCGACCCCACCAATCAACAAAATCTACGGGAATTGTTGGGCATATCGTAGGGCAATGGCGCGCCTTTGCCCTACGCGCCATTGTCTCCGTTGTAGGGCAATGGCGCGCCATTGCCCTACAATAAATGGCGGAGATGAAATGATTCCACGACCACGAAAACAAATTCGACTGCGCGGCTACGACTATCGTAACGCCGGGGCCTACTTTGTTACCATCTGCACCTACCAACGACGCCTCCTCTTCGGCGCCGTGGGCGGCGGCGTCATGCACCTCAACGATTGGGGGCAGGTCGTCGTCAAACTCTGGCACACCATACCCGAATTTCGGCCATACGTCCTGCTGGACGAATTCCAATGTATGCCCAACCATGTCCACCTCATTTTGTGGATCATCAGCGAAGACGCCCCCAATGTCATCCCCGAACATATTGATATTGTAGGGCAAAGGCGCGCCTTTGCCCTACAATATCAACCACCGGAACGGGGGGTGAAATCGAAATCATTAGGGGCTATTATTGGCGGATACAAATCGGCCGTCACCAAAGAAATCAACGACCTGCGCGGCCAAACACAACCACCCATCTGGCAACCACGATTCCATGACCGCATTATCCGCAACGAACGGGAACTGGAAGCCATCCGGCGCTACATCCGCGCCAACCCCGCCAATTGGCAGCAGGATCAAGATTATGATGCTGGCCTGGATGATTATTTGAATGATAATGCCCCATTGTAGGGAAAAGGCGCGCCTTTTCCCTACAATGGGGGCAATGGCGCGCCGGGCAATGGCATGTAGGGCAATGGCGCGCCATTGCCCTACAATGCGCCATTGCCCTACGTGCCATTGCCCGACAACGGAATGATAACCCATGACCAACTTCGCCTTTCTCCAAACCCCCGAATGGGAACCCATCTACCAGGACGCGGCGCGGGCCGAACAATACGTCCTGGCCGACCCCCGCACCGCTCTGTTCTACGGCCGTCGCACCGTCGAAGTGATGGTGGAATGGCTCTATGCGTATGATCCCGCCTTTAGACGGCCGTATGACGACAAACTGGCCACCCTCATGACCGACGCCTCCTTCAAACGGCAGGTACCCCCCGGCGTTCAAGACAAAATGCACGCCCTACGCATCCTCGGCAACGAAGCCGTCCACCAAAACCGCCTCATCAAACAAGCCGAAGCCGTCGCCATGATCCGCGACCTGTTCCGCATCAGCCATTGGTTCGGCCGTACCTACACCCAGGGCGACCCCAACACCATCCCCAACCAATTCCAGGAAAACAAACTGCCACCCCCACTCCGCCAGGTCGCCCAACAAAGCCGCGCCCAACTCAAAGAACTCGCCGACGCCTACCTCAAACAAGACGAAGAACTGCGCCAGGAACGGGAAACCACCGCCGCCCTCAAAGCTGAACTGGCCCAACTGCGCGCCCAAGTCGCCACCACCAAAGTCATCAACGAAGCCATCCCCGACAGCTTCGACTACACCTACACCGAAGCCGAAACCCGCCAAATCCTCATAGATGTGCTGCTGCGCGAAGCCGGCTGGCAACTGCTACAAACGGCCAAAGACACCCCCTTTCACGAAAGTTGGGCGGGCAAAGCCACCACCGAATACCGCGTCACCCCCATGCCCAACCGCCAGGGTTTTGGTTATGCCGACTACGTCTTATGGGGCGCGGATGGCCTGCCCCTGGCCGTCATCGAAGCCAAAAAGAGCAGCGTAGACAAGGAAGCGGGGCAGCAGCAGGCCAAATTGTACGCCGACGCCCTGGAACAAATGCACGGCCGTCGCCCCCTCATCTTCTACAGCAACGGCTACACCATCAGCCTGTGGGACGACGAATTCTACCCGCCGCGCGATGTGCAAGGCTTCTACACCGCCGACGAACTGCACCTGCTCATCCAGCGCCGCCAGACCGCCCAAAACCTGTCCCAACTGACGGTCAACACCGCCATCGTCAACCGCTACTATCAGGAAGCAGCCATCCGCCATGTCACCGAACAGTTCAGCCAGCGCCACCGCCACGCCCTGCTGGTCATGGCCACAGGGACAGGGAAAACACGGACGGCCGTAGCCCTCATAGACCTGCTCATGCGCGCCAACTGGGTCAAGCGCGTCCTCTTCCTGGCCGACCGCACCGCCCTCGTCCGCCAGGCCATCAAAGCGTTCAAAAGCCACCTGCCCAGCAGCAACCCCATCAACCTGCTGGAAGACAAAGAAGCCCGCGAAAGCCGCGTCGTCGTCTCCACCTACCACACCATCCTCAACCAGATCGAAGCCAGCGACGAAACCGGGCAGCGCCTCTTCAGCCCCGGCCACTTCGACCTGATCATCATTGACGAAGCCCACCGCTCCGTCTACCAAAAATTCGGCGCCATCTTCGCCTACTTCGACAGCCTGCTGCTCGGCCTCACCGCCACCCCCAAAGACGAAGTAGACCGCAACACCTACCGCCTCTTCAAACTAGAAGAAGGTGTGCCCACCTACGCCTACCACCTGGAAGAAGCCGTCGCCGATGCTTTCCTCGTCCCCCCCGTCCTGCTGGAAACCGACACCAAATTCCTGCGCGAAGGCATCCATTACGACGACCTCTCCGACGCCGAAAAAGAAGAGTGGGACCGCATCGAATGGGGCGACAGCGGCAGCATCCCCGACGCCATCGAATCCGCCGCCCTCAACCAATGGCTCTTCAACGAAGACACCGTAGACAAAGTGCTGCAAACCCTCATGGCCCACGGCCACAAAGTAGCCGGCGGCGACCGCCTGGGCAAAACCATCATCTTCGCCAAAAACCACAAACACGCCGACTTCATCGCCACCCGCTTCAACCACCACTACCCCCACTATCACGGCGATTTTGCCCGCGTCATTGACAACACCGTCAACTACGCCCAAGACCTCATTGAAAAGTTCGGCCAAAAAGAAAACGACCCCCACATCGCCATCTCCGTAGATATGCTGGATACCGGCGTAGATGTGCCCGAAGTGGTCAACCTGGTCTTTTTCAAACCGGTGCGCTCCAAAACCAAATTCTTCCAGATGATCGGGCGCGGCACCCGCCTCTGCCCCGAACTCTTTGGCCCCGACCAGGACAAAGAGAACTTCTACATCTTTGACTTCTGCGGTAATTTTGAATTCTTCCGCTATCACCCGCAGGGGCAGCCGGAAGCCCGCCTGCCCCAACCGCTGCGCCAGCGCCTCTTTGTGGCCCGGCTGGAACTGTTGGCCACGCTGGATGAACAGGTAGGGCAAAGGCATGCCTTTGCCCTACCGTTGCGTGAACAAATTGCCAGTGACCTGCACCGTTACGTGGCGGCGATGAATCTGGACAACTTTCTGGTGCGCCCGGCACGGCCGTATGTGGAACCATTCCAAAACCCGGCCCGCTGGCAAACCCTCACTCGCTCCGACCTGGCCGACCTGCACCAGCACGTCGCCCACCTGCCCAGCCAACTGGCCGACGACCCCGAAACCGCCAAACGGTTCGACGTGCTCATTTTCAACCTGCAACTGGCGCTGCTGCGCGGCGAAAGTAAAGCCATTGAACCACTGCGCAACCGCATCATCCATACGGCCGTGCAGCTCAACGACAAAGGCAGCATCCCCGCCGTGCAGGCGCACATGCCCCTCATCCAACAGTTGCAAACCGAGAGCTACTGGCAAGACGTCACCGCGCCCCAACTGGAAGACGTGCGCCGCGCCCTGCGCCACCTGACGCAGTTCATTGAACGCCAGGCGCAAAAAGGGATCATCACCGACTTCACCGACCAGATGGGTGAACTGCGCCCCGGCTGGCTGCCGGACATCAGCGACGGCGTAAACAAAGCCCAATACCGCAAAAAGGTGGAGCAGTTCATCCGCGCCAACGAGGACGCGGTGGTCATTCACAAAATCCGTTGGGCCATCCCCCTGACGCCGGAAGACCTGGCGGCGCTGGACGAAATGTTGTTTTCGGCCGAAGAAGTGGGGTCAGAGACAGAATTTGCGCAGGCGTTTGGCACACCAGACAATCTGGCGGCCTTTGTGCGTGGGCTGGTGGGGCTAAACCGGGAGGCGGCCAAAAGGAAGTTCGCCCGTTTCCTGGACGACAAGACATACAATGCCGACCAGATTCAATTTGTGAACTTCATCATTGAGCATCTGACGCGCAACGGCACGATGCCGCCGGATATGTTGTGGGAACGGCCGTTTGTAGACATCCACGACGCCGGCCCCACCGGCCTCTTCTCCGACACCGACGCCGACGATCTGTTGGCCGTCATTGAAGAGGTAAACGGGGCGGTAAGGGCGTAATTGTTTAATTGAGAGATTGGAGATTGGAGATTGGGAGATTGGGAGATTAGCCTTTCATTTGTGCATCTCATCACGGCAAAATCTCAAACGCGGGGCAATGAGAGGGCCGGAACAGACGAAAATGGCGTTGATCCAGAGTTAGCACACGGGTGATTTCCAACCGTTCCGATATGGCCACCAGCACCGCATCCACAAAATCAATGTGCGCGTCACTATATTTGCGAATGATGCCAGCCGCCCGCCGATAATCGCTCTTTGCAGGTTCCAACAGCCGATAATCGGGATCAGTCAAACTCTCAATATAGGCCGCTAATGCCTTGTGGCCTAGATCGCGCCGCACCAGATAAGCAACCTCAGTCGTAACGGGCGTGGCAGTGACAATGGGATGGTTTATTTTCTGGGCAAAAGCCATAACCTGTTGATGTGACTTGTCACCTTTATTTAACAGAGCATACCAGAAGCTGGTATCCAACAAATAAGTCATTTATCATTCCACCCTGTCATCTGCTCAATTTCTGCTTCCAAAATCTCTTCATCATGTGCGGCCGTATCCACCGGCCCACCTTCAAACATACCAGCCCACTTTAGCAGTGGGTTTTGGGCAGGTTCAGCCTTATCCACCATAGCAGCCAGGGGGAGTTCTTTGCTTGAAGTTTCAACCAGCGAATCCAGCAGCCAGTGGGCCAGTTTGAGCCGCTCCATTTTGGGCAGGGCACGTAGTTCTTGTTGCAAGCTTTCCAATTCAATCATCATCGCACCTCACAATTCAGTTGCCAGTTATTGTAATCTTAAATCCCCTAATCGCAATCACCTCCTCACCCCTTCACCTGCTCACCCCCTCACCTGCTCACCCCTCATCTTCCTCCAGCCCCACCGCCATGAGGTATCCTCGCGCCCGCTCGGTGAGGGGGTAGCGGTTGACCAGTTTCCAGAAACGGGGGCCATGGTTGGCCTCTTCCAGGTGGGCCAGTTCGTGCATGACCACGTAGTCGCGCACCCAGGCGGGCATGGCGGCCAACCGGTGGCTAATGCGGATGGTGCCCTGCGAAGGGGTGCAGCTGCCAAAACGGCCGTTCTGGTTCGTCACATAGCGGATGGAGTGCCAGCGCAGACGGCCGTGGAAATACTTCTGATTCAACTCCCGCGCCACCTTCTCCAGGTCGGCGTCCGTCTGGGGCAAATTGCGCTTCGCCACCTTCTTTGCCAGCCGCTCTTGCAGGTTGGCGATAATTGGTTCCAGTTCCGCGTCCGTCATCCCCTGCGGCGCGCGCACCAGCAGTGTGCCCCCTTTCAATTCCGCGCTCACCGTGCGCCGCCGCCGGTCGCTGCGCATAATCTCCACCGGCCAGTTGGTATCAGCATTGTTGTTATTGTCGTTCATGGCGGTGAAGTATAGCGGAGTAGTTGAGAGATTGGGAGATTGGAGATTGGGAGATCACCCCCTCACCCCCTCATCTGCTCACTCACCTTGCCCCCCTCCCACCCATACGTTAAACTTCGCCCATGAAGTGGCGTGTGGTAGGCATTATCCTGATATTTCTGGTCATCGTGGCGGCGGCGCTGCTGTTATGGCGGCGGTCGGCGGCGGCCGATTATGGCCCACCGGTGGCCTTGTGTCCCGGCCCCGACTTGTATGGCTACATCTGCGAAAACAGCGCCGCCTACGCCTACATTGACGCCACCAATGACACCGGCCTCTATGTGCTGGATGGCACAATCAAACTGCAACTGCCCTTCGCTTTTACCTTTTATGGCACCACCTACACCGAACTGTTTGCCAGCAGCAACGGCAACCTTCAGTTCGCCAATGCCAGCCCCGAATACCGGAATAGCTGCCTGGACACCAAACCGGCTGCCGGTATGGGCGACATGATCGCCCCCTATTGGGATGATCTCGATTTACGCTTTGTGGGCTATCTGGAAACCGAAGTGGTGGGGGAAGCGCCCAACCGCATTTTTGTGGTGGAATGGGACGAAATACCCCGCTTTGACACCGGAGACCTGTTGACGTTTGAGGTACAACTGTTTGAAGGCAGCAATGACATGGTGTTTTTGTATCAGGATGTGGCCCAGGGGCCGGCGGGCAACGGCCGTAGCGCCACCATCGGCATCCAAAGTGAACTGCAAGGGTTGGCGCTACAATTGGGCTGCAACCTGGCCGTCGTGGCCGACGCCGGGCAGATGCGTTTCACCCATCCTGACCAGCCAAACGGAGATGTGGGGCTGAGCGGGCCGCCGGTGATGCCGGACACGGCCGTGACCGAACCAACCCTCAAAGGCCCCGCCGCCGACCTGCTGCGCCAGCTTAACCTGCGCGGCGAGGCGGCCCTATCCGATTTGAACCGCCAATGGCTGGCGCAGACGCCGCCGGTTACGGCCGTGTGGCAGCGCACCGACCTCACCGGCGATGGGCTGCCGGAATTGATCCTGCTGCGCCACAGCACCCGCCAATACCCCACCCTGGCGCAGGTGCTTGTGCTGACACCCACCGGCAGCGGGCAGTGGGAGTTGCTGCTCGACCGCCCCCTTTCCAGCCGCCGCCAATTGACGCCCAACGCCACCTTCGCCTATACCGGCGACCTGACCCAGGATGGCATGGCCGATGTGCTGCTGGAATCGCCGGATACGGGACAGTTATTTGTACTCACGGCCGTGTTTAATCGCCCCACGCTGATAGAAATAGCCGACGCCTGTTTTGGCGGCCTGGCCGTATTGGACGTGGACAACGATGGACACGTGGATATTGTGCGTGATGGGTGTGACCGTGACGGCCGTGTCTACACCATCTGGAACGGCCAATCCTTCAACAACCTCCCCTAAAAACAGACCCCAGTTGATAATTTTCAATTGGCAATTGACAATTGGCAATTGAAAACACTTGCCAAGAGCAGGGGAAAACGGTACTATGCACGCCGATTGTTACCGATTGTAAACCTATCCCATTTTTTAATCTGGAGTAAGGAGCATGTTTGAGGTTAACGGCACCTATGCCAACCGCAAAGGTGAATACACTGTATTGGAAATTACGCCACCAGTAATGCTGGTGCGCTACACCGACGGCGAAGAGGCAGAACTGAAAATTTCGGTTCAGGAACGTATCTGGCAAAACATTGCCACCGAATATGAAGCGCGCGCCGCCAGCAAATCGGCGCGGCGTAAGTCCGCCCAGGGCACCAACCACTTCATCAAAGTAGTCAGCACCCCATCGGTAGATGAACTGGCCTTCCCCGGTTGGGCCGAGCGCATGGTGATGGCCCCCCTGCCCGGCAGCACAGTTACCGTGAAGGCCGGCGACCGGCTGATCATCTACGGGCTGGAAAGCCGCACCTTTTTTGCCGTTATCACCATCACCGGCGATTCCAAATCGGCCAACCCCAAAGATTATTTCTTCAGCGTCACCATGGACCAGGTAGATTTCTTCCCCATTGATATTGACGCTACCGTGGCCCGACCAGACAATGGCGTGGAAGTGGACACGGTAGAGCTGGAAAGCCAGCCCCGCTTCCGGCGGCTGCGTCTGGAAGCCGAAACCTATTTGCCCATCAGCGAAGATGATTTTGAACTGCTGGCCGAGGCGCTGACGGAAGTGACCGAAGAGGAAGATGTAGACGAAGAGGAAGTGGAAGAGGAATTTGAGGAAGAAGAGGAAGAGTAATTCGTGATGCGTGATACGTGATGCGTGACAGGTTCACGCATCACGTATCACGCATCACGCCATGAGCAACATGAGCAACGAGTACATTCTGGTTTGCGTGGCCTGGCCTTATGCCAATGCCGATATTCATCAGGGAAACGTGACCGGTTCCTATTTGCCGGCCGACATTTATGCCCGCTACCACCGGCTGCGGGGCAATCACGTGCTGATGGTGTCTGGCTCGGATAGTCATGGCACGCCGGTAACGGTGAAGGCGGATGATTTGGGGAAATCGCCGCAGGAAGTGTTTGAGTATTATCACGGCCGTTTCCTTACCCTCTTCCAACAAATGGGCCTCACCTACGACCTGTTTACCCACACCGATACCGAAAATCATCACCGCGTCTCCCAGGACATATTCACGACGTTGGGTGAAAACGGCTACCTCTATCGCCACACCACGCCGCAAATGTATTCGCCGAAAACAGGTCGTTTCCTGCCCGACCGCTATGTGGAAGGGGAGTGTCCGAATTGCGGCTACGGCCGTGCCCGCGGCGACCAATGCGACAATTGCAACACCCTCTTTGAAAGCGCCAGCCAGTTGAAGAACCCGCGCAGCCGGGTGGATGACAGCGCCCTGGAACTGCGCGACACCGAGCATTATTTCCTCGACTTGCCCAAACTGGCAGCCGATGGCCTGGAAGCGTGGTTGAATGACGGCAAAGAATTTTGGCGTCCCCAGGTGATCAACTTTGCCCGCAACTTTGTAGCTCAGGGGTTGATTGGCCGCGCCATCACCCGTGATATGGATTGGGGTATCCCCGTGCCCGTGCCCAATTTTGAGGGCAAGGTGCTGTACGTCTGGTTTGAAGCCGTCATTGGCTACCTTTCGGCCACAATCGAATGGGCGCACAACAACGGCCAGCCAGAAGCGTGGCGCAGCTGGTGGCAAAATCCAGAAGCGCGTACCGTCTATTTCATTGGCAAAGATAACATCCCCTTTCACTCTGTTTTCTGGCCGGCGCAGTTATTGGGAGCAAGCGGGTTATATGACGACGGCCGTAACCTGCCCCTCAACCTGCCCTACGACGTACCCGCCAACGAATTTATGAACATGGAAGGGCGCAAGATCAGCGGCAGCATGAATTGGGGCGTCTGGATGCTGGACGCACTGGAACGGCATGACCCCGACCCGCTGCGTTATTACCTGACGGCCGTGATGCCCGAAACCCGCGACAGCGATTGGAGTTGGGAAGGGTACGTGGAACGCAACAATACCGAGTTGGTGGGCAACTGGGGCAACCTGGTGAACCGGGTGCTGAACATGATCCAGCGCTACTTCCAGGGGCAAGTGCCTGATCCCGTCGAACTGACAGAGCGGGACACGGGCCTGCTGGCGGCCATTGACGCCGGGTTTGAAACCACCGCCGCTTTGTACGATGGCTGTAAATTCCGCGCCGCCGTGCAGGAAAACTTGCGCCTCTCCACCCTGGTTAACCAATACCTGGAAGAAACCAGCCCCTGGAAAACAGCCAAAACCGATCTGGCAGCAGCGGGCCGGGCGCTGTATACGGCGCTGCAAGCCATCAGCGGGCTAAAGGTATTGTGGTCGCCCATTTTGCCCTTTACCAGCCAGCAAATTCACACACTGTTGGGCGAAGAAGGGCAGCTATTTGGCGAACAGGTGGTGCAGACCTACCAGGAAAAAACACGCAGCCACGCCGGGTTGACGTATGTGGACGACACGGCCGTCGGCCAATGGTCACGCACCGAGATTCCGGCGGGACGGCCGTTGCCCACCCCCCATCCCCTCTTCAAGCGACTAGACCCAACGGTGGCGCAGGAAGAACTGCAACGTTTGGGAACATAACAGGTGAACAGTAATTCTCCATTTGGCGCGCCGCCAGCGCCGCCGATTGGAAATCGGCGTCTGCTACGAAAAACGCGCTAAAGCGCGTTCACCAGCAGCAACATAAACCCTATGACAACTGACGACAAAAAAATCATCTACTCCATGATCGGCGTGGGCAAAGTAGTCCCACCCAATAAAAAAATCTTAGAAGACATCTCTCTCTCCTACTTCTACGGCGCTAAAATTGGCGTCCTCGGTTTGAACGGCGCCGGCAAGTCCAGCTTGCTGCGCATTATGGCCGGAGTAGACCAGGACTACATCGGTGAAACCGTCATCTCCCCCGGTTACACCATCGGCTTTCTGGAACAAGAACCCCTCGTAGACGAAACCCGCACCGTGCGCGAAGTGGTGGAAGAAGGCGCGCAAGAAATTGTAGACGCTCTGAAAGCCTACGACGCCATCAACCTGAAATTCGGCGAGCCGATGAGCGATGAAGAAATGAACGACCTCATCGAAGAACAGGGCAAACTACAAGACAAACTCGACCACCTGAACGCCTGGGATTTAGACAGCCGCCTGGAACTGGCCATGGACGCCTTGCGCACCCCACCCGGCGACACCCCCATCGCCATCCTCTCCGGCGGCGAGCGGCGGCGCGTGGCCCTCTGCCGCCTGCTGCTGCAACAGCCAGACATCCTGCTGCTGGACGAACCCACCAACCACCTGGACGCCGAATCCGTCGCCTGGCTGGAACGCCATCTGCAAGAATACCCCAGCACCGTCATTGCCGTCACCCATGACCGCTACTTTCTGGACAATGTGGCCGGCTGGATTTTGGAATTGGATCGCGGACGGGGCATTCCCTGGAAAGGCAATTACTCCTCCTGGCTGCAACAAAAACAAGACCGCCTGCTGCGAGAAGAGAAAAAAGAAGGCGCCCGCATCAAGACCTTGCAGCGCGAATTGGAGTGGATTGGCACATCGCCCAAAGGCCGCCACGCCAAATCGCAGGCGCGCATCAACCGTTACAACGACCTGCTCAATGAAAACTTCGAGCGCGCCAACGAAGAGCGCGAAATTTACATCCCACCCGGCCCCCGACTGGGTGACATTGTCATCCGCGCCGAAAGTGTAAATAAAGGCTACGGCGACCGCCTACTCTATGAAAACCTGACCTTTGATGTGCCGCCGGGTGCAATCGTGGGCATCATTGGCCCCAATGGCGCCGGCAAGACCACCCTTTTCCGTATGATCGTCGGCCAGGAGCAGCCTGACGGCGGCAGCCTGCGCGTCGGCGACACGGTGCAGTTGGCCTATGTAGACCAAAGCCGGGACAGCCTGAACGCGGACAAGACGGTGTGGGAGGAAATTTCCGACGGGCAGGACAATCTGGTTTTGGGCGACCGGCGCATGAATTCGCGGGCGTATGTGGGCCGCTTCAACTTCGGCGGCAGCGACCAGCAAAAACGGGTGGGCAGCCTGTCTGGTGGTGAACGCAACCGGGTGCATCTGGCAAAATTGCTCAAGTCTGGGGCCAACTTGCTGCTGCTGGACGAACCAACCAACGATCTGGACGTGAACACGCTGCGAGCGTTGGAAGAGGCATTATCCAGTTTTGCCGGCTGCGCGATGATTATTTCCCATGACCGCTGGTTTTTGGATCGGATTGCTACCCACATTATGGCTTTTGAAGGGGACAGCCAGGTACGCTGGTTTAACGGCAGCTACAGTGAATATGAACAGGATCGGCGGGAACGAATGGGCGATATGGCTGACCGGCCGCACCGGATTACGTACCGGAAGCTAACGCGGTAATCGGTTATCAGTAATCGGTTATTGGCGAGCGTATTTTCCGATTACCGTTCACCGATTACCGATTACCCAACAGGAGATGTTATGACATTGGTGCTGATCATGCGAGTGATTCACATTCTCAGTGGGGTGGCCTGGGCCGGCGGGGCGTTTATGCTGGCGGGATTTGTGGTGCCGGCCGTGCAACAATCTGGCCCATCTGGTGGTCAGGTGATGCAGCGTATGGTGGGGCCGGGCCGTCTGTCTACGTTTATGACTATTGTAGCCCTGCTCACCACGCTTTCTGGTCTCTACCTGTTTGATGTGCGCTCCAATCATTTCAGCATGGGTTGGATCGGTTCACCAGCCGGGATTGCTCTATCAATTGGCGCATTAGCCGGGTTGGCGGCCTTTTTGCACGGCGCTTTTGCTACCGGGCGGCTGACTTCACGGGCGGCGAAATTGGGGCAAGAGTTGGCTGCCAGCCAGGGGCCGCCGCCGCCGGAAAAGCTGGCGGAGATGGCAGCGTTGCAGGTGAGGCTGGCCCGCAACGGCCGTATCAGTGCCCTCCTCCTGCTCATTGCGGTTGGGGGCATGTCGTTGACGGGGTATATGTAGGGCGTGATACGTGAGGTCTCTGGTCACGGGTCACCCATCACGGCATGAAGATGGAAATTGTCGGGCTGGATCATGTGCAGATAGCGATGCCGCCGGGTGGGGAGGCCGCCGCGCGCCGTTTTTATGGGGAACTGTTGGGGTTGGCGGAGATAGAAAAACCGGCGGCGCTACAGGGGCGGGGTGGGTGCTGGTTTGGCAATGGCCGTGTGCAACTCCACCTGGGAATTCAGGCCAATTTTGTCCCCGCCACCAAAGCGCATCCCGCCTTTCTGGTACGTGACCTGGCCGCTTTGAGCGCCACCTTAGCCGCCGCCGGTTTCCCCTTGAAGCCGGATGAAAGCGTGCCGGAACGGCAGCGCGGCCATGTGTTTGATCCCTTTGGCAACCGGATTGAGTTGATTCAGGATGGGGATGGGTTTCAGCAGCGGGAATAATCCGCGAAGGACGCGAAGAACTGCGAAGCGAACATCACATGAAACGAGATTACAAGACACAGGTAGAAGTGTATGGGGATGGGTTGGTACCGGCACGGCCGTCGGAATTACAGCGCATGGAGGACTATGCCCAGGAACACGGTTTTCCCATCGTGGGGCCGGCATCCGGGCAGTTGTGTTACCAGATTGCCCGCATGATCGGGGCGCGGCGGGTGTTTGAGTTGGGGTCGGGTTATGGCTACTCCACTGCCTGGTTTGCCCGCGCCGTGCAGGAAAATGGCGGTGGGGTGGTGCATCACGTGGTCTGGGACGAGAAGCTGACGCAGATGGCGCAGGGTCATCTGTCTGCGCTGGGTTTTGACGGCCTCATCCAGTACCACACCGGCGAAGCGGTGGCCGTTTTGCGCCAGACCGAAGGGCCGTTTGACCTGATCTTCAACGATATTGATAAACCCGGCTACCCCGATTCGCTGCCGGTGATTGAAGCCAAACTACGCCCCGGCGGGGTGCTGATTATAGACAATATGATCTGGCACGAGCGGGTGTGGGACGCCACTTATAATGACGCGGCTACGTCAGGCGTCCGCGAATTCACCCGCCGCATCACCACCAGCCCTCACTGGATCACGTCGTTGATCCCCATTCGTGATGGACTGATTGTGGCTTATAAAGTGTAAATTTGAGATTGGGAGATTGGGAGATTGAATCTCCTAATTTCCCAATCTCTCAATCTCAGCTTGAAGTATGCAAACCAGACCCAAACTGTCCGTGCCACCGCCCTTGCGTGGGGCTGATAGAGGTTCGTTTGCCGAGGGCACGGTAAAACGGCGGCTGCCGGACATTGCCCGGCGGGTGCTGCGCGAAAATGTGCTGCCAGACACAGCCGCCCTTGAAATGCTAATTGACGAAATGCCGTATGCGCTGATACGGCCGTTAACCGACACCCACGCCCCCGACTTCACCCTCTGGCAATCGGCCATTGACCGCTACCGCAATCAGAACTGGCTGGAAATCCCCTGGTTTTTTGCCGAAACGTACTTTTTTCGCCGCATCATTGAAGCGGTAGATTATTTCCGCACCGGCATTGACCCATACCGCCAGCAGAAAGAAGAAGCATTGGCAATGGGGTTGACGGCCGTGCCCACCCTGGCGCGTGAATTGGTACTTACCCAAAACGCCGGTTGGCAGGAAGACATTTTTCGCCGCTTGCTGCTGGCGGCACTGTGGGGCAACCAGGTAGACCTGAGCCTGTGGGCGGCTGACGCCGAGGTCAAACCAGACCATACCGATGACGCCGCGCGGTGGGCGCATGTGTTGGTGGATGACGGCACGGCCGTGACCGACCGCCTCTATGCCCTTGACCAGATGCGCCTGCACATCCTGGTAGACAACGCCGGCCCGGAACTGCTGGCCGACCTGATGCTGGCCGATTATCTGCTCACCTGTGGCAAAGCCGGGCAGGTGCATTTACACCTGAAACTGTTCCCCACCTTTGTCTCTGACGCCACCCCTGATGATGTGGCCGCTACGTTGCGTAGATTGTGCGCCGAACCGACAGAAGCGGTGCGTTTGTGGGGGGAACGGTTGGCACAGGCGCAGGCGGACGGCCGTTTGCAAACCCACACCCACCCCTTTATAACTTCCCCGCACCCCCTCTGGCACATGCCCAACGATCTACGTCGCCAGTTGGCCCAGGCCGACCTGCTCATCAGCAAAGGGGACGCCAATTATCGCCGCGCCCTGGGCGACGCCCACTGGCCTTTCACCACCCCGTTTGCCGACGTGGTCAGCTACCTGCCCGCCCCCACCCTTTTCTTGCGCGTCTGCAAATCAAACGTGCTGGCAGGGCTAACCCCCGACCAGCTAACTACCCTCAATAACCAGGACGCCGACTGGGTGACCAGCGGCCGTTGGGGCCTCATCCAACAGGCTTGAGAAGAAGTAATTGGGTAATTACGTAATTACCCAATTACCCAATTACCCAATTACTCAATTACACCCCAAAACGCCCGGCTAATCCGCAGCCGGTACACCCCTTTGAAATCATCGGGATCGGCGATTTCCCCTTTGCGCAGGATGTCAATGTGACCGGCTTCGGCCAACTGCCGGGCGATGAGCCGGATGCGTTTGCTGAGCGACTGCCAATCTTCGGGATATAACTCCATGGCTACATCTTCCGGCCGAACTTTATCTTCTGGCCCAACGGCCGTACACAACTGGATAATGGTTTCGACGACTGCTTCGTCACTGATTTTGCGTTTTTTGGGTTGAGGCATAGGAATAGCTACCACCAGACATCCGATTTCTCAAAGAAATCGGATGTCTCATGTGAGTGAAATTCGATTATTCTTCCGGTTTCAGCACCACCGGCAGGTAAATGTACGTTTGATCATCAACAGGTAAAACGGTGACGGTGACAACGGCCGTGTCCGTTAACACCCCGTCCGTAATTGTATAGGTAAAGGTGTCTGTGCCAATAAAGTCTGGCGCGGGGGTGTAGAGGATGAGGGAACTGGTAATGACGGCCGTGCCACTCATCGGCGCACCCACACTGTCCAGCACCGGGTCACCGCTGCCGCCGGGCAGGTCATTTGCCAGCACGTCAATGAGGATGGACTCGTTCTGATTGGTTTCGGCGATGTCGTCTACGGCCGTTGGCGCAATCAGAGGTAGAACAGTGACGGTGACAACGGCCGTGTCCGTGACCACGCCGTCGGTGATGGTGTAGGTGAAAGTGTCTGTACCGGTGAAGTCCAGGTCAGGGGTGTAGAGAACGAGAGAGTCGGTGATGACGGCCGTGCCGTTCCCTGGTTCGCCTGCACTGCCCAACATTGGCTCGCCGTTTTCGCCGGGGATGTCATTGGCAAGGACGTCAATGAGAATAGGGATGTTTTGGGTGGTGGTGATGAGGTCGGGCACGGCCGTTAGTTCCATTACAAACTCATACGCTCCGATATCACAAGAAGACCCTTGGGGGCGAGCTACTCCACGTTGATCTGTTGACGGACATCCTTCACTCCCTCCTCCATCTATTGCTGGACTACCTGCTAACAAGGCATGGGTTAGCGTTGCCCCACCATTGTTTTGTAGCGGCCCAAGTAATGGATTTTGATTTGATAAATCGCCTGTTCCCACTAGCCCACATGAAACGCCTGAATCCAGATTATATCCAAGCGAGGTAATGACGCCTCCAGAAAAGCCGTTGCAATTATCTGGTTCGTTATAGGCAATAATACTGTTGTAGATGGCCACTGTGTCAGGGTAAAAACCTAATCCAAAAAGAGTGTTACTAAAGATGGTACTGTTTGTAATGGTAATGTTGTCTGCTGCAAACACCCCATAACTCTCATTATGGCTGATGGTTGAATTAACAATTGTGGCAGATCCTTCACTTGGATTTCCCAATACTTCGATGGCCGGGCTTGTGCCATTGTGGCTTATTACGCTGCGCTCAATATATGTGATTCCAAGTACACTGCCAATCCCACTTGCACCTCTACCAGACGGTTCTATAGTATTATGAGAAACCGTGCTTTCGACCAGGTACAATACTCCAAAATTTGTTATCCCCGATGATTCTCCGCAAAACTTGCATGGAAAACCTCGATGGTTATGGGTAACTAATGTCTTTTCAATTATTACCTGCCCTGCATTATGAATTCCTGCACTACCAAAAGAAGCATAGTTATAACTGATATTACTATTTAACAAGGTTGATTCAACCAGAGGATTGGATGAACCCAACAGAGAAATACCACCTCCTGAAGTGCCTGTATTTGATAAAACTTCTGTGTTACTGATATAAGCTAAGGACGCATAAATCCCTCCACCAAAGTCAGCATGATTTGAAGTTACGGCCGAATTCGTAATGGTCAATAAATTGTTTGAAAAAATCCCCCCTCCCTGCCACGTCGAGGTGTTGCTAAAAATGTGCGAGTTACTTAAAGATAGAATTCCATAGTTTTTGATTCCACCTCCCATGCTCTCCATCGCCCCATTTTGCAAGGTGATGTTATGGATTGCCACTTGTGTTTCAGCTCCGATAATGTCAATAACACGATCAAGGCTATTAGCATCAATGATTGTTGAATCGGAAGATATACCATTGATAGTCGTATGATCAATAACATCTAAATCACCAGTGGAAGCATTGTTTTCGCCCATTCCTGCTATCGTCAAGACATAAATTCCGGCAGGAACGAAAATTGTATCCATGCCAGCGAGGGCGTTGGTTTCTTGCACGGCCGCACGCAGCGTACAGATGCCATTGCCAACGGCCGTTTCACACACCCCATCACCCGGATTCACATCAGTCGCGTCTATGGTGCTGTTGACAGTGAAGGTAACGCCACCAGACGGTGGCGGGCTGGCTTGCAGCCGGGCTGTGTGCAGCAAAGCTGCCAGACCGAACAAGGGGAACAAAACTACAACCAAAATCAAAGAGCGTTTCATGGTTTTCCACCTCCTGAACATGTTGTGAAATGTGCGTCAGGTTGGTGTGGTCTGGTTCCCGTTGGTTGGTGCCCGGCGCCCTGGCCTGCCTACCCCCACGGGTCCACAAACACATCGCCCGACTGTGAACGGCCAGATTTTAGTGCAGGGTGGGGAGGTGTCAAGTGACAAGTATCAAGTTTCATGTGTCATGTGTCAGGTAACGTGACACTTGACACCTGAAACCTAAACACTTGCTTCTAACGGCCGTTCCCGGCAAAATCCCCCTTACCACAACCACAGATGCACGGTCTACGTATTCCAAGCATCTTGATGTACAACGGAGAAAACTATGCGCATTATTCTTTATCTAGGCAAAGGCGGGGTGGGTAAGACCACCGTAGCGGCGGCAACGGCCGTGCGCTCCGCCCAACTTGGTTACAAAACCCTGGTCGCCAGCACCGACATCGCCCACAGTCTGGCCGACTCCTTCGACCGTCCCCTGGACGCCAAACCCATCGAAATTGCCCCCAACCTCTGGGCGCAAGAAATCAGCGTCGTTGCTGACATCTATAATTATTGGGACGTACTGCAAGGCTTCGTCTCCAACATGATCCGCGAAGGGGACAAACTGAACAAGGTGGTCGCCGACGAACTGTCTGCCTTCCCCGGCATGGACGAAATCGTCAGCCTGCTGCACATCAACAAACAGGCCAAAGATCGCCACTTCGACCGCGTGATCATAGACGCTGCCCCCACCGGCGAAACGATTCGCCTGCTGACCATGCCCGATACCTTCCGCTGGTATGCCGGCCACCTGACGCGCTATCGCACCGGGGTGATGAAGGCGCTACGGCCGTTTGCCGGCCGTTTCCTCAATGCCCCCGTGGAAATCCTGGACGCGCTGGAAAAGCTGGACGCCGCCACCGCCGAACTGCGCGCCACCCTCAGCGACCCCGAAATCAGCAGCTACCGCGTCGTCTTACAGCCCGAAAAAATGGTCATGCGTGAAGCGGAACGTGCCGTCAGCTACCTGGGGTTGTTCAACTACCCCGTAGACAGCGTCATCATCAACCGCATCCTACCCGAAAACCTGGGCGAGGGTGCCTTTTACCAGAAACGGCGCGAAATCCAGGCCAAATACCTGGAAATGATTGAAGCCAACTTTGCCCCCCTCCCTCTCTGGCGCGCCCCTTACTACGACCACGAAGTGGTGGGCACCGAAGCCCTGGCCCGTTTAGCCGCCGACTGTTTTGGCGACAATGACCCCTGTCAGATTTTCTATCGCGGCAAGTTACAGGAAATTGAAGAACTGCCCGACGGTAGCTGCATTATGCGCCTCTCCATGCCCTTTGTCACCGGCAGTGATGTGAAACTGCGCAAACGGGGCGACGAGATGTTTATCACCATCGGCAACTTCAAGCGCGAAATGATCTTGCCCACCGTCCTGGCCAAACGGCGGGCCGGCGGCGGCGCGCTGCAAAATGGCATCCTGGAAATCACCTTCCTGCCGCCAGAACCGGAGACAATAGTCAATGGGCAATGATCAATTGTCAGAAGATCGAAGCGGAGTGGGCATCCTCAGATGCGAACCGGTGGGCATCTGAGGATGCCCACTCCTCTCATTTCGATCTACTGATTGGCAATAAAACAGTTCGTACCATGCGTAAAATTCGAGGCCTCATAAGGGGTAAACAGAACGATGGATGTAAACGACCAGATCAATGATGCTCTGATGGGTATGTTTTTGCAGATGCAGGCGCAGTATGGCAAGGTCGTCAATGGAATCTGGTTTAACGAAGAGGAAGAGTGTCCGGGCTGCGGCCGGCCCATTGATGCGCTGAAGACAAAGAAGGGCGACGCCCTCTCGCTCAACGTTTTCATTTACCGGGAACGGGGCATTTTGATTGGTTATTTCTTATGCAGCCGCTGCGCCAAAGAGATATTTAAGGCCGCCAAACGCAACCCCGGCGTACAAATTGCCCGCCACGACATCATCGAGACCAACCTGACCAAAGCCTACCTGAAGCACATGAACTCCATGGATGCTTGATACGTGATACATGAGTTTTCTCTGGTTATGCATCAAGCATCACGTGGGATCCCTCGAAAGTCCGTAGAGCCGAAACCACTTCCCGTTTTGAGATTGAGGGATCAGAAGATTGCGAGATTGGCATCACAACATGCACAACTGAAATTGGAGATTGAAAGCTCAACCTATCTCCAATCTCTAATCTCCAGTCTCGTGCAAGTTATTGAATTCTCATTGCCTTGAGTTGAAGGAGAAAAAACCGTATGGGTATTGCGGCGGATATTGCCATTATTCTGGTGGCGGCGCTCATTGGGGGATTGGTGGCGCAGCGGCTGAAACTGCCGCTGATTATCGGGTACATTCTGGCGGGGGTGCTGGTTGGCCCATATACCGCCGGTTTTTCCATCAGCGATTCGCACGACATTGAGCTGCTGGCCGAAATTGGGGTGGCGCTGCTGCTGTTTGCTCTGGGCATCGAATTCTCCTTCAAAAAGCTGCAACTGGTGCGCCGCATCGCCTTGATCGGCACACCTATACAAATGCTGCTGACCATCGTCCTGGGGTTGGGGATCGGGCGATGGTTGGGCTGGGATTGGATTGAGTCGCTCTGGTTGGGGGCGCTTATTTCCCTGTCCAGCACCATGGTCATCCTGAAAACGCTGATGAACCAGGGTCGCCTGGGCACCCTTTCCAGCCGGGTGATGATCGGCATGTTGATTGTGCAAGACCTGGCAGTGGTGCCGCTGATGATCATCTTGCCCACGCTGAATAATCTGGAAGAGGGGGCCATTGCCCTGTTTTTGGCAGCCGGCCGGGCGGCCGTTTTTCTGGCGGGCATGTACTATTTGGGCACGCGCCTGATTCCGTATCTGATGCGGATCATCGTGCAGTGGAATTCGCGGGAGTTGTTTTTGTTGACGATCACGGCCGTTGGCCTGGGCATTGGCTACGTCACCTACCTGTTTGGCCTTTCCTTTGCCTTTGGCGCGTTTGTGGCCGGCATGGTGTTGAGCGAGTCTGATTACAGCCACCAGGCGCTCAGCGACATTATTCCTCTGCGTGATTTGTTTGGCCTGCTCTTTTTTGTCTCCGTGGGGATGCTGCTGGACCCGGCCTATTTGCTGGCAAATATAGGCACGGTGCTGCTGGTGGTGCTGCTGGTCATGGTGGGCAAGGCGCTCATTTTTGGCGGCATCACCTATCTGTTTGGCTACGGCAACATTGTGCCCTTTGCCGTCGGGCTGGGGCTGTTCCAGATTGGTGAATTTTCCTTTGTGCTGGCGCGGGTGGGCGTGAGTACCAATTCCATCTCCGCCGAGTTGTTTTCGCTCATTCTAACGGCGGCGATTATGACCATGATTTTAACGCCGCTGGTCTCCGGGTTGGCCGAGCCACTGTATAAGCTGCGGCGGCGCTGGTTCCGCCATGAGCCGCTCAGCACCATGAATATGCCGGTAGAGGGGTTGCATGACCATGTGATCATCGTCGGCAGCGGCCGGGTGGGGCATTATGTAGCCAATGTTCTGAAACGGCTGGAACGGCCGTTGGTGGTGATTGAACTCGACCAAAACCGCATTGACCGGCTAAAGGATGAGGGGATTCCCATTATTTATGGCGACGCCAGCCAGCCGGTGGTGTTGGAGATGGCCGAGGTGGAAAAGGCGCGGCTGATTGTGATTGCCATTCCCTCTTTTGTAGATGTACATAGCATCGTTTCCCACGTGCGCCAGTTAAAGCCGGATTTGCACATTCTGGCGCGCGCCGAAAGTGGCGAACAGATGGCCGCTTTGCATGAGATCGGGGTGTTTGAAGTGGTGCAGCCCCATTTTGAAGCGGGGCTGGAGATGATGCGCCAGGCGTTGTTGCACTTGAACTTACCGGCAGGGGAAATTCAGCGGTTTGCCGATGATGTGCGCCAGGAGTTGTATGCCCCTCTCTATGCGGTGCATGAAGATTACGAAAAGCTGGTGAGGCTAAAGGACGCTGCCCGGCTGTTGGAATTGAGTTGGGTCACGCTGCTGCCAGACAGCCCCCTGGTAGGGCGCAGTATTGGCGGGCTGGGGATTCGGGCGGTGACGGGGGCGTCGGTGGTGGGGGTGATGCGTGACGGCCGTTTTACCCCCAACCCTCATGCCACTTTCCGATTTGCCGCCGGGGACGTCCTGGCCGTCATGGGGGATCGGGAACAGTGTACCGCCTTCCAGCAGTTAGTACGTGGTGAGGAGGCGATGGGGTGATGAGGTGATGGGGTGATAGTGGCTGATGAGGTGATGGAAGATGGTGGCTGATGAATGAGTATGTGTTGATTGTGGCGGCGGCTTTGCTGCTGGTGAGTGTGCTGGTCAGCAAAATTTCGGATCGGTTTGGCATCCCGGCGCTGCTGTTGTTTTTGATCCTGGGCATGGTGATCGGTTCCGATGGCCCCGGCGGTATCTATTTTGATGACCCGGCGCTGGCCCAATTCCTGGGGGTGATCGCCCTCGTTCTCATCCTCTTCTCCGGCGGCCTGGATACCGAATGGAATCGGGTGCGGCCTGTCCTCAAAGAAGGCATGTTGCTGGCGACGTTTGGCGTCTTCCTGACGGCATTGGCTGTTGGCCTTTTTGCCACCCTCCTGCTCGGCTTTTCCCTGACGGAAGGGCTGCTGCTGGGGGCCATCGTTTCTTCTACCGATGCAGCGGCCGTATTTTCCATTTTGCGCTCCAGAGGCATCAGCCTCAAAGGGCGGTTGAAGCCGCTGTTGGAATTGGAATCCGGCAGCAATGACCCCATGGCCATCTTCCTCACCATTGGCCTGATCCAGTTGTTAAGCAACCCGGACACGTCGCCGCTCAGTCTGGTTGCTTTGTTTGTTATGCAAATGGGGGTCGGCGCGCTGATGGGGTATGGCATGGGCCGGGTCATGCTCTTTTTTGTCAATCGTTCCCGGCTGGGTTATGAAGGTCTCTACCCGGTGCTGACGCTCTCGCTCATTTTTTTGACGTTTGGCCTGACCGATGCCCTGAACGGCAGCGGCTTTCTGGCGGTTTATCTGGCGGGTATTGTGCTCGGCCGTTTCGATTTCATCCATAAACGCAGCCTGCTCCGTTTCCACGACGGTCTGGCCTGGCTGATGCAGATCACGATGTTCCTGGCGCTCGGTCTGCTTGTTTTCCCCTCCGAACTGGCACCCATTGTCGGCGTCGGGCTGCTCATCGCCGCCTTTTTGATGTTTGTGGCCCGCCCGGTGAGTGTGTTTATCAGCCTGCTGCCCAGTGGGTTTGATTGGCGGGCCAAAATGTTCATCTCCTGGGTAGGGCTGCGCGGCGCGGCGCCCATTATCCTGGCTACCTTTCCCCTGTTGGCCGGACTGCCCCAGGCCGACCTGATTTTTAACGTGGTCTTTTTCATCGTGTTGACCTCGGTGCTGCTGCAAGGCACGACGTTGTCGCCGGTCGCCCGCTGGCTGCGGGTGGATGCCCCGGCCGTGCCGAAGCGAACCTACCCCCTTGAGTACAATCCGATGGCAGGGTTGAAAGGGGAGCTAAAAGAACTGCCCATCCAGTCAGATTCGGTGATGGCCGGGAAAGCGATTGTGGAATTGGGGCTGCCAGCCAACTTTTTGATCGTGCTGATTGCCAGGGATAATGATTTTGTCTTGCCCAGCGGCGGCACGGTGGTGCAGGGCGGTGACACGTTGTTGGTGTTATCAGACAAAGTGTCGTTTGACGATGTTGTCAACCGGTTTAATCTGGGAAATGAAGCAGACAATTAGCAGAGTTCGCATCCTCAGAACTTATCCTGAGCTTGCCGAAGGATGCGAACCGGTGGGCATCTGAGGATGCCCACTCCACATATCATTATTGACGAGGAGAGAAGCGCATGTCGGAAAAAGGAAATATGGCTACCGTACAAATTCATGCGGGGGATGCGGCGAATCCGGGCACGGCCGTGTCCGCCCCCATTTATCAGTCCGCCACCTTTGCCTTTGAGACGCCGGAGGAGATTGCGGCGGCCATGGTGGCCGAGGCGCATCCGCAATTCTACGGCCGTTACGCCACCCCCAACACCAAACAGGTGGAACTGACGGTGGCCGCCCTGGAACAGGGAGAGGCGGCGCTGGCGGTGGCCTCCGGTATGGCCGCCGTCTCCCTCGTCTTTTTCACCTTTCTGAAACAGGGCGACCATGTGATCGCCCAAACCACCCATTACCCTTCCAGCTACAAGGTGCTGGAACAAAAGCTGGCCGAGTATGGCGTGAGCACCACCTTTGTAGACCAGACCGATCCGGCCGCTTTTGCCGCCGCCATTCGCCCCAACACCCGCCTGATCTACGTGGAAAGCCCGGCCAACCCGGTGCTGCGCCTGACGGATCTGACGGCCGTTGCCGCCATCGCCCGGTCACACAACATCCTCACCGCCACCGACAACACCTTTGCCACGCCGTATAACCAACGGCCGTTGACCCTGGGCATTGACATCGTGTTACACAGCGCCACCAAATACCTGGCCGGGCACTCCGATGTGGTCGCCGGGGTGGTGGTGGGCAAAGCCGAACACATCACCGCCCTATGGCACACGCACGTCATGTTGGGCGCGGTGCTGCACCCGATGGAAGCGTGGCTGCTGGAACGGGGGCTGAAAACGTTTGATTTGCGCATGGAGCGGCACAACCGGAATGCACAGGCGGTGGCGGAATTTTTGGCGGGGCACACGGCCGTGCGCGAAGTGTACTATCCCGGTTTACCCACGCACCCCCAACACGACCTGGCACAGCGGCAAATGCCCGGCGGTTACAGCGGCATGGTCTGTTTTGACCTGAAAGGGGGGCGCGCTGCCGGTTACCAGTTGTTGCAGCGGCTCAAGCTGATCAAACTGGCGGTCAGCCTGGGCGGCGTCCACAGCCTGATCACCCACGCCGCCAGCACCATCTCCGCTATCCTGAAAGATGACGAGGCTATCGCCGCCAGCGGTGTGCAGCCCGGCCTGGTGCGCTTTTCGGTGGGGTTGGAAGATG
Source organism: Anaerolineae bacterium (assembly GCA_019637635.1). Classification (GTDB taxonomy): domain Bacteria; phylum Chloroflexota; class Anaerolineae; order Promineifilales; family Promineifilaceae; genus CAADGU01. The sequence continues at coordinate 56,870 of JAHBVI010000033.1, forward strand.
TGGATGATTTGATTGCTGATCTGGCGCAGGGGCTAGGGGATTAGGTGAGGGGGTGAGGGGGTGAGGGGGTGAGGTAAAAGAATCGGCTAAAGCCTCCCCTCCTGCGAGAACAAGGAGGGGAGGCTTTAGCCGACCCGCTCTAATCGAAATTATCCCACTCGTAATCCCGCACCGGATAAGCCATCAATAAATCGTCCAGCCATCCCTGCCCCTCAGTGCGCAGGTAATAGTGGTAGCTGGAAAAAGGCCACTCCACCGTGTGCGGCACATAACCATGTTTGACCGGGTTTTGGTGGATGTAATTAAAGCGCGTCCAATACCCCTTTTCATCGCGGATACAGGTGTCCCAATAGTTGTGCCAGATTTGCCGCCCTGGTGTGCCTGCCCATTGGTTGAGTTGCCAGGCAGTGGCGCCGTGTAGTTTGCCGAAAAAGAGGCTCAAGTCATGCCCACGAAACGTTTTCAGCAACAAATGGTAATGATTATCCAAAATCACCCAGGCGCGTAAGGTGATTTTGAATTCGAGGACGAGTTCCTTCAATTTGTCGCGCAGCAACGATTTTGCCCCATCCCCCACCAGGAAACGAAAATGATCAACGGTAGAGGCTGTGACGATATACCAGGTATCGTCCAGATAGATGTGCGGTGGATGATGGCGCGGCATCTTTCTTACTACGGAGGGGAGGCTTTAGCCGAACCGTTCACGTAAACGGGTCGGCTAAAGCCTCCCCTCCGCAGTTCTAAACGGCGACGCCGCTGCGTTTGCCGCAGCGAGCGGCGCGGAAGGCCCAGTACAGGTTGGTAAAAGTGTGGATCTGTGGGTAGAGGTTTTTATAACTCTTCACAAAAACACCTGGTTACGGGGTGCATGGCGCTTTCTTAAGCGCCATGCACCGCAGAAAAAAAATTTGATCGCGCTGCGCGCGAAAGAAGAAGCAGAAGAAAAGACAGAAGACCAGAAACCAGAAGCCCAGAAATTCATCCTCCTGGGGCAGAGACGCACCGGAAACCCACATTGAGGCCCTCGTCCGTCGGGTTGAGGTGGTCGTTCCGGTAGGCAACGCGGAGGTTGTACCAAAGGAAGTTCCAACTGCCGCCCCGCAGCACCTTGGCTGTGCCGGTGTCTGGTCCGGGTGGGTTATTATACGGCGACTCGCTGTAATAGTCATATTGCCACCAATCATTCACCCATTCCCACACGTTCCCGGCCATGTCCAGCGCCCCATACGGGCTGGCTCCGGCCGGGTAGCTGCCCACTTGCGACGTGTCGCCCACACAGTAAGTTCCTGGGGCATCGGTGTGACTGTTGGCCAGGGTACAGCTGGGGTTCTGGTCACCCCAGGGGAAGGCGCGTACCGTTGTGCCCCGCGCCGCCTTTTCCCACTCCGCTTCGGTCGGCAGCCGCTTGCCGGCCCAGGTGCAGTAGTCGCTGGCATCGTACCAGGTAACATTCAACACCGGGTAATCCGCATAGGTCGGGTTGTCATAGTAAGAGGGGCGAGTCCAGGACGAGAAGCTTGATGGCGGATCGCAGGCCCCGGCGGCATCACACAAGGCGTATTGAGCGTTGGTCACTTCCGTCGTGTCAATGTAGTAGGCGTCCAGGTACACCGGGTGCAACGGCAGTTCCCAATCATAGCAACCCCACCCACCATTATGCGCCAGGTCACAGCCCATCTGGAACTCCCCGGCCGGTACATACACCATCTCACCCGGGGGTGGCGATATCGTAAGCTCGTGCAACCAGTTAATCGCGGGCATACTACCGCCAACACGCCAGTTCCTTACCGGGAGACTACACTGCCCATTTGCAGACCAATTCTGTTCGATGATGCTGATTGTCCCATTTCCATTTCCGTCTACGGTTTTAGCAGTCACAATCGCCACATGCCCATACGTTGTGTCCTGGCCAAAGCTAATCACGTCACCTGGGGTCGGAACTTTGTTTGGTGTGCCGTTAGCAATCCGCTCAAACAATGTGCCAATGTATTGTTGCGGCATATTGTTAACCACATCCTTCCCATTCGCTTGATAGGGAGCGATATTATGCTTCAAATAGAGATACCGCTTGGCCAATTCAGCGCACTGCCATTCATATTGCCCCCGCGCGCCGGGAAAGAAATACACCAGGCGGGATGAGCGAAGCGGCCCACAAGCAACCAGACCATCATATGCCGCCAACTGGTAAGAACCGGGGTGATTCCCCACGTTACAATTACCTGACCACCAGGGTGAAACTGGTACTGTCATGAGAGATTGTCCAGGCTCACTGGCATTTTCAGTCATAACAGCGGGTGACAATTCCGCTGTCGCTTGCGCTGAAGCGCTATCAATTTCAATGACCAACCCTTGAAGCGAATCCAGAAATGTTGCGGGGCTGGTTCCATCACTCAAATCCCGCGAAGTCCTGATAATCCATAAACGAGATTCAGCCTCAACCACCCATTCAGCAATCAAAGCAGGCTGGCTATTTTCACCATTTGTCATCAACTCCACGATACTGTAACTTCCAGTTATCATTTGACCGAACAGGGACACGGTCGGAGCAGGTGTAGGTGTCCCACCCTGTTGTATTCTATGGTCAGTCAGCGCCGTGCGATAAGTTGTGGCCCCACCCGGCACGGCGTTAGGCAATTCTTCGATGGGTGGAGACGGGCCATAAGGTACGGAGATAATGGAAAAACTCTGAAACGGGTTGAGGGAAAAGGCGGTGGCTATTTGACTGACATCATCAGGTGCGGAAGACTCAAACTCCCCTGGAAAGAAAAAGGTGCTGATGGTCAAGGGCACACCATCTAATGTTTGGGAAACTTGCTCACCAGGGCCATCAACAAGAGGGAGATACACTTCATTTGTGCCTGCACCGTTTCTAACAGCCAGTCGCTCCGCCAGGCCGGGCGAGGATCGTGCCGCTAAACCGAGAACCAGCAAACAAACGAGAACCAGGCCTAATGCCAGACGAGTATTGGGTAAACGATTCATGGGGTTTTTCCTCCTGTTGGCACACCAGCCGCATCCGGCCAGCGCACATACCCATTAACGTGTCACTGCGGCCCATTATAGCAGATTTACCAGAGAAAAAGGAAGGGAGGGGAGGCTTTAGCCGAAGGGGGTGTCGGCTAAAGCCTCCCCTCCTTTTTACCGATGGGTATCTGCCTCCTCGCGTGTTGCCTTCGTCAGCAACACGGCCGT
>JAHBVI010000034.1 GCA_019637635.1 Anaerolineae bacterium
AGCAGTTTATCTGGCACGGCGTTAGTAAAGGCTTCATAACCCACCACGCGCACTACATGAATTTCATCTCGCTCCAACAGGGTGATGTTGGCCGTGTCATAAGGCACCACCCGTTGAATTTGGGTCAAGGTTACATCTAACAGGCTATCGTAGTCCAGGGTAGCCGTGAGCGCCGTGCCGATGTCGTGTAACGTTTCGGCCAGTTCGCGCTGTTCGCGCTCGGCCCGTAACAAACGCATTCTGGCAATGGCCAGGGCAATCTGGCTGGCAGCCTGTTCAGCCAGGTCAATATCGGTAGGCTGAATGCGGTACGACTGACTAAATACAATCAACACAGCGCCTAATTTTTGTCCCCCGGCAATGAGCGGCACGGCCAACATGGAGTGGCCGGAAAAACCAGGTAACTGATAGAAATGGCTAAAGGGAGAGTTCTCCAAATCTTCTACTACCAGACAGTGACCTGACTCTAAAACAGTTTCAGTGGCCGTGGGCTTGTCGGCCATGATGGGGACAGCGGGGTAAATCTGGCGCATGGGGCCATAGGCCGCGCCGGGGAGTACCATCTTTTGGTCGGCATCCCGGAGGGTAATATAACAGCCTTTGGCCAGAAACAAATCCCCCATCCGGTCGGCGAAGCGTTGCAGCATGGTATCCATATCCAGGTTGCCGGCGCCAGTTTGGGTGATTTCATTGAGCAAGGCCGTGCGATAAGCAAATTGCTCCAGGGATTGGTTGGCGGCCTCAAGTTGGTTTTGGGATTCATGCACGGCCGTCTGGTCTTCCACCGTACACAAAATGCCCACCGGCTGTCCCTCGGCATAAAAACCAGAAAATTGCAGCACCAGCCAGGTTGTAGGGTTGGTGCGCGTGGGGTTGGCAAAAATAACGCCCAGGCTGCGATTTTGGGTGATGGGCAGGGTCGTTTCCTGGATAAAAGCACGCACACCGTCTTGATTGACGGCCGTCTCCGCCAATTGCCCCAGGAGGGAAACTAAAGAGTAGTCAGATTCTTTGCCGGTGAGCGATAACAAGCGGCACGCCGTATGGTTCCATTCCAGCAGTTGTCCCTGGACGTCAAACACCAATATGCCAAACACGGCCGTGTCCAATGCCTGCCGTTCACCAATTTGCGTGGGGGACAACACCTGATAGCGCACAATCACCCAGGCCACCACAATTGCCACCGATAATGAGCCTACCAGCCCCAGCAGCAACGGCGCCAGCCATAAGACGACGCCATTCGCCAGAACGACCAACAACAGCAGCAGCAGCAGCCCCTTTGGTTTGTATTTTTTAATGGGCACAGCACCCGCTAGCACCGCCGCCAACAGCAGCAGGGGCGCCAGCACGTGTGCGGATCGCACCGCCAGGAAATAAAATAAAGGGCCGACCCGCCCCACCAAATAATCGGCTAATGGCAGATAACCCGGCGCATAATCCTGCTCCTCAAACCGGTAAACCAGGTCAGCGGGAGTGAAAATGTCTGCCACCAGCAGCAGCGTCATGGCCGCGCCAACCAGCACCACCAGCCAGGTAAACGGCCGTCGGTAACGAAAAGTGGGCGCAAACAACCCCAGCAGCACCAGCGCCAACATCAGCACTGCCCAAAGCACGGCCGTCGCATGAACCCAGACGCCCGCCGCCGCCACGGCAAAGGTAGGCGCCGTCACCGACAGCACAATGCCGCCGGCGCTGACCACCAGCGCCAACAAATAGAGCGCCAGGACGCGATTGATGGTCTGCTGTGGCGCTGCCAGAAAAACAACCGCCAGCAAAGCCATTTCCACGCCAATGACCAGGACGGCCAGGTATAAAATCAAATAATCAATCAATGCCATATCAGTCAGAACCTTAGCCGGTTAAACAGCGGTTGTCTATGCGGAAATGGTTTCACGGGCACAAAGTATACATGGTAGTCTGGCTGTGGGTAAACAAAAAGGCACGGCCGTAACGGCCGTGCCTTTTCAACCTGGCGTGACGATAGCGCACTATAGCGCGATTTGGATTATTGGCGAATCTCGTTATACATCAAGTTGTTCTCGTAATTACTCAAGGCCAATGCGCCCGCGGCATTGCCGTACATCACAGTGTTGCAGACTGTATTACCGCCGAAGTTGCCCAAATTGACGGCCGTACCCCCATTCAAACGAATGACGTTTTTTTCGGCTTCACTGGCCTGCCCCTGGGCATTCCGGCCAATTTCCACCTGGCGCGCCTGCACCACTATCCCATCACCTTTATGACATTCAATCAGGTTGCCTACAACCCAGGCTAAGGCGCTGTCCGCTACTTCACTGCTGCTTTGAATGTAAATGCCTGCCATAGCCCGCTCATTCTGCCCACAATTCCCCTCTGGGGCGTCGTCATCGCCAATGATGTTGCGCGTAATGGTCACTTGCTGTGACGGGCCGTTGATCAGCACATTTGGATAGCCGGCGCCCGCGCCATAGATGCGCAATCCTTCCAGCCGTACCTGTGACGCGGCAATGTGAAACACGGCCGTTGCCAGGTAATTCCCATTCACGCGAACCTCCTGGCCTGGCGCAGCCACCACACTGACGCCGGGCTGGGTAATGGGGGGCAACGGCCGTGACAATGTAATGGCGTAGTGATCGGCAAACGTGATCACAACCGGTTTCCCGGCAGCATTTGCTTTGACCAACACGCTATGCAGCGAACAATCACCAGGCTGGTCGGTGCAGGCAAGCATTTCCGCCGGATCATCCGCCCGGTCCACCACCGGCACAAAGACCGGCTCCGGAGCATTTTGGTTGGTCACAATCGCCGGCGACACACCACCAACTCCTACCCCCGCCGTCACTTCGGCTTCAGAGGCAATAGCAAAGAACCCAACCACCAACAGGAACAAAATAAGAATGATTGAACCACGCATGATACACCTGCAATACCTGGCCAACCTTTTGGTCAGATTCCATGTGGTTTCGGTGCTGTCTACTATGGGGAAACTTGTCTGGCTATGTGGTAATCATGAAGATATAGAAAGTATAAGGGACACGGCCGTCTCCCCTTGTGGTGTGCTTTACAACGCCGCAGTAAACCTGCGCCGGTCTCTATCTCACCCCCCTGTCCAATGGCCTTAAAACCAGTATAATGGGCAGGCGATGTACACCGGCAACCTCAAGAGACTTGACAGGTTTTTGACTTGTGAAGTTTCCAATTGAACTGGTAAAAACCTGTCAGGTCTGGACAATTACACCCATTCATAAACCTTTTTTGGAGCAGAACAATTATTATGCCATTGGCCATTAACGTGGAAAACCTGGAACGGACTTTCGGCAGCGGCGAAAACAGTGTCCGCGCTTTACGGGGGGTGGATTTGCAGATTGACGCCGGGCAGTTTGTGGCCTTGAAGGGGCGCTCCGGCAGCGGGAAGACCACCCTGCTCAACTGCCTGGGCGGGTTGGATGAACCCACGGCGGGTACGATTGAGATTTACGGCCGTGCCTTGCAAGGACTCTCCGACAAAGAACGCACCATCTGGCGGCGCGCCGAAGTCGGTTTCATCTTCCAATCCTTTGGCCTCATCCCCACCCTCTCCGCTTTTGAAAATGTGGAACTGATGCTGCGCATTGCCAAAGCGCCGCGCAAAGAACGGGCCGAACGCGCCCAATACTGCCTGGATCTGGTGGGCTTGAGCAAATGGGCCGGGCACCGGCCGTATGAAATGTCCGGCGGGCAGCAGCAGCGCGTGGCCATCGCCCGCGCCATTGCCAACCGCCCCCGCCTCATCCTGGCCGACGAACCCACCGGCGAACTGGACAGCGAAACGGCCCAGGATGTGCTCACCCTCTTCCGCCAGATTGTGCATGAAGAGGAAATGACCATGCTCATGGCTTCCCACGACAGTCTGGTGGATGAATACGTAGACCAGGTCTTGCACCTGCAAGATGGCGTGATTAAAGAGGTGGTGTATAGTGCCTAATGTGTATTCAAGAAACAATTGTTAACAGATGGGAGTTGTTAAATGGAGAATGGAGTGGTTTTTCTTAGCTGGCTAATGGCAGGGTTGTTAATCATTTTTTTGCCTGCGACTCTTTTAAGGGGACAAAAATGGGTTTCAGGTTTTGAATTTGAGCAAGAACACCCTCAAATGGAGCGGGTTGTCAGCGGCTATACGCTCGTACTCATCATCTGGACGCCCCTGTCAGCAGTTTTCACGGCACGCATTTTTCAAACATATATGGCCGACATATTTTTCCTTTTTGTAATTTTTGTTCCGCTAATTGGAATAGGCCTTATAAAAAGTGTTATTGAGATCGTATTTGGCATTAGCTCTCACCTTGGGTTGCGACTGCGAAAAGACCCCTTAATTCGTGTCCCTCACATCCACACCAGCTTGAGCAGTATAGAACTCTTCGAAAATCGCTTCACCATAAATCAAGAACGCATAAGGCCCGTAGGCATTATCAGGTTGCTTTTTAACACTGGTTTAATAGCAAGCATGATCTATTTTTGGCTATAGGCAAAGAACTTTCACCACAAGGACATACTTTATGGAGAAAATATCCCTCAACGGCCGTTGGCAACTCCACAAAACAAACGAAACTGACACTATCCCGGCGACCGTGCCCGGCTGTGTACATACCGATTTGCTGGCGGCGGGGCAGATTCCTGACCCCTATTTTCGGGACAATGAACTGGTGGTGCAGTGGGTGAGCGAAACGGATTGGACGTATCGGCGCACCTTTACCGTGACTGCCGATTTTCTGGCACACGACCACATTTTGCTGCACTGCGCCGGGCTGGATACGCTGGCGACGGTGACGGTGAACGGCTACACCCTGGGGCAGACGGACAACCAGTTCCGCGCCTGGGAATTTGATATGAAGGCGGTTTTACGGCCGGGTGAAAATGAGATAGTGGTGGATTTTGCCGCGCCGCTGCCCTACGGCCGTGCCCGCAACCAGGAACGCTTCTTGCCGGAATGGGGTACCGACCGCTACAAAGCAGTCGGCGGCAACTGGCTGCGCAAATCTCAATGTAACTTTGGCTGGGACTGGGGGCCAAAGCTGATCACCAGCGGCATCTGGCGGGACATTGAACTCATCGCCTATAACACCGCCCGCCTGACTGACATTCACATTTTGCAAGACCATTCACAGCCAGGACAGGTGACATTGACGGTGGAAACGGCCGTAGAAAACGGTCAATGGTCAATGGTCAATGGTCAATGGTCAATTGATGTTACATTTCAAGGTGAAGTAGTGGCCTCTGCCACTTGCGACTTGCCACTTGCCACCTGCCACCTCTCCATCCCCTCTCCCCGGCTTTGGTGGCCGAACGGGATGGGAGCACAGCCGTTGTATGCGGTGAAGGTGACGTTATGGGCCGACAATCTGGAACTGGACAGCATCAGCAAACGCATTGGCCTGCGCACCTTGAAGATGGATCGCCACACCGACCAATGGGGGGAATCGTTCCAATTTGTGGTCAACGGCGTACCCTTTTTTGCCAAAGGAGCCAACTGGATTCCGGCAGATACCTTTGTCACCAGTATCACCCCGGAACATTATGCCCGGCTGCTGCAAGACACGGCCGTCGCCAACATGAACATGCTGCGCGTCTGGGGCGGCGGTATTTACGAAGCCGACATCTTCTATGACCTGTGTGACGAACTAGGCATCTGCCTCTGGCACGATTTCATGTTTGCCTGCGCCACCTACCCCACCTTTGACCAAGCCTGGCTGGAAACGACCCGCCACGAACTGGCCTACCAAATACGCCGCCTGCGCCACCACGCCAGCCTGGCCCTCTGGTGCGGCAACAATGAGATGGAACAAGGGCTGGTAGGGAGTGAGTGGACGTCTTATTGCATGAGTTGGGCCGATTACGGCCGTCTCTTTGACCAACTTCTGCCCGAACTCATCGCCGAACTGGACCCGCAAACCGACTATTGGCCCAGCAGTCCACACACGCCGGTTGGCAACCGCACCAACTTCAACAATCCCAAAGCGGGCGACGCACACATCTGGGACGTGTGGCACGGCAAACAGCCGTTTGAGTTTTACCGCACCTGTGAACATCGCTTCAACAGCGAATTTGGCTTCCAATCTTTCCCGGAGCCGCGCATGGTGGCCCAATATACCCTGCCCGAAGACCGCAACATCACCAGCTATGTGATGGAGCATCACCAGCGCAGCGGCATTGGCAACCAGACCATCATCCACTATATGCTGGACTGGTTCCGTTTGCCCACCTCGTTCGAGAACACGCTCTGGCTGAGCCAGATAGTGCAGGCGATGGCTATGAAATACGCCGTCGAGCATTGGCGGCGCAGTATGCCGCGGGGCATGGGTACGTTGTACTGGCAGCTCAATGACTGCTGGCCTGTTGCCAGTTGGTCGTCGCTGGATAGTCACGGCCGTTGGAAAGCCCTGCACTATCTGGCCAAGAAGTTCTTCGCCCCGCTGCTGGTCTCCGGCCTGGAAGATGCGGAAACGGGTACGATGCAAATTCACATTACCAGCGACCGGTTAGAGACGGTAGAAGGTGTGGTAAGCTGGCAGTTGATGACGGTGGCCGGGGAATTGTTGACGGAAGGGGGTACGGCCGTGACCATCCCCCCGAACCAAAATAACCTGGTCGAAGCGCTGAACCTGCAACATGCCCTGGCCGAACACGGCCCACGCCGCCTGCTGCTCTGGCTGGCCTTACAGGTAAACGGGCAAACTGTTTCCACCAACCTGGTGCATTTTGCCCGGCCCAAACATCTGGAACTGCCCGATCCGCAGTTGGAAATGAAGGCAATGGACAACACTCATATTTCTCTCACCGCGCATAAACCCGCCCTTTTTGTGTGGGTAGAATCGCTGGCGGCGGACGGCCGTTTCTCCGACAACTTCTTCCATCTACGCCCCGGCGAATCCGTGACCATGGCTGTGCAAACAGCCGATGGTTCCCCACTTAAACCAGAAAATCTGCGCGTTCAATCTCTTCTTGACACCTATCAATCGTAGACATCCGATTTCTTTGAGAAATCGGATGTCTGCATCAGGCGAATCATAAATACAGCCGTTCCCCACGTATATTCCTACGATAAACCAACGAACCGCCGGAACAGCCGCCACCAGGGAAGAGGTGTGCTAAAATCCCGGACACCGAAGTGATGATATTAAAATTCATAATTCATAATTCATCCTTCATAATTCATAATTTCTATAGGAGCAACACATGGCTGAAATTGAAGTTGTCGCCAACCGAATCATTGAAAACGTCGAGCGCGTGATTGTGGGCAAACGCCGCGAAGTGCAGCTGACCGTGATGGGATTGTTGAGCCAGGGACACATTCTCATTGAAGATGTGCCCGGCGTGGGCAAAACCGTTCTGGCCAAATCCCTTTCCAAATCTGTTGGCTGCGCCTTTCAGCGCCTCCAGTTTACGCCCGACATGCTGCCCAGCGATGTCACCGGCGTCTCCGTTTTTAACCAGCGTGACCGCGAATTTGAATTCCGCCCCGGCCCCATCCATGCCCAGATCGTCCTGGTAGACGAAATCAACCGCGCCACCCCCAAAACGCAGTCTGCCTTGTTGGAAGCGATGGAAGAAAAACAGGTAACGGTAGACGGCCACACCTACCGGCTTGGCCCCCCGTTTATGGTGTTAGCCACGCAAAACCCAATTGAATACGAAGGCACCTTCCCGCTGCCCGAAGCCCAACTGGACCGCTTCTTGCTGCGCATCCACCTGGGCTATCCCGACCGGGCGCATGAAATAGAAATTTTAGACCGGCAGCAGCACACCCACCCGGTAGATGAATTAGACCAGGTGGTGTCGGTGGACGAGTTGCTGGCAGTGCAAACGGCCGTGAAAGACATCTACATAGACACCCTCGTCAAAGAATACATCGTCGAAATTGTGCGCCAGACCCGCGAACACCCTGACGTTTACCTGGGTTCCAGCTCACGCGGCGCATTAGCCATGTACCGGCTGGCGCAGGCGCGCGCGGCCATGCTCGGCCGTGACTACGTGCTGCCCGACGACGTAAAAGCTCTTGCCGGCGCCGCCCTTGGCCACCGCATCATCGTCGGCCCTGCCGCCCGCATCAAAGATGTAGAGCCAGGCCAGATTGTGCAAGACATTTTGGACCGTATTCCCGTGCCCGGCGCGCAGGGAAAAGCATAAAACGTAAAACGTAAAGCGATTACGTTTTACGTCGCACACTATGAGAAAATATCTCCGCCGCATAAACATTAGCCAACGGCGCACCACCGTCATCGTGATGGCTGTGCTGGCACTGCTGGGCGGGCTGACCACCGGGCGCGACATCTGGTTTAATCTGGCCTACTTGCTGGGGCTGCTGCTCATCATCTCGTTCATCTGGGCCTATGCCAATATCCATTTTGTACATTTGTCCCGGCTGACCCGCACCCGGCGCACACAGGTAGGACGGCCGTTGGAAGAACGCTTCACCGTGCGCAACACCTGGTACATCCCCAAACTGTGGCTGGAAGTGCGCGACTACGCCACCCTGCCCGGCCACTTCACCAGCCACGTCGTCCACAATTTAGGGCTGCGGGATTCCTACAGTTGGCGCGTCAACACCATTTGCCGGGAGCGCGGCCGTTACCAGCTTGGCCCCCTGCGCCTGCGCAGCAGCGACCCCTTTGGCCTTTTCCCCATGGAAAAAGACCTCACGCCCACCACCAACGTCGTCATCTTTCCTCTCACCTTTGATATTCACACCTTCTCCCTGCCGATTGGCATTTTGCCCGGCGGCGACGCCTTACGACGCCGCACCCACGTCGTCACCACCAACGCCGCCGGCGTGCGTGACTACGTACCCGGCGACAGCTTCAGCCGCATCCACTGGCGCAGCACCGCCCGCCGCGACCGCCTCATCGTCAAAGAATTTGAACTGGACCCGCTGGCCGACATCTGGATTGCGCCCGATATGGCTATCTTTGATCACGTCTCTGTGGCCCAGGCGACCGCATCTGCCCTACCAGGTGGCAGCCATGTACCTTCCTGGCTAACGCCGGAAAAGTTTACACTGCCGGAATCCACCGAAGAGTACACCGTAACCATTGCCGCCTCATTGGCGCAATACTTTCTGCGCCAGGACAGGGCCGTGGGGATGCTGGCCTACGGCCAAAGCGCCGAAATTGTGCAGCCGGATCGGGGCGAACGGCAGTTGAACCGCATTTTAGAAACATTGTCGGTGCTGCGGGCAAAAGGGCAGGTGCCCATTAGCGATATGCTCAACGCCGAAGCGCACCTGTTTCCACGCGGCACTACCCTCATTGTGGTCACGCCCACCCCCCGCGAGCAGTGGGGCACCGCCTCGCGCCAGTTGGCCCGGCGTGGCCTGCGGCTGGTAACGGTGCTGGTCAACCCGGCCTCGTTTGGCAGCAGCCGCTCCACCGACAAACTGGCGGCGGTGCTGCAAGCCAACGGCATGGTGACGTATGTGGTAAATAATGGGGATAATTTGACGGCCGTCCTCAGCCGCACCGCCCGCCAGCCGGGGCACTTTTCGTTGACGTAAACCGAAGTCCGTAGTCCGTAATCCGTAATCGGTAATCCGTAATCCGAGGCCCGAAGTCTGGTTTCCGACTTCGGGCTTTGGCTTTTGCCAGGCTGCACAACCTCCCGCCAAATATTCATCACTATCAAACCGTTTCTTAACTTTTTCTGAACATCTCCCCGCTAAAATTCCGGCCATTGCAGGAGTAACCGTTTAGACCTGACAGGTTTTTCACCAGTTCAACCTGGAACTTCGCAGGTCAAAAACCTGTCAGGTCTCCAGAGGGACTGAACGCTTGCTTGCAGGAAAAAACAATTCGCTTAAAGGAGACAAGTTTATGAAAAATCGAAAACGTTTAACCAACATGTTGATCGCTGGCACGTTGACGGCGCTGCTGCTGACCGTTTTCCTGGCTTTTCGCGGGGAAAACACGGCCGTAGCCGAAGCCAGCGCCACCACCCAAACGGCCGTGTCCGTCCCCATAGACGTAGATACCACCGATACCGCCGCCCTTCAGGCGCAAACCGAAAGCCTGCTGGCCCAGAACGCAGCCTACCAGGCGCAAAACGAGGAATTGCGCACGGCCGTACAGACTTTGCAGGCACGCGAAGCCGAATACAGGAGCCAGATCGAAGCCGCCAACCAGACCATCAACCAGCTATCAGCCCAGGGTAACGGCCTGGCTGTAGAGGGCGAAGGGGGGAGTGCCTTTGGCTTCCCCCGGCCCCATTCTCACGGAAACCATTAACCAGGGTTAGCGCGTGGATCATGGTATCCACGCGCCAACCAGCGGAGGTAACACAATGAATACCCACACATCCAAAACAGACCGGAGTTTACTGAAATTGAAAGTGGCGCTCACCGCCGGTGGGCTGATGGCCACCATCCTCGGCGCGGGGCTGTTGGGCAACCAGGCAGCCACCTACACCAACGCCAACACCGATGCAGAAACGGCCGTTACCACCAGTTCAGGCTCCACCCAGTCCATCGGCATCAACACCGATATGCCGGCGGAACTCGATTTGAACCTGGAAGCGATTCCGACCGTCACCGCGCCAACGTTCCGCAATATAGCCGTAGCGCGCGGCCGTTCCTCTGGGTAACAAGATGAATCGTCCAACCATCCCCCCACACTGGCGCAGCCACACCTTCCGGGCCATGGGCTGCCAGATGACTGTCTGGCTGGAACACCAGAATGCAGACACGGCCGTGCCCGTGCTGCTAGAAGCCGAAGCCATGTTCCGCCGCGCCGAACGCCGCCTGAGCCGTTTTGACGCCGCCAGTGAACTGGTGCAGATCAATACCCGGCCCGGTGTCTGGACGGCCGTGTCTGACATGATGTGGCAGGTGGTCACACAAGCCCTCTGCATGGCCCGCGAGACAGATGGCCTGTTCGACCCCACCCATCTGGCGGCGTTGGAAGCTGCCGGTTATACCCACTCCTTTGACCAGCTACCCCTGGCAGCGGCCAACGGTAGAGTCACGCCGGTTAGCAACCACCTGGGCCAATGGCAAACCGTGGGATTAAATCCCGAAACTCAGTCAGTCTGGCTGCCGTCTGGCGTCAAGCTCGATTTAGGCGGCATTGCCAAGGGGTATACAGCGCAGCAAGTGGTCAATTTTCTTTCCGATTGGGGGCCGTGCCTGGTGGATGCCGGCGGCGATTTAAGCGCCGGTAACGCGCCCACCGGCTGGCCTGGCTGGCCGGTGGCTCTCTCTGCGCCCTATACCGGCCCAGACCGGCCGCGTGAGGAACTATTCCCGCTCTGGCTGGTGGATGGCTCCATGGCCACATCGGGAATTGATTACCGGCGCTGGCGGCACAACGGCCGTACCGCCCACCACCTGATTGACCCCCGCACCGGCCAACCGGCAGAAACCGACCTGTTGACGGCGACAGTATTGACCAAAGCAGCCACGCGGGCCGAAGCGTGGGCCACGGCGGCATTGGTAGCGGGTACGGCCGTGTATCATCATCTCAGCGCCAGAGGTCTGGCCGCAGCCCTCATTGACCACACCGGTCATCTGAGCCTGACGCCCGCCCTGACGCCAATCCTGGCAAACATCAGCATTTAATGAACGAGGAATATCATGTCTACAATTTTTGATAGCGAAACAATCTGGTACCTGGTGCGCTCCAGCGGCACGGTGGCTTACCTTTTCCTGGCCGCCTCCACCATCTGGGGGCTGGTCGTGAGCAGCAGGCTCCTGAAAGAGATCGTGCCGGGGCATCTCTCCCTGGCCATGCACAATTATCTCTCCTGGAACGCCATTGGCCTGACCATACTCCATGCCGTGCTGCTGCTGTTCACCAGCTACATGGATTACTCCATCGTCAATCTGCTCGTCCCATTCACCGGGCCATATAGTCCATTTTGGGTAGGATTGGGCATCATCGGCCTTTATCTGAGCATCCTGACAACCCTGACATTTTATATGCGCGGCCGTATCGGTTACAAAACCTTCCACTTCATCCATTATCTAACTTATGGCGCGTTTGTATTGGCGCTGCTGCACAGTTGGTTTGCCGGTACGGACACACCCGCTTTGGAGATAACCTATCTGGCAACCGGGTTTCTGGTGATCTTTCTGACGCTTTACCGCATCCTGGCGGCGCTGAGCGGGCGTTCATCCCGCCACCAGCCCATTGGCCCCGTAAAAACGTAATGCGTGATACGTGATGCGTGACGCCCACTCACGCATCACGCATCATCACCCCCATCACATCCCCCTCCGCTACATCCTCGGCCACAAACACCTGCCCCACATCGCGCAGCAGCACAAAACGCAGCCGCCCGCCCGCCTTCTTCTTATCGCTAAACATCGCCCGGTAAATGGCCTCGGCCGGTAAATTGGCCGGGATGCGCGTGGGCAGGTCTACCTGGCGCAAAACGGCTTCCACCCGCGCCGGTAAAGCGGGGTCACAATACCCCAACCGCGCCGAGAGATGGGCAGCCGCCGCCAACCCCAGGGCCACCCCCTGCCCGTGCGCCACCCGATAGCCGCTCACCTGCTCGATGGCGTGGCCAAAGGTATGGCCTAAATTGAGCAGGGCGCGACGGCCGTGTTCAAACGGATCCTCCTGCACCACATCCCGCTTCACCCGGATGGCCTCGCTGACCAGCGTTTGCAGCCGGGCGGGTGACATGCTGCGCAATCGCCGCCCTTCATCCTCAATTTGCGCAAACAGCCGGGGGTTGCTGATCAAACCGTGTTTGATCACCTCGGCCATGCCCGCCGCAAATTCGGTTGGGGGTAGGGTTTGCAGCGTGGTGATGTCGGCGAGTACGGCCGTTGGCTGCTTAAATGCCCCTACCAGGTTCTTCCCTTCCGGCAAATCTACCCCTGTCTTACCGCCCACGCTGGCATCCACCATCGCCAGCAGGCTGGTGGGGCACTGCACAAAAGCCACGCCGCGCATGTAGGTAGCGGCCACAAAACCGGCCATATCCCCCACCACGCCGCCGCCCAGAGCTACAATCGTGCCCGCGCGGTCAATGCCCGCGGCTAAAAGCTGGCTGTAAAGGCCATTCACTGTTAGCAGCGTTTTGTGCTGCTCCCCGGCCGGCACGGTCAATACACAATCCACCGCGCCGCATTGCGCCGCGTACAGCGGGCCAACATTATCATCGGTAATCAGCGCCACCGGGCCGGTAATGTGCGCCAGTTCCCGCAGGCGCGGCAGCAGCCCGCTGCCCACGATGACCTCGTACCGCCCGCCGGGGTAGTTCACAGATAAAGTTGTCGTTTCATTCATATTAAACTTCGGTATGAAGAGGTAGGAGAGGAATAGCAGGACTCAAACTATCAAGCATGATGGCAAATCATACCGTTTCTGGGGGAAATCTGCCAGCAGGAATAACAGATTTGGCGGATTTACAGATAGTCCTGGATGCGGCAGCGGATGAGGGCAAATAAGCGGATAAAGCGGCCCCCCTATCCACTTATCCGTCACCCATCCACTACCCCAAAACAAATAGGACAAAGGATGTCATAAATGATCGGATATAGTAGAATAGATGTTCTGTTTAACGGCGTGATTTAGAAAATCACGCCACATATATGGAGGTCTATGGCGGCACAAATCGCTTTACCCAAAACGGAGTTTCGCGTGGAAAACGCGCCCACTTATAACCAGACCAGCCCGGTGCGCTGGGTGTTGTCCCATCTGTCGCGGTACAAATTGTTGTTGGCAGCTTTTTTTGTGGGCATGACAGTGACAAACATTTTTAACGCCGCCATCCCCCGGCAAATTGGGGCGGCGTTTGGCGTGGTGGCAGGGGAGACAATCGTGCCTGATCCCTATTATGCCATCGCCCTCATCACCCTGACGCTGGTGGGGCTGGCAGTGGGGCGCTTTTTCTGCGACGCGCTGGCCTCGTTTAGCATGGAGATGGTGGCCAAACGGTTGGAGCGCGACGGCCGTGACGAACTCTACCTCAACTTGCTGGGCAAAAGCCAGACCTTCCACAACCAGCAGCGGGTGGGCGACATCATGGCCCGCGCCGCCAACGACGTGCGCTTTGTCAACGAAATGATGATGCCCGGCTTCAGCTTGCTCTATGACTCCATGATGGCCATCTTCATCCCCATCCTCTTCATTGGCTTCATTGATCCCCGCCTGTTACTGGCCCCGCTCACCTTTTGCTTCTTCTACTACTTTGCCGTGCGGCTCTACATGCGCCAGCTTGAGCCGGTGGCCGAACAGGTGCGTGCCCGTTTTGGCGACATGAACGCCACCCTCAACGAGGCCGTCACCGGCATTGAAGTGGTCAAAGCCGCCTCGCAAGATAAACAAGAACTGGGCAAATTCTTGCGTGACGCCCGCCGCTACCGGGATGCCTTTGTCAAAGAAGGGGAAGTGCAGGCGCGTTACCTGCCCACTCTGCTCATTGGCATCGCCATTGCCGGGGGCTTTTTGCAGGCCGTTTATTTATACAACCTGGGCGAAATCAGCATTGGCGATCTCATCACTTTTATGGGTTTGATGTGGGTGCTGCGTTGGCCGGCCTTTAGCTCATTTTTCACCTTTTATCTGGTGCAAATGGGGCTGGCGGGGGCGGGGCGCATCCTGGAACTGCTGCAAACGGAGACGGAGATGGACGAAAACGCCGCCGGGCACGTGGCCCCCATGCGCGGCGAACTGGTGTTTGAGAACGTCAGCTTTCGCCATTTTGACAGCGGCCGTGACCTGCTGCATCGCATCTCCTTCACCGCCCGGCCCGGCGAGACCATCGCCATCGTCGGCCAGACGGGGTCGGGCAAAACCACGCTGACGAAGCTGGTGAACCGGACGTATGATGTGACGGGCGGGAAGATTACTGTTGACGGCCGTGACATCCGCGATTGGAACATGCACAGTCTCCGTTCGCAAATCTCCATCATCGAACAAGACATCTTCCTTTTCTCGCGCAGCGTGGCCGAAAACATCGCCTTTGGCCTGGGGCAGCAGGTGAGCCGCGAGGACATCATCCGCGCCGCCCAAGAAGCACAGGCGCACCAGTTCATTATAAACTTCAAGGACGGCTACGACACCATCGTCGGCGAACGGGGCGTCACCCTTTCCGGCGGGCAGCGGCAGCGCATCGCCATCGCCCGCGCTCTGCTCACCGACCCGCGTATCCTCATCCTGGACGACGCCACCAGCGCCGTAGACAGCGCCACCGAGGACGAAATTCAAAAGGCAATCAAACGCATACTGGAAGGGCGCACCACCCTGCTCATCACCCACCGCCTGTCGCAGATTCGCCGCGCCGACCGGGTGCTGCTCATCCGCCAGGGCGAAATTGTGGCCCAGGGCACCCACCATGAGTTGATGGCGACGTCGGAACTGTATCAACGGATTTTTGCGCGATACGACATTTGAAAGAAATTATGAATTAGGAATTATGAATTATGAAAAGGCTCTTCCCTTCATAATTCCTAATTCATAATTCCTAATTACCGGAGGAAAACATGGGCTTCATCATGGATGGCATTGACGCCGAGGCGTATGACCGGCAGTATAGCGACCGGCAGTTGATGCGGCGGATTGGTAGCTATTTTCGGCCGCAGGTGGGGCGGGTAACGCTGATCACCGGCATGATTGTGTTGAATGCGGTGATGGATATGGTGCTGCCGGTTCTCATTTCCCAGGGGATTGATGAGATAACGGGTAATCAGGCCACAACTGCCATCAATACGCTTGTTTTTCTGATTTTGGCGGCGACGGTGTTGTCGTGGTGTTTTAATTTTGTGCGCCAGTGGTATACAGCGCGGTCGGTGGGTGATGTGGTGCTGCAATTGCGGTCAGATGCGTTCACGGCCGTGATGTCCCGCGATATGTCATTCTACGACGAATTCCCCTCCGGCAAGATCGTCAGCCGCGTCACGTCGGACACGCAGGACTTCTCCAATGTGATCACGCTCACGCTGAACCTGATTAGCCAGGTATTGCTGGTGATCTTGATTGTCGGCTACCTCTTTTCCATCAACGTCCAGCTCACCTGGCTGGCGCTGGCCATGGCCCCCTTAATTGTAGGCACGGCGCTGGCGTTTCGCCGGGTGGCGCGGCGCACCACGCAGCAGGCACAGCGGCTGCTGGCGACGGTGAATGCCAACGTACAGGAGACGATTAGCGGCATCTCTGTTGCCAAAAATTTCCGGCAGGAGCAGACGGTGTATGACGAGTTCGCCGATGTGAACGAGCAGGCGTACCAGGTGCAGGTGCGGCAGGGCTTTGTGTTCAGCGCCATTTTCCCCATTCTGGTGTTTATTGCCGGGTTGGGCACGGCCGTGATCGTCTACTTTGGTGGCACACAAGCACTGGATGGAAGCATTACGCCCGGTGATTGGTTCCTATTTGTGCAGGCCATGAGCCTCTTCTGGTTCCCTCTCACCGGCATCGCCTCGTTTTGGAGCCAGTTCCAGTTGGGGCTGGCCTCCAGCGAGCGCGTCTTTGCCCTGATTGACGCCGAAGCGCGGGTGGTGCAGATTGATAACCAGCCCGCGCCGCCATTGGACGGCCGTGTCGAATTCCGCCACATGCACTTCCGTTACACCGCACAGGAGCAAGTGCTCAACGACTTCAACCTGACCATTGCGGCCGGGGAGACCATCGCCCTGGTGGGGCACACTGGCGCGGGCAAATCTAGCCTGGGACGGCTCATCGCCCGCTTTTATGAGTTCCAGGGCGGGCAGTTGTTGGTGGACGGCCGTGACGTGCGTTGTTTTGACCTGGACAGTTACCGGCGGCAGTTGGGCATTGTGCCCCAATCCCCCTTCCTCTTCACCGGCACGGTGGCCGACAACATCCGCTATGCCCGGCCTGAGGCCACCGACGCCGAGGTGCGCCGGGCGGCGGAGATGGTGGGGCATGGCGACTGGCTGGAAACGCTGCCGCAGGGGTTGGACACGGCCGTAGGTGAAGGTGGGCGCGGTCTTTCCATGGGACAGCGGCAGCTCATCGCCCTGGCGCGGGTGCTGCTGCAAGACCCGGCCATCCTGATTTTGGACGAAGCCACCGCCAGCGTAGACCCCCTGGCGGAGGCGCAGATTCAGGAGGGATTAGAGACGGTGTTAGCGGGGCGCACGGCCGTGATCATCGCCCACCGCCTTTCCACCATCAAACACGCCGACCGGATCATTGTCTTGCAGCAGGGGGAAATCATCGAAGAGGGCAGCCACGCCAGCCTCATGGCCCGGCGCGGCCATTACGCCGAACTCTACGACGCCTACTTCCGCCACCAAAGCCCTGACTATGAGGTGGTGTGAACATGAATGTGACGGCTGATGGCTGATACCAGCCACCAGCCGCCACATCCTATTGAACTCTTTTGTTGGTTTCTTGTTTGAGCCAGTAACGGATGCCCTTCCCGGCCAATGGCTCGTCATGGTAGCGGGGGATGACGTGCAGATGGGCATGGAACACCTCTTGCCCGCCCACCGGCCCCACGTTCCAGCCCAGGTTGTACCCGTCAGGGGTGTATTGGGCATCCAGCAGATTTTTTACCCGCTGTAACAAGGTATAGGTATCTTGCCACTCAACGGCCGTCAAATCAAAAACCGTCTCCCGGTGCTGCCGGGGCACAATCAACCCGGAACCGGCCAAAACAGGCTGCGGCTGCTGCACAAAAAAGCAATGGTCGCTCGCCAATACAATTTCGGTTTCATCCAGCTCTGGTGGGCAAAAGGGACACGGCCGTATCATTTTCTTTACACCCCTTCGTATCCTTCGCGCCCTTCGCGGATCATCACGTTTATTTCTTCAACCACTTCCTCGGCCGTCTTGCCCGTTGTGTCAATTTGGGGGTAACGGCCGTACCCCGCCGCCCGTTCGGCCAACAACCGTTTAATTTGCGCCGCCGGATCGGGCACATTGAGCAACGGCCGTCGCCCCTCGTCCTGTACCCGCGCCAAAATCTCATCGGGAACGGCCGTCAGGCAAAAGACACGGCCGTTCCGTTCCAGGGCAGCAGCGTTCACCAGGTCCAACATCAACCGCCCACCGGTGGCAATGACCAGGTTAGATTGCGCCGCCAATTCCAGGGCTACGGCCGTTTCCAACTGCCGAAAAAACGGTTCGCCTTCCTGGGCAAAAATGTCGGGAATGGTACGGCCGTCGCGCTGCACAATCAGTTCATCCGTATCCACAAAGCCAAACCCCAACCGTTCCGCCAGCAAGCGGCCAACGGTCGTTTTGCCTGTGCCCATAAAGCCGGTCAATACGATATTGAATGCCATAAAAAGTAGGGGTTAAGAGATTGGGAGATTGTTCAGCTTTGATCTCTCAATCTCCCACTCTCCCAATCTCAGGTACAAAAAAACCGCCCCCCGTTTTGGGAGCGGCTCGGTGCATGACCCCGGAAGGACTCGAACCTTCAACCTCGGCATTAAGAGTGCCCTGCTCTGCCAATTGAGCTACGGGGCCTTTTCAGTCAGGCGAGGCGAATTATACAAAGGTTTAAGGTAAAAACCAAGTTGACAAAACCGGCCAAATGTTCTAATCTACTCCTGTCTATACGAAAACACGAGAGTGATGCAACTTGCAGAAGAGTATGCAACATGCAGGAGAGTGATGCAAGATGCAGGAGAGTGATGCAAGATGAGCGATAATTTGCAACAAACCTTAATTCCTGAAAGTGAACTTCCCCCGGCCGTAGGGCCGACGACGACGCCGGTTACGGCCGACGCCTCCATCCAGGCCGCGTTGGGTGCGTTTGAACAGCACATGCGCGACGAGGGTTTTGCCTTGAACACCAGCAAAGCGTTCGCCAGCGACGTGCGGCTGTTGGGCAAATATCTGGGCATCGGCCAGCCCATCGGTCAGATTGGCACCAAAGATTTGAACGATTTTCTCGATTGGCTGCTGTATGAGCGCGGCGTACCGTGCAGTCCCAAATCGTATGCCCGGCGGGTGACGACCCTGAAGGTGTTTTTTGCCTGGTTGAAGGAATGTGGCGCGCTGATGGATGATCCGGCAACGGCCGTTATCCAACACAGCGTGCGCAGCCCTCTCCCCACCCTGCCCACCGAGGCTGACATCGAAAATGCCCTGGCCGTTTCCCAACGGCTGCGCCAGGGCGAAGGACTACACCCTGGCGCAGAGGGGCGCAAACCAGACGCCCGCCCCCATTTGCTGCTGACCCTGCTGCTCAAAACCGGCATCAAAAAGGGGGAAGCGATGACCATGGTGCCCAACCACATTGACCGCAGCAATCCCGATGAACCCATGCTGTTTGTGCGCTACGCCAATCCCCGCCTGCGCTACAAAGAGCGCCGCCTGCCGCTTGATCCCGAATGGCTGGATGTGCTGGACGAATACTTGCCCCAATACAACCCATCAGATACCATCTTCACCTGCACCGCCCGCAATCTGGAATACGTCCTCAGCGATATAGGCACAGAAGCAGGATTGGCGCAAGGGATGTTGTCGTTTGAGAATTTACGCTGGTTCAGCGCCCTGCAAGACCTTAAAGCGGGCGAAGAGCCGGACGAAATTCGCCAAAAACTGGGCCTGTCCAAAATCACCTGGCGTGAAACCAAAGCGAAATTGGAACAGTTAGCCAAAGGCAACAATCCTTAATCTTTTAAGCAGAGTTCACGGGCAGCCGCCCACTACCATGATAAAATTGCAGGCTCTACAGGATTTCATGGGGTTCGACGTGACGAGTGATGCGTTAGGTCTCTCTGGTCACGCATCACTCGCCACGCATCACGGCCTGTCAACCCCATGAGTCCCCAAAGAGTCACAATTTCATAATTCATCCTTCATAATTCATAATTTCTAGAGGAAAAACTATGCCTAAAATTACCTTTCTCGGCGCGGGCAGCACGGTGTTTGCCAAAAACCTGCTCGGCGACATTCTCAGTTTTCCCGAACTGGCCGAATCTCATATTGTGCTGCATGATATTGACCAAGAGCGGATGCGCACCAGCGAGATTGTGGCCCACAAAGTGGCGCAGGCCGTGAATGCCCGGCCAACTGTAACCACGACATTGGATCGACGGGCGGCGTTGGATGGGGCCGACTACGCCATTTGCATGATTCAGGTGGCCGGATACAAACCGGGCACGGTCATTGATTTTGAAATCCCCAAGAAATACGGCCTGCGCCAGACCATTGCCGATACGCTGGGCATTGGCGGCATCATGCGTGGGCTGCGTACCATTCCGGTGCTTCTGGAAATGTGCGCGGACATGGAAGAGTTGTGCCCGGACGTGACCTTTCTCAACTACGTGAACCCCATGGCCATGAACTGCTGGGCCATCGGCGAGGCCAGCACCATTCAGACGGTGGGGCTGTGCCACAGCGTGCAGGGCACGGCGCACCAACTGGCGCGTGACCTGCAAATTCCATATGACGAAATTAACTATTTGTGCGCGGGCATTAACCATATGGCCTTTTACCTGACGTTTGAACATGTAACCAGCAACGGCCGTACCGACCTCTACCCCGCGCTGCATCAGGTGTTTGCCGACGGCCGTGTCCCTGACTGGAATCGCGTCCGCTACGAAATGCTGCAACGCCTGGGCTACTTCGTCACCGAATCCAGTGAACATTTCAGCGAATACACCCCCTGGTTCATCAAGCGTGACCGCCCCGACCTGATCGAAAAGTTCAACATCCCCCTGGATGAATACATCACCCGCTGCGAAAACCAGATCGCCGCCTGGGACCAGATGCGGGACATCTTTGAAGCCGAAGACATTCCCCTGGCGGTGGAGCGCAGCCATGAATACGGCTCGCTCATCATCCACAGCATGGAAACGGGCCAACCGCGTGTCATCTATGGCAACGTACCTAACTATGGCCTGATTGACAATCTGCCCGCCGGCTGCTGCGTGGAAGTGCCCTGCCTGGTAGACCGCAACGGCATCCAGCCCACGCAAATTGGCAGCCTGCCGCCCCATCTGGCGGCGCTGATGCAAACGAACATCAACGTGCAGGCGCTCACCGTCGAAGCCGCCCTCACCGGCAAACGCGAACACATCTACCACGCCGCCATGCTCGACCCGCACACCGCCGCCGAACTCTCCCTCGACCAGATTTGGGCGCTGGTGGATGATTTGATTGCGGCGCACGGCGAGTGGCTGCCGAATTATGAATTATGAATTAGGAATTATGAAGGGAAGATGCCAGAAGGATGCCGGAATATGATTTGCGGCAGCGGACGAAGAGTTTTGCGCTCAGGATTATTCGGCTTTAAACCGCTTTGCCCAAGAGTGAGGAGGCGCAAGTTATTGGCAAACAAGTTTTGCGTTCGGCAACTTCGGTTGGCTCCAACTATCGTGAAGCGTACCGCGCTCGTTCTGACGCCGAGTTTCTATCCAAAATGGGCGATTGCCTGAAAGAATTGGATGAAACCGCCTTTTGGCTGGAACTCCTGATTGAAGCCAATATCATGTCAGCCAACCAAATCACTTCCCTACTCGATGAAACTGACCAACTCATCGCCATCTTCACCACCATAGTCAAGAAGAAAAGGATGAATTAGGAATTAGGAATTATGAAGGAAGAGAAAGCTTCATAATTCCTAATTCCTAATTCCTAATTCCCTATGTTTTCCCCCACAGATCACCCCCACAGACGACTAAATCCCCTGACGGCCGAATGGGTACAGGTGTCGCCGCATCGGACAAAACGGCCGTGGCAGGGACAGGTAGAAAAGACGCCGCCGGAGACACGGCCGTCTTACGACCCCACCTGTTACCTCTGCCCCGGCAACGAACGGGCCGGCGGCCTGCGCAACCCCGATTACGCCAATACCTTTGTTTTCACCAACGACTTTGCCGCCCTCATGCCCGAAGCGCCAGACGCACCGCCGGGCAACCCGCTGTTACAGGCGCAAACCTCGCGCGGTACCTGCCGCGTCATGTGCTTTTCGCCGCGCCACGACCTGACGCTGCCGGAGATGGCACTGCCGGACATTCGCGGCGTGGTGGATACCTGGGCGGCGCAAACGGCCGAACTGGGCCAGACGTACCGTTGGGTGCAGGTGTTTGAAAACAAGGGGGCCATCATGGGCTGCTCTAATCCGCACCCACATGGGCAGATTTGGGCGCTGGACACATTGCCCAACGAGCCGTTTAAGGAGGATGTTAATCAGCGGAATTATTGGGAGCAGCACGGCCGTACCCTCCTCCTCGACTACGAACAATTGGAAACGGCCGTTGGCGAACGGGTAGTGGTGCAAAATGGGGCGTGGACGGCCGTTGTGCCCTACTGGGCCGTCTGGCCATTTGAAATCCTGCTGCTGCCCCGCCGCCACGTACTGCGCCTGCCCGACCTGACCGACGCCGAACGGGACGCCCTGGCCGACATCCTCAAACGGCTGCTCACCCGCTATGACAACCTCTTCGAGACTTCATTTCCATATTCAATGGGCTGGCACGGTGCGCCCAACCTCCCGGAGCTTTCAAAGCTCCGGGAGGTTGCCACGCATTGGCAACTCCACGCCCACTTCTACCCCCCCCTCCTCCGCTCCGCCACCGTGAAAAAGTTCATGGTGGGCTACGAAATGCTGGGTGAAGCGCAGCGTGACCTGACGGCCGAACAGGCCGCCGCCCGCCTGCGGGAAGTGGCGGAGGTGCATTATCGGGTACGGCCGTTAGAGATAGACGAGACCACCTACCTGCTCAGCACAGAAGCCAACCGAATACAACTGCTTAAATCCATTGCCGAAGCTGAACGAGGTGACAACCTCGTCACACCTGATCCAGACATATTCAAATGAGAGCTTATGAATACTGAACAGAGCTTTTCCCATGCTGTTATTGAGCAACTTGGATACTATGTTTACCTGTTAATCGATCCCGAAACCAATCGCGTGTTTTACGTTGGCAAAGGAATAGGAAATCGCATCTTTAATCACCTCAACCGTGCGCTCATTTCTCCAAAAGAAACTGACAAGCTGGATACGATTCGTGCCATCCAACAAAAGGGACTACACGTCAAACATTCGATTCACAGGCATGGCCTGACTGAGAAAGAGGCCTTTGAAGTAGAAGCGTCCCTGATTGACTTCATTGGGCTTCAAGAATTGACCAATAAAGTTGGCGGCCATAAATCTCATTTTCGAGGGCAAATGACTGTTGCGGAAGTAGTAGCTCTCTACGATGCACCCAGGATTGAAATTCAAGAGCCTGCCTTACTCATCATCGTAAACAAACTGTTCCATCGTAGTATAGATGAGGAACGTCTTTATGAAATCACACGAGGCAATTGGGTGGTAGGAAGTCGTCGTCAAAAAGCCAGATACGCATTTGCTGTTTATAATGGCATCGTGCGCCAGGTCTATCAAATACATAAGTGGCATCCAGTTAGGGCCAGAGACCCTCAGCAAAAAACACAACAACGGTGGCGCTTTGAGGGGATTGTGGCCGAGGAACTCCAGCATTACGTTGGTGGAAATGTTGAACTTTATATTGTATTAGGGGCACAGAACCCCATAAGGTATGTCAATTGTTGAGGCTAAAGTCTTATGGCTCTGATACATTGTGATTTTTATTCGGAAATCTTGAACCTCAGTTGCAGCATGGTGGTGGTGCTCCCGCAACGGCCGTACCCCACTATCACCGCCTCCCCTCCCCCAAAATTCCCCACCCTCTACCTGCTGCACGGCCTGTCCGACGACCACACCATCTGGCAGCGGCGCACCTCCATCGAACGGTACGCCGAAGAAAAGGGGATCGCCGTCGTCATGCCCGCCGTCCACCGCAGCTTCTACACCGACATGGTTTCCGGCCCCCGCTACTGGACCTACATCAGCGAAGAAGTGCCCGCCCGCGCCCGCGACATGTTCCCCCTCTCTCACAAGCGCGAAGATAATTTCGTCGCCGGGCTGTCCATGGGCGGCTACGGCGCGTTCAAACTGGCGCTGCGCCACCCGGAACGCTTCGCCGCCGCCGCCAGCCTTTCTGGCGCACTGGACATGGCCAACGTACACGACCCCGTCCTGGAACCCGAATTGCGCCTCATCTTCGGCGATCTGCACACCATCGCCGGCAGTGACAACGACCTCTTCCATCTGGCCGCCCAGGTCGCCCAATCCCCCGGCCCCAAACCCAGCCTCTTCCAATGGTGCGGCGCCGAAGACTTCCTCTACCCGGCCAACATCAAATTCCGCGACTTTGTACGGCCGCTCGCCCTCAACTACACTTACAGCGAAGGCCCCGGCGACCACACCTGGGGCCATTGGGACACCCAAATCCAAAACGTCCTGAACTGGCTGCCACTATCTTGAGTGTATGTCTGGAAAGGCCGTCACTTCCGCCGTAATAAGTCATTCCCGCGAAGGCGGGAATCCAGATAGGGATGGATGCCTGCCTCCGCAGGCATGACAGTAGCGTAGGAGGACAGATGAAAACCTTTTTCGTCTACATCATGGCCAGCAAAAAGAATGGCACACTATATATCGGTATGACCAACAACTTGGTTCGCCGGGTATATGAGCACAAGAACAATGTGAATGAGGGCTTCACAAAAAAATATGGTGTACACAGGCTGGTCTACTTTGAGCCGATAGAAGATGCAAGGGCGGCTATTATCAGAGAGAAGCAGATGAAGAAGTGGAAAAGGGAATGGAAGATTAATCTGATTGAGAAGGATAATCCTGATTGGATTGATTTGTATGAAAGCCTATTGTGAAGGGAGTGGATGCCTGCCTCCGCAGGCATGACAGAACAACGCGATTGTCATTCCCGCGAAGGCGGGAATCCATCTTACTGAGCAATGGATACCCACCTGCCCAAGCGTGACAGAATCACACAATCGTCATTATCCCATTCCGCGAATGCGGGAATCCACAAGGGAGTGAATGCCTGCCTGCGCAGGCATGACAAGGAGGGCGACCCACGCTACACTTCCATTTTGCGAATATACAAGGAGACAACTGAAGAGAGATGAAGATTGAATTTAACGGCCGTATCCTGATTCTGGGTTGTGGCTCCGTGTCCCGGTGCTTCCAGCCCCTTTTACTGCGTCATTTTGATATGGACTTGCAGCGCGTTACCATCCTGGACTTTGCCGACCTGCGGGCGCTCATCCCCGATACGCTGGCGGCGGGTGTGCAGTACGTCCAGGCGCAAATCACGCCGGACAATCTGGCACAGTTGCTCGGCCAATTTGTTGGCCCCGGCGACTTGCTCATTGACCTGGCCTGGAACATTGACTGCGGCGAGATTGTGCAGTGGTGCCACGACCATCAGGTGTTGTACATCAACACCTCCATTGAACTGTGGGACCCGTATGAAGACGCGGCCAACATTCCCCCCGTAGACCGTACCCTGTATGTGCGGCACATGGCCCTGCGTGAGCGGGTGAAAGGGTGGTCGGAGCGGGGGGTAACGGCCGTAGTCGAACATGGCGCCAACCCCGGCCTCGTCAGCCATTGGGTCAAGGTCGCCCTCACCGACATCGCCACCGAGATGCTGCGGCGCGGCCTGGGCGACCGGGCGGTGCTGGAACAGGCATTGGCCGACCGCCAATACGCCCAACTGGCCATGTTAAGCGGCGTCAAGGTCATCCACATCTCCGAACGGGATACCCAGATTGGCAACCAGCCCAAAGAAGTGAACGAATTTGTCAACACCTGGTCGGTGGAAGGATTCCGCGAAGAAGGGGTGGCCCCGGCAGAGATGGGTTGGGGCACCCACGAACGCCGCCTGCCGCCCGGCGCGCACACGCACAGCTACGGCCCCGGCAACCAGATTTGCCTGGCGCAAATGGGCATCAACACCTGGGTGCGCTCCTGGGTGCCGCTGCACGGCGAAATCCTGGGCATGGTCGTCCGGCACGGCGAAGCGTTCACCATCAGCGACCATCTGACGGTGTGGGACGGGCCAAAACCGCTCTACCGCCCCACCGTGCATTACGCCTACCTGCCCACCGACGCGGCCATCGCCTCCCTGCACGAACTGAAGATGCGCAACTTTGCCATGCAGGACAAACAGCGCATTATGACCGACGAGATCATCAGCGGCATGGATGAATTGGGGGTGCTGCTGCTGGGCCATGCGCTCAACGGCTGGTGGGTGGGGTCACAACTGGACATCCACGAGACGCGCCGCCAGGTTCCCCACCAAAACGCGACCACGCTGCAAGTGGCCGCTTCCGTATTGGGCGCGGTCGCCTGGATGATTCGCCACCCCAATGAGGGCGTCAATGTGCCCGACGATTTGCCGCATGAGGAAGTGTTGGCGGTGGCGAACCCGTATCTTGGCCCCTGCCCTTCGGTGCAAACAGATTGGACGCCGCTCAAGAACCGGGTGGATTTGTATGCCCGCTACGGCCGTCCGCGCCCCGCCGATGAAGATGTCTGGCAGTTTGAGACGTTTCTGGCTCTGTAGGCGAAAACCTGGTAGGTCTTTGGAGACCTGTCAGGTTTATGATTGCGTCAGTCCTTTGGTTTTGACGTAAGTGCGGATGGGGGCGCCGGACACGGCCGTCAACGACCGCCGCCAAACATCCTCCTCCACCCCAAACGGCTCGCCGCGAAAGCGGTGATCATTCTTGCGGATAAACTCCTCGGACTGTTCATGCAGCCGCTGCCACACCGTTTGCTGCGCTGCTACCAGCGCCGTCAGCGCCGGGCCGGGCAGCCCGTCGGCCAATACCTGGCGAAAGTGGTTCAGGCAAAGGCCATCGGAGGCGGCATAAGCCGTAAATAATTCGTTGTCTGGGGCCAGATGTTGGTGCAGGGTACGGCCGTAATGCGCCAACATCTCCGCTTCATTCACACAGACCGGGCACTCCGCCTGGGGGGAAAGGTCGGCCACGAGTTTTTGTACGGCCGTGTGGCTCACCTTCACATTAGCCCGCCGCAGCAGGTTACGTGTAACCGAGGCTCCTGCCTGCTCCACCGGGTTTGCCGCCAGCGTCCGCATGAGTACCTTGAGGACGCCATCCATCATAATGGTCACGCCCAACGCCCCACCGGCGCGGATGAGCAGGTCGGCATGAGGCTGGCAGTAGCCCCGCGCCGCGTTCAGTTGTTCGCGGGTGGGCACGTCGTTCACCCCCTCATACAAAATGCTATCCATCAGCCTGTCCGCGCTCACCGCCAGCAGGCGGCACATGGCGCAGCCCGGTTCGGCAAAGGCTTCCAAAAGATCGTGGTAGTAGGGGATTCTTCCTGCCATTTGTAATTGGACAATTGGGTAATTGGGTAATTACGTAATTACCCAATTACCTAATTACACTCTTTCCACCGTCAACGGCCGTTTGCGTACCTGGTATTTACCGTTTTTGGCTAACACCTGGGCCACAAACTGCTCCGGCACGTCTACCAGGGTGTGCTGCTCTTGAATCTGAATGGCGCCAATGGCCCGCCCCGGAATGTCGGCGTGGAAGGCGATGGTGCCCACCACATCGTTGGGGCGAAGGCCCTGTTGTTTTCCGGCGTTGAGGCTGAGGCGGATCATCCCTTTTTCGTGGGAGCGGGTTTTATGTGTACGGCCGTGCCCCAAATCATTGTTGGCGGCGCGGTAATGGTCACGGCCGTTGCGTCCCCGCACTGGCTCATCCACCACCTCACCCACCGGGAAAATGGGGCGCTGTTTTTCCTCAGCGCGAGACAATTTTAAGGCAGCGGCGGCAATCTCTACCGCGTCATACCCTTCAGCTACCAGTTTCTCCACAATCTCTTTTTCCTGGCGACAGCGGCCACGCCGCAGCCAGACCAGCATACTTTCCACCAACTGCGTCTCCCGGTGCGCCTGAATTTCGGCGATAGTGGGCAACGGCCGTCGCGTCATATCCTGGCGCGTGTACCGCTCAATTTTGCGACGGCGGAACTGCTCTTTAGGCGTCACCAGCGAAATGGCAATGCCCGTTTTCCCGGCCCGTCCGGTGCGGCCAATGCGATGCACAAAAATTTCCGGGTCGGTGGGCAGATCAAAGTTGATGACATGGGAAATGTCTTCAATGTCCAGCCCTCGTGCGGCCACATCCGTGGCTACCAGCACCTTGATCTGATTCTGGCGAAAACGGTTCAGCACTTGCTCGCGGTTATCCTGGCTCAGGTCGCCATTCAGCGCCTCGGCGGGGAAGCTGCGCACCGTCAATTCATTCGCCAGTTCACCCGTGCCCTGCCGGGTGCGGGCAAAAATGAGTACACTGCTCATCTCTTCCACTTCAAAGAGGCGGGTGAGCGCGGCCAGTTTGTCCGCTTCGTTGACCAGGTAATACCGCTGCTCAATGGCTGCTACCGTCATCTGCTGGCGCTGGATGGTGATGGCTTGTGGCTGGCGCAGGTATTTGTCCGCCAGGCGGCGGATTTCGGCGGGCATGGTAGCGGAGAAGAGGGCGGTTTGGCGACTCTCCGGGGTTTGGGCCAGGATGGCTTCCATATCCTCAATGAAACCCATGCTGAGCATCTCGTCTGCTTCGTCCAATACCAGGAATTGTACCTGGCTTAGGTCTAAAATCTTCTGCTGGATAAGGTCGAGTAGGCGGCCCGGTGTGCCCACCACGATGTCCACTTCACCCTGGCGTAACTGGCGCTTCTGACGGCCGTATGCCTGCCCGCCATAAATCGCCAGCACCGTTGTGCCCCGGTAACGGCCGTACCCTTCCACCGCCCCCGCCACCTGCAAGGCCAGTTCACGGGTGGGTGTGACGATGAGCGCCTGCACCTGCCCCGCGCCCGTCGTGAGGCGGTGCAAGATGGGCAGGCCAAAGGCGGCCGTTTTGCCGGTACCGGTTTGTGCCTGACCAACAATGTCTTGCCCATTGAGCATGAGGGGGATGACGGCCGTTTGAATCGGCGTCGGCTCCGTAAACCCCATTTCGGTAACAGCCTGCACCACCTGCGGGTGCAGACCTAAAGATGAAAAATCAGTTGTCATGTTGCTCCTACGTATTGAGATTGGAGATTAGAGATTGGAGATTGGTGAATCTCTCATCTCCAATCTCTAATCTCTGCCCATTGCGGACGCACAGCCAGCCCGTCCCATTCGTAAGAGCCATCCTGCTGCCACAAAAAATGCCCGGCCAACCTGGGCGGGCATCCAATTGGTAATTTCCAAACCATGTTGATAATAAAACCATCCTCCTTGCGGAGGACAGGCGGGAGTATACCAGAGTTTTACGGCCGTGCCATGAGAGTTTGGTAATCACAGCAATTCTCAATTTGGCTGGCGGCAGATAAATCTGCACACTTCGGCGACGGACGGCCGCCGTCCGCGCTCAGTGCAGGCTCAACAAGAGGCAAAGTCGGCCTGCGCCGACTATTTCCAGTCGGCGCAGGCCGACTTTGCTTTCTGTTGCCGCGATTTTAATCGCCGGGTTCTGTCATATTTCGAATTGCTGCCGATCACGCGATCACGGTTCGAGATACAGCGCCTCATCGTCGTCATTATAGGCCAGGATTTCGGCGTAACGGCCCCAATCCACCAGAATATCCAGCTGTTGGGCCGCTTCCTGAGGTGAAAACTCCAGTTCCAGCGCCGTCTGCACCACACCCCAATCCAACTGTTTACGCTCGGTAGCCCGCAGCATGGCCAGCAGCCACTTAAAAATGGGCAGGCGGCGGATGCGGGTGGCAAATATCTCCTTACGCGCCAGAATACTGGCTTCAGCAAAGGTTTCGCCCAACCCCGTCAGGGTAATATCCCCTTTGGCGATGGTGGCAAAACCGAGCAGTTCGGCCGTTTCCACCAGACTGAGCAAATGGTCGGAATCCAGGTTCAGTTCATCCGCCAACCGGTAAATGTCCGCCTGATTGCGCGGCAGTTCGTCCAGATATTCCAGCAGCGCCGCCAGGTCGCTGATGACCACGTAAGGCAGGCGACGGGTCATGCCCGGCTCGCCAGGGGCAGTGCCCAGTTCTTCATGTTCGGGCCGGGTTTGCCCGGCCAGGGTGGCGTATACCTGGTCTACAACCCCTTGAAATTCGGCGGATTTGCGCTGGCGTGGATGAGGCAGCGGCACGGTCAGATCGGCTATCATCCGGCCCGGATTTTTATCCATGACAATGATGCGGTCGGCCATAAAGACGGCTTCCTCGATGTTGTGGCTGACCATTAAAATCGCTTTGGTGGGAATCTGGCCGCCAGTCCACAATTCCAGCAACTCGCCGCGCAGCGCCTCCGCGCTGAGGACGTCCAGGGCAGAAAAGGGTTCGTCCAGGCAGAGCAGCTCCGGCTCGGTGACCATGGCGCGGGCAAAGCCCACTTTCTGGCGCATCCCGCCGGACAGTTCGCGGGGATAGGCGTTTTCAAAGCCGTCCAGCCCCACCCGGTCCAGGGCGTCTACGGCGCGGCTGGTGCGGGAATCGGGTGGAAGCCCTTTCACCTTCAGGGCCACGGCCACATTTTCCAGCACCGTCAGCCAGGGGAAGAGGGCAAAGGTCTGGAAGACGATGGTGGCGTGGGGATTGACGCCGGGCAACGGCCGTCCCCGATACCATAATGCGCCCGCTGTGGCCGGTTG
Organism: Anaerolineae bacterium; assembly: GCA_019637635.1. Taxonomy (GTDB): domain Bacteria; phylum Chloroflexota; class Anaerolineae; order Promineifilales; family Promineifilaceae; genus CAADGU01. The sequence goes on from JAHBVI010000034.1 coordinate 30,396, forward strand.
CAGGCCGGTGATGATGCGCAGCAGCGTACTCTTGCCGCAGCCAGACGGCCCCAACAAGGCCACGAACTCCCCTTCGCGCATCGTCAGGTTGATCTTTTCGACGGCCGTAAACCGCCGCTCACCGCTGCCATATTGTTGTGAAATCTCGTTCAGTTCCAGCAAGACCGGTTGTTCGTTCATTTGTCCTGTCACTCCATACGATATTTTTCTTCGGCCAGCACGTATAACCGCCGCCACACCAGCCGGTTGATCAACACTACCGCCAGCACCATGCTCAACGTCGCCGCCAGCAGCAAGGCATAATCACCATGGGCCGTTGCCTCGGCGATGATGGCCCCAATCCCGACCACCTGCAACGTTTGCCCACCAAATTCCACATACTCGGCCACGATGCTGGCGTTCCAGGCGCCGCCGCCGGCCGTAATTGCCCCTGTCACCAGGAAGGGAAACAGCGCCGGTAAAATCAGGGTGCGCCAGCGATCCCAACGCGAAAGATGGAGCAAAGAGGCGGTGTATTTCAAATCCTGGGGAATGGCGCTGGCCCCGGCGATAATGTTAAACAGCAGGTACCACTGCGTGCCCAAGAGCATGAGCAGCACCGCCGCCATATTCAGCCCCGCCGGTAAATTCAGGATAAAGAGCAGCAGCACCGGGAACAGCGCCGTCGCCGGAATGGAGGCGGCAATTTGCACCAATGGCTGCAAAACCGTCGCCAGCCGCCGGTTGGTGCCAATGGCTACCCCCACCGGCACCGTCCAGGCCAGGGCAATGGCCAGCGCCACTATCACCCGCAGCAAAGTGGCCAGCAGCCCCACGCCAATGCCCCGCCACTGCGCCGGGGGCAGCGAGATCAGCACCAGCCCGGCGCGGTAGAGGCCAACAAGCAGCACTGCGCCTATCAGAATGGTCAGTACGATGCCGGGCCAGGAACGCTGGTTGGCGCCGGACACGGCCGTTCCCCGCACCGGAAAGCGACGCACCATCCCCCTGTCTACCCTTTCTAAAAACGGTCTGACCAGGCGGTGGCCGACAAAATCGGCCAGCCGCCCACTGCGCCAGGCATTGTAAAACCAGGAAGTGGGTGGTTCGGCATCTTCCACCATCTCCACCTTGAAACGGTCAGACCAGGCCAGCAGTGGCCGCCAGATAAACTGGTCGAGCAGGACAATAACCAGGATTAGGGCGGCGACGCCCCAGAAAATGGCCTGAAAATTTTCCTGGTTGGCCGCTTCATGCAGATAAGAACCAAGCCCCGGCAGGCGAAAGTCGCGCTGCCCCACGGTAAAACTCTCGGCCGCCATGAGGAAAAACCAGCCGCCCGCCCAGCTCATCATGCTGTTCCACACCAGGCTGATGGCAGCAAAGGGCAGTTCCAACGTGCGAAACTGCATCCAGTTACTCAGGCGAAAGATACTGCTGGCTTCGCGCAGTTCCTTGGGGATGGTGGTCAACGATTGGAACCAGGCAAAGGTCATGTTCCAGGCCTGGCTGGTGAAGATGAGAACTATCGAAGCGATCTCGGCAGCGGCGTTTTCCGGCAGGAAGGCGCTGAGGCTGAGCAGCACCACCGGCAGGAAGGAGAGGATGGGCACGCTTTGCAGCACATCCAGCAGCGGCATCATCACCCGTTCGGCGCGGCGGTTATAGGCGGCAATACGGCCGTAAACCAACGTAAACAACAATGATAAAGCATAAGCGGCCGTCATCCGCCCCACAGACAACGCCGCATACCAGGGCAGCGCCCGCGGCGCCAGGCTAATAGTTGGCCCGATGATCACGTCGGGCGCACTAAACGCCAGCCGCGTCCCCAGATACAGCAGCGCCGCTACCAACAGCAGCGCCAGCACATCGCCGGCCCCAAAAGGGCGGCGCGGGGAAGTTGAACCAAAAATCGTTTTCTGCCACATACCGACCCCCTGTTTACTCACTCGTCGTCGTGGCGCACCAGCACGACACGTTATGACAGCAAGGCGGCTCGTCTGTCTCACCCGGTTCGGCGAACAGTTCGGCCTGATCCGGCGAGCGTAATGATTCGATCAGCGCCACCGCGCCAGTGAGGTCATCGTGCTCAAGTTGGGCGCGCACCCGCGCCAACACATCGTCAAGAGTTGTTTGTAACAAGGGTCACCTCCAGGTTGATCGCTCCCTGGAGGCGAAAGGAATCTGCCAACCAGGGGAATCTATTCAGTTGACAGGGCTGGCAGCGGTTCGGGACTACTGCCAGGCTCAGAAGATTGGTTCATGTTCCTTTTTCGGCTCATCAATTAGAGTCTGGGTAAGGTCATCATTTCAAGATTTGCCGCCAGAATTATAGTCCCAACCAGATGAGGGGCAACTTGTTGGCAACTATACCGATGCGATCATAGAGTAACATTTTTGACGGTGGCAAGTTGCAAGTTGCATGTGGCAAGTTGCTTTGGCAAAAATCACTTGCAACCAACAACTTGCCACAGGCAGCCAGAGATCAAAGTGCCGGTTTATGGTTTTTGGCGTGATGCGTGAGGCCGCTGATCACGCATCACGCATTACGCCTCACGCAGGGCAACGTAGTAGGCATGGGCCGCATAACGGCGGGCTGCTTTTACCAGCAGTTGTTCCACCGGCACAACCAGCGGCGTTAGCTTTTCCATGAACGGCAGGTGATCGGGCAAAATTTCCCACAGCCAGAAGAGGACGCTGTACTGTCCGGCCTGCGCCACCTGGAAGCCCTCATCCGTCAATTGTTGTTGCAGTTCGGCAAAGTAGAAGGGGGCGTTGATCTCATCTCCCAACCAGCGCGGATAGAGGCGACGGCCGTACCTTATCACCGGATTATCCTCCACCGTTTCCACCAAAAACAGTGTCCCGCCTGGCCTGAGACAACGGCGCACTTCGCGCAAGGCCTGAGCCACGTCGCCAATGTGGTGCAGCACGTGTTGGATGTAGATCACGTCAAACGTTTCGGCGGCAAAGGGCAGCGCCAACCCGGAGGCGATGGCCACCGGGCCATGATGGGCCGCCAGCGCCACTCGTTCGGCCACCACGTCAATGCCAAAGGGGGCACGGCCGTACTGCCGAAACCGGCTCATATTCCACCCCGCCGCGCAGCCCAAATCCAAAATTAACTGCGACTCTGGCCGCTGCATCACCTGCTTTTCCACAGCAAAATAGGGCAGCACTTTATACCGGCTGGGCGACCAGTTTTGACCAAAGGTAACGGGTTTGCGGTAGTCCATTTTTCGTGATGCGTGATGCGTGATGCGTGACCCGTGAAAGATTTGGTCACGCATCACGCATCACGGATAACGCCTCCTCAATAATCCGCCGCTCAACGGCACGGCCGTCCACGCCATGCCATTGGTTTAGCTGCTCCATCAACAGGGCGTAGGGTGGGAAGCCCTGGGCGGCCTGGGTGCGTTGGTGCAGCCAATCCGCCGCTGCTGCGCCAGACAGCCCGGTAAGTGACTGTCCATCATCGGCGAGGGCATAGACGGCCGTTAACTGCGCCGACGGATCAATTGCCACCTGGGGCAGCAGGCGGGTGATGGCGATTTTGGGCGGCGGCAAGAGCCGCTGCAAATAAATGTTAAACGTGGCGGCAGGCCAGCGGCGCTGGCTCAACTGAATACCCGTTTGCCGCCCGCCCTGGGAAAAGAGCAAATTTTGCAGCCACAGCCGCCCCCGCTCCCGGCGGGCCAGCGCCAGGTGTGGCCCCAGGGCGCGCCGCACCTCCCGCGTCACCGTCACCGGTTTGGGAAAGGCATAGACACGGCCGTCGGCCGCCAGAATCACAAAATCATCCGCCAGAAAGTTGCTGCCCGCCAGCGCCCGTTGCAGCGCCAATTCCGTTTTGCCCCGTTCTGCGGCGGGCACGATCAATTGCGCCTGCCCGGCGTCAGCCACACAACTGCCATACACCAGGGCGCAGTTCCGGCGGGTTAGCGCCCAACGCAGCACCGGCTCCAACAGCGATTTATACAGGGCATACGGGGCATGGGCTAACGCCGGAGAAATGACGACCTCGGTATAATCGCCGGGCATGATGGCCACGCCGAAGCCAAAGCGGCTGAGCCGCTCGTCATAGGTAATTGCCCCTGGCTGCGGGCTGGGTGTGCCCAGGCGATCCACCCGCAGGGCCACGTCCACGTGGGGCAGTGGCAGCGCCGTTTCAAACCAGGCCAGTTCCGGCAGCCGCACCTGCGATTCCAGCCGCAACAGGCCATGCAGGTCATAGCGGAACAGACCCGGCTGCCACATGGTCAGCCCACCCCGCGAAAAAACCCACTGTTCGGAGACCACATAGCGCGCGCCGCCTTCAAGGAGTACGGCCGTCAGCCCCGCCACCGCCAACGGCCATTGCCATACGCCCACCAACAGCGCCAGCAGCGGCAGCCGCACCAGCAGCAAAGAAAGCTGGTTGCGCAGCCAGAAGCGCCGCCAGGAGGGCCAGCCGGCCACCGGATGGCCGCCGCCCAACACCCACTTTTCGGTGACGATAAAACGGAGCCAGATGAACAGTTCGGCGGCGAGAATGGCGGCCAGCCAATAGGGGATGAAGGAGGCCAGGAGGAGGAACACGGCCGTGTCCAACACCACGCTGCCCGCCGCCACCAGGATCAGCCGGGGGAAGGATTGGTTGGCGGTGGCCCGCAGCCGCACCAGGTGGCGAAAAAAGCGCATCCCCTCGCGGAAATCGGCCTTACTATCCCCTTCGTGACGGGGGGCAAAATCAAAATGGCACTCAGACACGCGCAGCCCCGGACAGCGAATCAAAATTTCCAGCAAAATTTTGAAACCATCGGGACGCAGCGCCGCAATATCAATCGCCTGCCGCCGCACCAGAAACAGCCCGGTCAGTGGGTCGGATACGTTTTTGAGCAGGCGGGGGAACCAGAAGCGAGCCAGCAGGGTGAGCGCCTGGGAGGTCAGCGCCCGCTTGCGGCTGAGACCGAGCGGCCCCCAACGCCCTGCTTTGCGGCTGCCCACCACCACGTCAGCATCCGCCTCCTGCGCCCGCGCCAGCAACGCCGGGATCATCTCCGGCGGGTGCTGCAAATCGGCGTCCATGACACACAGCCACTCTCCCTGGGCGGCGCGGAAACCATCTACCACCGCCCCACTCAACCCATTGCGCTGCTGTGACGGGCGGGCGATTACGTGGATGGGGAAGGGGAACGCTACGGCCGTGTCGGTAATGACCTGCGCCGTATCATCCGTACTGTCGTCCACAAACAGGACGCTAAAGGGTGTGTCGCCCAGCGCCGCCGCCAGCCGGGTGAGCAGAGGCTGGATATTGGCCGCCTCGTTGCGCGTGGGCACAATGATGGTCAGCGGGGCAGCGTGGGAAGGGGGCATTGGGGATTGGGAGACTGAGACTGGGAGATTGAGAGATTGGGAGATTGGGAGATTAGATAATCTCTTAATCTCCCAATCTCTTAATCTCCATTCCTTTACCGATACTTCTCCCGCAGGGCGCGTTCCACCTGGCGTTCGGTATCTCGTTTGGCAAGGGAGTCGCGTTTGTCGTGTAGTTTTTTGCCCCGCGCCAGGGCGATTTCGATTTTGGCACGGCCGTCTTTCAGATACAACATGGTGGGCACACAGGTGAGGCCCTTTTGCTGCAAGCTATCCAGAATATGGCTGATCTCCCGCCGTTTCAGCAGCAGTTTACGCGGCCGTACCGGGTCATGGTTTTCGCGGTTGCCGTGTTTGTATTCGGCAATATGCGCCTCCACCAGCCACAACTCGCCATCGCGCGCCTGGATGTAACTGCGCTGCAAACTGACCTGGTTGTTGCGAATGGATTTGATCTCCGTCCCCAGCAGCACCAACCCGGCCTCATACTTCGTCAGGAGTTCATATTCAAAGTTGGCCCGTTTGTTTTGGGCGACGATTTTTTTGCCAACTGCCTTCATGTGCGTAATCCGTCATCCGTGCTCCGTAATCCGTCGGCTCACGGATTACGGGTTACAGATGACGAGTTATTCTCCATTCAAAATATATTCAATGGCCCGCTGCAACTGGATGTCTTCCTCCGCGCCGAACTCCATGGGGATTTCGATGTCGGGGGTGACGCCTTGTTTGTCAATGGTGTTGTTAGCGGGGGTGTACCAGCGGGCAATGGTCACGCGCAGTTCGGAGCCATCTGACAGTTCGTGAACCTGTTGCACGGAACCTTTGCCAAAGGTGGTTTCGCCAATGAGGATGGCACGGCCGTGATCCTGCAACGCCCCGGCCACAATTTCAGAGGCGCTGGCGCTGCCGGGATTGACCAGGACGACCAACGGAATGGTCTCGGCAATATCGCCATTATCGGCGCGGAAGGTCTGATCCAGGCCATTGCGATTGCGTTCAAACAGCACCACGCTGTCCGGCAAGAAGAGGTCGGCCACGGCCACCGACTGGTTGAGAAAACCACCGGGATTGTCACGCAGGTCAAAAATGAGGGCCTGGGGATTTTGCGCCAGCAGTTCTTCCAGGGCGGCCAACGTTTTTTGCACGGCCGTCTGGTTAAACTCTTGCAGATGGATATAAGCAATGTCGTTTTCCAACATGCGGTATTCGACGGTGGGGATTTCAAAACGGACGCGGGTAATGGTAAATTCCAACGGCTCGGCCTCACCCTCGCGCTGCACCGACAGCGTCACCTGGGTGCCTCGCGGCCCACGCACCAGCAAAATCACCTCGTCAAAGGAAACGCCTTCCATAGACTGCCCATCCACGCCGATGATGATGTCGCCGGGCAGCAAACCGGCTTTTTCGGCCGGTTGACCGGGGATGGGGCGCACAATTTCAAATTGCCCCTCTTCATTTTCGCGCACAAACGCGCCAATCCCTTCGACGGAGCCGGCAGCATCCTGGCGCATTCGCTCGGCCACATCAGGCCGGATGAAGCGGGTAAATTCATCACCCAACGTGCGCAGCGAACCTTCGATAGCGGCGTACAACACATCCTCATTAGGCGGCACGTCGCCATCGTACTGCTGCTCCACCAACTGCCACGTTTCATAGAACACGTCAAAGGTAATGTCCTCCGGGTTGCCGGGCGGCACGGCCACCGGCACGCTGCTCTCGGTAGTATCCGCGGACACGCTGTCGGCCGGCGTCACCACCTCGCGGGTCACTTCCACCTGGCGGGTGACTTCCACCGTCTCTGTCACCGTCTCGGTAATCGTTTCCAAAATCGTCTCCGTGACGGTTTCGGTGATGGTTTGGGTAATCGTTTCCGGGGCGACGGAAGCGCGGCCGGCCATATAGCCACCGCCGGCCGACCCAAACGCCAGCACCACCCCCAACACCACCAGGATGATGATGAGCGTTTTGTTTGTTTGTTTTTCGTTTGAATCTGTAGACATATCCTTTGTTCCTATTTCTGTAATTCCTGGATGGCCTGATTGAGGACGGCATCACGGCCGTTGTCCACATCCTCTTGGGTCACCGTTACCAATACATCCGGCTGGATACCTTGTTGGTCAAGCTGGCGGTGGTTGGGCGTGAACCAGCGCGAGGCGGTTACATGCACTGATGAGCCATCACTCAGGTCATACACCAACTGCACCGAGCCTTTGCCAAAGGTGGGGCCGCTGCCCACCAAAATGGCCCGTTCCCGGTCTTGCAGCGCCCCGGCCAAAATCTCGGAAGAACTGGCGCTGCCACCATCCACCAACACCACCAGCGGGATGTCTGGCGCTAAGGTATCGGCCGTGGCGCTATAAACTTTTTCGCCCTCGCCCCGTGTCTGTTGGTACAAAATGGGGCCATCACTCAAAAACAGGTCGGCCAATTCCACGGCCGCATCCAGCAGCCCGCCACCATTGCTGCGTAAATCCAAAATCAATTTTTCAGCGCCTTGCGCTTGCAAATCGGTAATGGCTTGCGCGACTTCATTTTCACTTTCGCCGCTGAAACGGGTCAGTTGAATGTAACCAATGGTATTGTCTTCGGCCAGCAGTCGGTAAGCGACCGAAGGGATGAGAATATCCCCGCGCTCCACGCGAATATCAATTGGTTCCGTTGTCCCTACGTGGCGCACAGTCAACACGACAGTTGTGCCCTTTTCGCCGCGAATCAGGTCAGCTACTTCTTGCACGGTCATGTCTGGGGTGATGGCACGGCCGTCCACCGCCAGCAGCACGTCTCCCATTTCAATGCCCGCCATTTCCGCCGGGTTGCCCGGTATCGGCTCCAGGATAATGTCGCCGCCTTCTTCCGGGCGCGTTAGGGAAGCGCCAATGCCGCCATACGTCCCCTGCAACGATTGGCGCTCCTGTTCCCGCGCCACCGGCTCCACAAAAAAGGTATAGGGATCATTGAGCATCCCCATGGCCCCGCGAATAGCGGCATAGGTCACTTGCTGAGACGAAGGCAAATCGCCTAAAAAGCTGGATTCCACATGCCCCCATGCTTCCGCAAACAGCCGGAAGTCGTCTTCTCTGGCGGCCAGGACGGGCGCGCCGCGCTGCGCTTCCACAAAATCATTGGTGAAATAGCCGGCCACAAAGGCGCTGGCCGCTAACAACACCAGGAGCATGAGAGCTAATATATTTTTCATCCGGTTGGACATATGGTTACCCAGAAAGAGTTGAGATTTAGAATCGGGCGATTTTAACACAGGTGTTAGGTGTGACAATCTACGCTATAATCAAACTCATATCAGGGAGACCAGACCGGGCAGAAAAACGCCGCTTGCCCCAAACTGTCTGGTATAAAAACTGTTTGTAGTGGGCGATTTATCGCCCGGAGAAGGCGATAAATCGCCCACTACGAACCCATCATCTTCTTCTTTTGGCGCTGGGTTGTTGATGAAACGATTCTGCTTGATTTTGTTATTGGTCACGGCCGTTATCCTGATGGCCTCTCCCACGATCCCGGCATACGCCACGCCAGCCCGCCAGGAAGCCACGCCGGCCCCTCCCCCAGACCTGCCCGCCGAAGCCATTCGCCTGTGGTCGCAAATGAATACGGCCGAGCGCGTGGGGCAGCTTTTTCTGGTGACATTTACCGGCGACCAGGTCTTGCCAGAGGACGCCATCACTGACTTGATCCTGAACTACCATGTGGGCGGTGTGGTGTTAAACCGGGAGAACGATAATATCACCGGTTACGGCCGTCCCGCCGACGCGCCCACCCAAGTGGCCATCCTTACCAACCAACTGCAATCGCTGGCCTTGCGCGGTACACCCGCTTTCACCAACACAGCCAGCATTGACCTCGGTTTGTTAGGCGAAAGTGATGACTACGCCGGTATTCCCCTGCTCATTGCCCTCAGCCAGGAAGGGGATGGGTATCCTTACACCCACCTCTTTAATGGGCTGACGGAAACGCCCAGCAACATGACGGTGGGCGCCACCTGGCGGCCCGGCAGCGCCCAGGCAGTGGGCCAGGTGGTGGGGCAAGAATTAGCCAGCGTGGGGGTGAATATGCTGCTTGGCCCGGTGCTGGACGTGCTGGAAAAACCGGCTAATGGCGGCAACAACCTGGGCGTGCGTTCTTTTGGCGGCGACCCTTACTGGGTGGGGCTGATGGGGCAGGCCTACACCACCGGGGTACATGAGGGCAGCAACGGCCGTATCGCCGTCATTGCCAAACATTTCCCCGGTTTTGGCGCCAGCGACCGCCCGCTGCAAGAAGAAATCCCCACCGTGCAAAAAGGGCTGGCCGAGTTAGAGAGGGGGGAATTGATTCCCTTTGCGGCAGTCACGGGCGGGGCCGGTACACCAACGCAAAGCGTGGACGGGCTGCTGACCACCCATATTCGTTACCAGGGCTTTCAAGGCAACGTCACTGCCGCTACCAACCCCGTCAGCCTGGACCCCCAGGCATTGACGGCCTTGATGCAGCGGCCGAGCTTTAGCAGTTGGCGGCAAAATGGCGGGGTGATGGTGTCTGACAGTCTGGGGGCGCGGGCTATCGCCCGTTTTTATGATGATACAGGCCGGGAATTTCCGCACCGGGTTGTCGCCAAAGATGCGTTCCTGGCGGGCAATGACCTGCTTTACCTGCATAATTTTGCCCTGAACGGCGCGCCCTATGCCACCCAACTGGCGAATATGCAAGACGCCATGCGCTGGTTCCAGGAACGGTATGAAACGGACACGGCGTTTCAGGCACAGGTAGACACGGCCGTACTGCGCATCCTCCAATTGAAACTTCGCCTCTACGGCGGCGATTTCTCACCGGAAAATGTGCTGCTGGCAGACACGGCCGTTTCGCCCCCCACCGCCCACACCACCGCCATGATGGACGTAACCCAAAACGGCCTCACCCTCATCTCCCCCAACGCCGACGTATTAGCCGAACGGCTGCGCCCGCCTGGCCCTAATGAGCAAATCGTCATCTTCACCGATTTACGGCAGGGGCAGCAATGTTCCACCTGCCCGGCGCAGCCATTGATTGGCCTGACGGCCATTCAAGAACGGATTCTGGCGTTGTATGGGCCGCAGGCCAGCGGGCAGGCCCGCCCAGAGCAGATCACCAGCTACTCGTTTGCCGATCTGGACTCATTCCTGGCTGCGGGATCAACACCGATTGTGTATAACGCCGTACCAATCACCCCCACCCTATCCCCCTCCCTGCCGGAAGAAGAACTGGCGTCAGAGGAAGGTACGGCCGTGCCTTATCCCACCGCTACCCCGCCTCCTGGTTACCTGGTGCAGGAATCCCTGCGCACGGCCAATTGGGTAATCTTTGCCTTGTTATCCGACGATGCCCAATCTCAGGTACTCAGCAATTTTCTGGCACAGCGGCCCGATCTGGTGCGCAATCATCACCTCATCGTTTTTGCCTACAACACCCCTAATTTTCTGGACACCACCGAAATCAGCCAACTCTCCGCCTATTACGGCCTCTTTAGCAAAACAACCGCCGCCATAGACGCCTCAGTACGCGCCCTGTATCAAGAACTGCCACCACGCGGGGCAGCGCCGGTGAACATAGATGCCGTTGGCTACAATGTGGCGGCGCGCACCCAGCCTGACCCCGGCCAGATTATTCCGCTGCGCTACATTGCCGGCGACCAGGCTATCGAATCTTCGGCCGAAACTGACCCCCTGCCTGTATCGGTGGGTGACTCGCTGCGGCTGCAAGCCGGGGTGATTGTAGACAGCAACGGCAACCCGGTGCCGGACAATACCATTGTCCGTTTTATTGAGTGGGATCGCGTTGGCGGCGGGCGCAGCATATTGGCCGAAGTGCCCACGCGCAATGGACTGGCGCAGTGGGATTATGTGCTGGAAACGCGCACCGAAGGGGGCAAATTCCGCATTGGCGTGACGGCCGGTAACGCCCTGATTTCGCAGGAGTTGGATATTACCGTGAGCAACAGCGCCCAGGGTGAAGCCCAGGTACGCATCATTGACCCTACACCCGCCCCCACGAATACACCAACCCCCACCGCGACACCCTCCCCCACCAGCACACCTACACCATCACCCACACTGACGCTGACGCCGACCACATTGCCACTGCCGCCAGAAACGGTAGAACCGGTCATTCAAATTGAACTATCGGAGCTGCTGACGCTGGTGACGATGTCGGTGGGGCTGATGTTTGTGGCGGTCACGGCCGTTATCGGCAGCCGTCGTTTGCGCCTGGAACCAACACAGCAGATTGGCTGGCCGTTGTGGGGCATGGTGGGTGGCCTGTTATTGTATTTGTATGTGTTGTTGGAACTGCCGGGCACGGCCGGGTTCGCCAACCTGGGCGCCTGGGCCGGCCTGGCCTCCACCCTGCTCGGCGGCCTCGCCGGGCTGGCCGTTTATAGAGTGATGGTGAGCAGATGAGGGGGTGATCAGGTGAAAAGGTGAAGGGGTGAACAATTACCCAATTACCCAATTACCCAATTACCGATTACGGAGTAAAGAATGGCAGCGATCACCCGCGGGCTTGAGGCCGAGGCGTATGACCGGCAGTACAGCGATAAAGAATTGGTACGGCGGATGGGGGCCTATTTCCGGCCGTACCGGCGCAAAATTATCATCATCGTCATTGCAGTTATATTAATTGCGGCGGCGAATGCGGCCGTGCCCATCCTGGTGGCCTGGGCGGTGGATCTGATGACCACCGGTGGCAACAGTGCATGGGGGCCGCTGTTGGTGGCAGCGGTCTTTGTTTTGGGCATTGCCATTTGGGTCTTTAACTGGGTGCGCCGCCTGCTGATGGTGGAAGTGGTGCAAGACGTGGTGCTGCACTTGCGCCAGGATGCCTTTGCCGCCGCCGCCCGCCAGGACATGTCGTTTTACGATGAGTTCAGTTCCGGCCGGGTGGTCAGCCGCATTACCAGCGATACACAAGAGTTTGGTGAAGTGCTGCTGCTCAGCGCCGACGTACTCAATCAACTGGCAGTCGCCATCATCCTGATCGCCATTTTGTTTACCATTGAGTGGAAATTGACGCTGGCGGTCTTGATCATGGCTCCGTTTGTCACCCTGGTGGCGTTGGGCTTTCGCGGGCTGGCGCGGCGCACCACGCGGCAGGGTACACGGGCGATGGGGGAAGTGAATAAATCCATTCAAGAAGCGGTGACCGGTATCCGCGTGGCTAAAAATTTCCGCCAGGAGCAGGCGATTTATGAGGCGTTTGGCGAAATTAACCAGCAGGCGTATGACATTAACGTGCGGCGCGGTTTTGTGCTGGCCAACATTTTCCCGGTGTTGAATGCCCTGGCGGGGGTGGGCACGGCCGTGATCATCTATTTTGGTGGTCTGGCAGCCGTCGCCGGGGCGATCAGCGCCGCTGCCTGGTATCTGTTCATCAGCACCGTTGACCGCTTCTGGTTCCCCGTGACCAATCTCTCCGCCTTCTGGAGCCAGTTCCAGGCCGGGCTGTCGGCTATGGAACGGGTGTTTGCGCTGATGGATGTGGAAACGGCCGTAGCCCAAACCGATAACCAGCCCGTCCCCCCTTTGCGCGGCGAAATCGCCTTCCAAAACGTCTCCTTCCGCTATTCGGCGCAGGAGCAGGTGTTGGATGACTTTTCGCTGACCATTGCCCCCGGTGAAAGTGTGGCGTTGGTGGGGCATACCGGCGCGGGCAAATCCAGCATTATCAAGCTGACCGCCCGTTTTTATGAATTTCAGGAAGGGGAGATTTGTATTGACGGCCGTGACATTCGCACCTTAAACCTGCACGATTTCCGCCGCCAGTTGGGGATTGTGTCCCAGGTGCCTTTTTTGTTTGCGGGCACGGTGGCGGAGAATATCCGCTACGGCCGTGCTGATGCTACCGACGGCGACATTGAAGCCATGGCCCGGCAAATTGGCGAAGGTGAATGGCTGGAGACATTACCCGACGGGCTGCTCAGTGACGTGGGCGAGCGGGGCAGCCGCCTGTCACTGGGGCAGCGGCAGTTGGTGGCGCTGACGCGCGTGCTGCTGCAAGACCCGCGCATCTTCATCCTGGACGAAGCCACCGCCAGCGTAGACCCCTTCACCGAATCGCAAATCCAACAGGCGTTGCATCTCATTATGGGCCGGCGCACCTCCATCATCATTGCCCACCGCCTCTCCACCGTGCGCGCCGCCGACCGGATTGTGGTGCTGCAAAAGGGGCGCATCATCGAGCAGGGCAGCCATGAAGGGCTGATGGCCCAGGGCGGCCATTACGCCGAACTATACGACACCTACTTCCGCCACCAATCCACCGAATACTTGCACAGTTTGGGGCAGTGGCGGACCATGGTGAAGAAGAATTAAAACGGAGGGGAGGCTTTAGCCGACCGGTTGTTGTCGGCAAAAGTCTCCCCTCCGTTGGGATGGGTAGTTCGTTTGTTAGAAAAACCAGACCTGGCCGATGAGAGGATTGTTGGCTGTTTGCGAGAAACATACGATGTGCAGGCTGCGCAGGTTGTGTTTCTGCCATTGGGCGCGGATGAGAACACGGCCGTTTACCACGTCACCACCAACACCACCACCTACTTCTTAAAATTGCGATCCGGCGTTTTTGATGAAGCGTCGGTGCTGCTGCCCAAATTTCTGCACGACCAGGGCATCCGGCAAATTATCCCCCCGTTGGCAGCCAAAACGGGCCAGCTTTGGGCCAGCCTGGGTGATTTCAAAACCATCCTCTACCCTTTTGTAGACGGGCAGAATGGGTATGAACGGCCGTTAACAGACAACCACTGGCGCGAATTGGGGGCCACGCTGCGGCAGATTCATACGGCCGTGATCCCCCCTACCCTCACCCGCTCCATCCGCCGCGAAACGTTTGCACCCCAATGGCGAGAGGTGGTGCAGCAGGCGTTGGCGGAGTGGGTGACGGCCGTGTACGCTGACCCCGTCGCCCGCGACTGCGCCGCCTTTTTGCAGAGCAAACGGGCACAAATTACCAAATTGGTTACACGAACCGAACAGTTAGCCCAGGCGTTGCAGACAGAGACGCCCGCTTTTACGCTGTGCCATGCCGACATGCACGCCGGGAACGTACTGATTAACGACCAGGCGTTTTACGTGGTGGACTGGGACACGCTGCTGTTTGCGCCCAAAGAGCGAGATTTGATGTTTGCCGGGGCGGGGTTGTTTGGACACGGTCGTAGCCCGGCCGAGGAAGAAAGGTTGTTTTACCAGGGGTATAGGGAGACGGAAGTCAATCTCACGGCCCTGGCCTATTTTCGTAGCGAACGCATCGTCGAAGACATCGCCATCTACTGCCAACAACTGCTGCTGACCAGCGACGGCGGCGCCGACCGGGAACAATCACTCTATTATCTGAAATCCAATTTTCTGCCCGGCAGCACCATTGAACTGGCCGTAAGGCAGACCTGACAGGTTTTCTGAAACCTGTCAGGTCTAACCTTCGCGATCTTCGCGGATCATTTTACCGGCGAAACAATTTAGCCAGGGGCAGGGTAAACCCTGGCAGCACATCCTCCCCCGTCAACACGTCCTCGCGCAATAAAATATGCGCCTCCGCCAACGATTTATAAACCGTAATCGTTTGTGTTTCCGGGTCCACCAGCCACACCAGCCGTACCCCGGCCTGTAAATACTCGGTGATCTTTTGCTGCACCTTGCTGGCCACATCAAACGGGGACAACACTTCGGCCACTATATCGGGCGCAATCGCCCAAAAACCCGGTGGCTCACCTTCTGGCGGAATGCGGCTGCGGGCCACAAAAGAAACATCCGGGGCGCGCACCGTATCCGGGTCTTCCTCAATGGTGAAACCCGTTTCCGCCGCATATACCTCTCCCAAATTATTCTCTTCCACAAAATTGCCAACATAACGGTCTAAGCGCGAGGCGATCTTTCCGTGTTGTGTACTTGCCGGGGACATGGGCATCACTTCTCCTTTGACAAGTTCCGTGCGGCCGCCGTGATCCGGCAGTTCATACAGGTCGGCGGCCGATAACAATGTTTTTGTGGGTGATTTTGTCATCGTGACCATAGGCAGGTTCTCCTGGTGGGAAGTATATCATATTGGAGATTGGAGATTGGAGATTAAGAGATTGGGAGATTAGGAGATTAGGAGATTTAATCTCTCAATCACTCAAGCACTCAATCTCTCAATCTCCTTTCACAGCCCTGTAACCGGCAACCGTTCCAACCCGCGAAACAACACGCCGGGCCGCCAGACCAGTTCATCGGGAGGTGCGGCCAACTGTATACCCGGGAAGCGGGTAAACAAGGTTTGCAGCCCAATCTGCCCTTCCAGGCGGGCCAACGGCGCGCCCAGGCAGTAATGGATGCCATGCCCGAAGGCCAGATGTTTGTTATCGGCGCGGGCCAGGTCTGGCTCATCAGGATTGGCAAATTGGGCGGGATCCCGGTTGGCCGAGGCCAGAGAAACGCGCACCACGTCACCGCGCCGCATCCGGTGCCCTTTGAAGGTGAAATCGGCCCGCACCCAACGGGTGGTGGAGGTTTCCACGGGGCCATCGTAGCGCAGCAGTTCTTCTACGGCCGTATGCCATACGGCCGTCGCCCGTCCCCCTTCATTCGCCCTCAACCATGCCAACTGCGCCGGATGCAGCAACAGCGCCAGCGCCCCATTGCCGATCAGATTCACCGTCGTCTCGTGCCCCGTCACCAGCAGTAGCGCCACCATGCTGGAAAGTTCCGCCTGGCTCAACCGGTCGCCCGCTTCCATGCGCGCCTGCACCAGCGCCGTCACCAGATCATCCTGCGGCTGGCGGGAACGGTTGGCAAACATCTGCTCCAAATACGCTACCAATGCCCGCATCTTCTGTTTGCGCAGCCGTTGGCCCAGGCCGCGCCCGCCGGGAGAGATGATCGCCTGCGACCAGTCAGCCACATCTGCCTGGTCGGCCGGCGGGATGCCCAACATCTCCGAGATGACCATCAGCGGCAGCGGCAGGGCATAATCGGCAATCAACTCCAAAGCCCCGGCAGCGGCGGCCTTGTCCAACAGGTCATCGGCCGCCGCCTGGATGCGCGGCGCGGCCTGCTCCACGCGGCGTGGCGTAAACGCCTGGCTTACCAGCGCCCGCAGCCGGGTATGGTCGGGCGGGTCGGCAAAGAGCATATTCTGGTTAATCAATTGATGGAGCGTAGGGCGAGCAGGTGCAGCCGGATTGTTTTCCTTTGTATGCCGCACATCCTTCACAAAATGGTCGTTGTCTTTAAGAACAGCCAGCACATCCTTGTAGCGGGTGATGTACCAGGTGGTGACGCCACCGGGTGAAACGTGGGCATAGATCGGCGCCTCCTGCCGCATCCGGGCAAAGGTGGGGAAGGGGTCGCGTTTGAAAGCGGGGCTGAAGAGGTCGAAGGTCATGGGTCGGTAATCGGTAATCGGTGAACGGTGAACGGTGAACGGTGAACGGTGAACGGTGAGATGATCCGCGAAGGACGCGAAGGCGCGCGAACCTTTCGGGGTCTTTTGGGGCTGTAGATAACACAATTTGGGCGGCAAGGCAATCTATTTACTGGGTAGTGCCAGGCAAGGGGCAAAACCGATCTGGTCAACCCGTGTCTTTCTACCCCTTGCCTGGCACTGCGGCGGCTGCTATTGGCACACGGCCGTACCCCGTTTACAATTGGGGTATGAACAACCATGAGGTGCAAAAATGAATGTACTGCCCCTGAGATTACAGGAGATCGTCGAAGATTTTAGCTACTGCGAAGGGCAGGAAAAGCTGGAACTGCTGCTGGAGTATGCCGAAAAACTGCCGCCCCTACCGGCCTGGCTGCAAGGCAAACAAGGGGAGATGGATCAGGTGCATGAATGTATGACGCCAGTGTTCATCTACCCGGAAAAGCAAGACGGCCGTCTCCATTTCCACTTCGACATCCCCCCGGAAGCGCCCACCGTGCGCGGGTTTGCCGCCGTGCTGCAAGAGGGGTTGGATGGGAGTACGGTGGATGAGATCACGGCCGTGCCTGATATGTTCCACCTGCAAATGGGCTTGCAGCAAGTCCTCTCCGGGCAGCGGCTCAACGGCATTAGCGCCATGCTCAGCCACATCAAAACCCTGGCAACAACTGCATAGATTGGTTCAATCTGGGAGATTGAACCAATCTTAATGAACGAAAACGGCCGTCTGAAAAACAGACGGCCGTTTTTTGTTGGTTATTGACTTTTGTGCAGCGATCAATTATTATTTAGACATGTCTAAAATCTTGCGCTTAACACAAAAGCAAGGAGATTAATCATGAACCAGATAACCGTTCCCGACTCAGAAAAACCTGGGCTGAACAAAGACGGTAAAAAACGCCTGGTCGTCATCGTCGCTTATTTTCTGCTGCTCACCATCATCCTTTTCTTTGCAGCAGGCACATGGCAGTGGCCGGCGGCCTGGGTATATGCCTTGTTATCGTTTGCCGCCCTTTTAATCGCCGGCATTTGGATGGTGCGCCACCACCCCGGCATCATCAACGAACGCGGCCGTAAAGCGGAAGGCACAAAACCGTTCGACAAAGTGTTTACCAGGCTGTATTTACCCTTGCCCTTCTTACTGCCTCTGGTCGCCGGGTTGGATTACCGCTTCGATTGGACAACCATCCCACTGGCATTGCAGATGATGGGCGCTATCGGCCTGGTACCGGGGTTGATTTTGCCCTATTGGGCCATGGCGGTGAATGATTACCTGGCCACGACGGTACGCATCCAAACAGAGCGCGGCCACCAGGTTTGTACCACCGGTCCCTATCGTTATGTGCGCCACCCCATGTACGTTGGTTCGATCTTAACCTCAGTGGGCGCGCCGCTGCTGTTGGGGTCGTGGTGGGCGCTGCTGGTGGGACTGTGGGCTACCGGACTGATTGTCTGGCGCACGGCGCGTGAAGACCAGACGTTGCAGGCTGAATTACCGGGATACTCTGACTACGCGCAGGATGTTCGCTACCGGCTGCTGCTCGGTGTGTGGTAGCAGCCAGACATGGAGATTAACATGACACTCGAACTTTTTTTCAAGATTGCCCTCTTTATCATTTTCTTTAGCTTCGCTTATGTGATTTCGGCCTATAGCAAAACGGCTAAAACACGTGATGCTGACAAAACAGCACGGATCAAGGCGCACCATGCGCATGAAGTCCCGCTCCTGCTGAAATTGCGCCAACTATTCGGGATTCCCTTTTACCTGGGGCTGCTGCTGTGGACGTTTGCGCCGGCGACGATGGCTTGGTCGGCGCTGGCGCTGCCGGTATGGGCGCGCTGGTTGGGGGTAGGCATCGGCATTTTTGCGATAATGCTCAATGTCTGGAGCCACCGCACGTTAAGGCAGCAATTGGGCGACGCCTTTGATCCGGTGCTGCGGCTGTTGGAAGCTCGGCTCTGGTGAGCAGCCTGTATGCCATCGTGCGCCACCCCATCTACCTGGCGTTTTTGCTGATGCAAACTGCGGTGCTGCTGCTGACCGCTAATTGGTTCATCGGTTTTTGTGGCCTGGCGATCATCATCTCTGTTATCGTCATTCGCATGCCTGAAGAAGAAAAGCTGCTGCTTAACCAGTTTGGCGACGAGTACCACCATTACCGCAACCAAACCGGCGGGCTGCTGCCCAAACTACGGTAAAGAAGTAATTGGGTAAATAAGTAATTGGAGGCAATTACCCAATTACTTATTTACCCAATTACCCCAACTTTAAGATGATCTACGAATTTGCCACACTACCTACAGATAAAGTCACGGCCGTCGGCGGCAAAGGCGGCACGTTAGCCAGACTGTTTCAGGCCGGCTACCCCGTACCCGACGGTTTTGTCATTGCGCCGGAGGCGTTTGTCCATGAATCGCTGCGCGACGATGCCTGGGAAACAGTGCAGCGCCAACTGACCGTTTTGCGCAATGGGCATGGCACACCCTTTGCCATTCGCTCTTCTGCCTTCAGCGAAGACTCCGCCCACGCTTCCTTTGCCGGGGAGTTTGAGTCGGTGCTGGATGTGCAGCACGATGCGGAGATTCGCCACGCCATTCATGCGGTGCGCCAATCCGGGCAGAACGAGCGCGTACAGGCTTATAGCCAGGCGCAAGGGCTAAACGCCAGCCATCAGGTCGCCGTTGTGGTGCAAAAGATGGTGCCGGCGGAAATGGCCGGGGTGCTGTTTACGGCCGATCCCGTCAGCGGCAGCCATGCCCACATGACCGGTAATTTTGTGCGCGGGCTGGGCGATAAGCTGGTCTCCGGCGAAGCGACGCCGGACACATTCACCCTGTCTCGTCCCAAAGGCGCGTATGCCGGGCCGCCAGAGATGAAGCGTTACGGCCGTGCCCTGTTCAAACTGGCGCAGCGATTAGAAAACGAGTTACACGGTCCACAGGATATTGAATGGGCGGTGGCCGACGGGAAAGTGTACCTGCTGCAGGCCCGCCCCATCACCACCATGCAGCCCCACAACCCGGCAACGGGAGAATGGAACGACAGTTTACGCGGCGATTACTTGTGGACGAACGCCAACTTTGGTGAGGCGGTACCCGATGTGATGACGCCGATGACCTGGTCGCTGCTGCAACTATACGGCCGTGAAGCCTTCACCATCCCCTTGCCCGGCCAACATCCCCTGTTTGGCAATATCGGCGGGCGCTTTTACATGAACGCCAGCCTGGCGGCTTCTATGTTTACCGCTTTGGGCTACAGTCAGGAGCGCATTGCGGCCCAAATGCGCGAGTTTTTTGGCTATCTACCGGCGGACACGGCCGTACCCCTCATCCCGTTTTCGCGGTGGGCGGTGCTGCGCGCCCTGCTAAAAAGCGCCCCGGCGGCTATACGCCGGGTACGCCGGGATCGTAAACGGTTGGCGGCGGCGACGGCCGTTATGCCCCAACAAGCGGCTGAGTTCCAGGCGCGCATTGCCGCCGCGGAAACACCGGCTGATCTGCTGCCGGTGTGGTGGGAACTAGAGGCGGCTTTGCGAGAAGCCTGCCAATTGTTACAGGCAGGCACGGGTTTGTTTGAGGATCTGGTACGGCCGTTGCGCCAAAAGCTGGTCAAATGGACAGACGAAGAAACGGCCAACACCCTGCTCTCCGGCTTCAGCCAGGGAAGCGACCAGCTTGCCAGCCTGGGGCCGGTGATCGGCTTGTGGCGGGTGCAGCAGGGGCAGATGGACGAAGCCGCATACTTGCAGCAGTACGGCCACCGCAGCGCCCACGAATTTGAACTGGCCTGGCCACGCCCCTACGAAGAACCGGACTGGCTGGCACAGCAGCAGGCTAATCTGGCGGCGGTGGATGTGCCCGCGCTGCTGGCCCGGCAAGAGGCGGGCAAAGCGGCAGCCTGGGCGCGTTTTGCGCAGCAACAGCCGCGCCGCGTCGCTAAAATGCAAACACAACTGGCTCAGGTAGCGGCAGCCGCCCGCAATCGGGAAGCCATCCGCTCTGAAATAATCCGGCTGGTGGGCGTGGTGCGGCAATTTGCTTTACGCGCCGCTGAGTTGACCGGATTGGGCGACACAGTGTTTTTCTTGCGGTTGGAGGAGATGGCAGCGGTGTTGGGTGGAGATAGGACGGCCGAAGCCATCGCTTCGACGGCCGTCACCCACATCCCCATTCGCCAACAAGCCCATGAACGGTTGTCCGCGCTGCCGGTGTATCCGGGGATTATTCACGGCCGTTTTGATCCATACCATTGGCAGCAAGAAGCAGACCTGACAGGTCTTGGAGACCTGTCAGGTCTAATAACCGGCTTCCCCGGCGCAGCGGGCGTGGTGGAGGGGGTGGTGCGCCGGTTGGATGCGCCGGAACAAGGCCACCTGCTGCAACCGGGCGAAATCCTGGTAACGGCAACGACGAACATTGGCTGGACGCCCCTTTTCCCCAAAGCGGGCGCCGTCGTCACCGATGTGGGCGCGCCGCTTTCTCACGCGGCCATTGTCGCCCGCGAATTGGGCATTCCGGCGGTGGTAGGCACAGGGGATGCCACAGCGCGGCTGCAAACGGGGGATTGGGTGCGGGTGAATGGGGCGAAGGGGGTAGTCGAGAAACTGTAGGGCGATTTTGAAAATCGCCCTACAACAATTCGCCAGACGCCCCATTTTTTGGTAAATGTTGGGGCATGAGCATAACCGAACTGAGCGTCAACTTATACCGCAAGACATTGAAGCGTTTTCCACCGGCACATCGGGCAACCCATTGGCTGATGGGGCATGGCGTTATTCCGTTTTTGGAGCGCAGCCGGGGTTTTGCCACCATGCCGGATGATCCGTTCTGGTTTCGGTTGGAACTGCTGACCCGGCGGCATGAACGGGAAACGATGGCGGTGCTGGATGGGCTGGTACGGCCGACGATGACCATGCTGGATGTGGGGGCGCACGTGGGTTATTATGCCTGCCGTTATGCGCCGGTCATTGGTGATAACGGCCGTATCTTTGCCTTTGAACCCCATCCCCGCACCTTCCAGACGTTGACTCACAATGTACAGAAATTTGCCAACGTGACCCCGGTACAGATGGCGTTGGCGGAGGTGGGGGGCACGGCCGTACTGCACGACTATCTCATCATGTCCGCCAGCGGCTCGCTGCATTACGACGAGACCATGGTCGCTTTGCAGCAAGCGCACGTGCATGAGGGGGACGTGGCCCCGCGCATCGGCCAGGAATTCCAGCCGCAAACCTTTACCGTGCAAACGATGCCGGGGGATGCGTTTCTGGCGGAACAGGGGGTCAGCCAGGTGGATGTGATCAAGATGGATATTGAGGGGGCGGAGATTGGCGCGCTGCGTGGGCTGCGCCAGACCATTGCCCGGTCGCCTGGGTTGAAGCTGGTGATGGAGTATAACCCGGCGGCGCTGAAGGCGTTTGGGCACGATCCGGCGGCGGCGCTGGCCGAAGTATGCGCCCTCGGTTTTCAGCAGGTGCAGGTGATTGAGGCGGATGGGGCATTAACGGAATTGACGGGGCGGGAAGCGGTGATCCAGCAGTTGACGACGCAATTAGTTGACCATATGGGGGTGGTAAATTTGCTGTTTAGTCGTGATGGGTAGCATAACTAATGACCGAAACGCAAACCTTACCCCCCGATGACTTCATCGAACAGGTCAAACTGGCGCTGGATCATTTGTATGATTTTGCTTTTTTGCAACGGCTGCCGCTGGCGCAGCAGATAGCCGGGGCGCGGCCCAAAAGCAGCCAACCGGCCAGCCACCACCTGCGGCGGGAATTGATTACGGCCGTGGAAACCCTCAGCCCCGACACCCGCTCCGGCCAGGATACACCGGATGCCCGCATCTACCATCTGCTGCACCTGCGCTACATTGAGGGCATTACCGTGCAGGAAGCGGCCAACCGGCTGGGGCTTTCCGCCCGCCAGGCGCACCGCACCCTGCGGCGTGGCGAAGAAAGCGTGGCCGCCCTCCTCTGGAACCGCCTTCCGCCCACCTCCTCCCTGGCTGCCCCGCCCTCTGCCCAGGCCCTCTCCTCCGTCCAGTCGGAAATGGCGCATTGGGAGACGCACCTACAACCGACGGACATACGGCCGTTGCTGCACGAAGCGCACACGGCCGTGCAGCCATTGGCGCAATCGGTGGACATGGTGTTTGTATGGGACCTGCCGGAGATGCCAGTGATTGTGCCTGTGGACACGGCCGTCGCCCGCCAGATTTTCGTCAGCGTTTTCAGCCGCATCCTGAAGGCCGCCCGTAAGAACAGCCTGCATATCCGCCTGGTCGCGCGAGAAACCCAGACCACGCTGACCATTGCCTATACCCCCCACGACAAAGAGTCGCCGGAGATTGTAGATGATGTGTTGGGCCAACTGATAGGGCGATTAGGTTGGGTGGCGCGGCAGGAAGTTGGGGTGGACGGCCGTCGCGCCCTTGTCTTTAACCTGAGCAACAGTGGCGCTCTCATACTGGTGGTGGATGACAATGAAGGGCTGGTAGAACTGCTCGACCGTTACCTCACCGGCCACGCCTGCCGCGTCGTCACTGCCACCAGCGGCGCGGCCGGCCTGCAACTGGCACAAGAACTCATCCCCGATGCCCTGATTCTGGACGTGATGATGCCCGGCAAAAGCGGCTGGGAAATTCTGCAAACTTTACGCAGCCAGCCCGCCACGGCCACCATCCCCATTATCGTCTGCTCCGTCTTCAACGACCCCGACCTGGCCTACGCCCTGGGCGCCTCCCGCTTCCTGCCCAAACCCATCAGCCGCGACCGCATCCTGGAAACCCTGCACGAACTGGGCGTGGTGCAAACGTAGTAGCGGCTAAGACCCTAAAGGTTTTCTGAAACCTTTAGGGTCTTAGCCGCCCCCGTAGAGTAGCTCTTGACGATAGGCTTGCACCTGTTCTGGCGTAATCTCAAAGTGGCGCAGGGTGTCCAGCGCCACCCCGTTTTCCACCTGTGTCAATGCCAGTAACAAATGCCCCGTGCTAATTTGTTGTTGACCCGCTTCTCTGGCTTCTTTCACGGCCGTATCCAACAATTCTCTGGCCGGCTGGTTCAATTCCGGCTTCACCGGCTCCTTTAGCTCGGCTGTATGTTTCAGGCGCTCCTCCATCCGGCGCGTGGGTTCCAGTTCCAAACCCAGCCGGTATAACACCTTCCCGGCCGCGCTCTCCCGCGCCGCCATCAGGCCGAGCAAAATGTGTTTGGTGCCCAACTCCTGGTGATGCAGTCGCACCGCCTCCTGGTAAGCAAACCGCATGGCCGCCTCCGCCTCCGGCGTGAATGGTAAAAGATTCACCTGTTCCATCATCAATCCTCATCCTTTCCCGCACCCACTACACCACCGCGGGCCAACAAACCTGCCCCCATTATACCCGATTACCGCTCACGGCTTACGGCTTACAGATTACGGATTACGGCTTACCGATTACCGATTACCTCCCCATGTCACACCCCTGTCAGCAACGTGGCACAATAGGCATTGTGAACCAGGCCGATCAGCAGTACAGTAAACTTGTCGCACCCTATTTCCCGGTGGCGGCATTTTATCCACCCCTATTTGTTTGATTGAGGAGAAACGCAATGCAAGTCAAAAAATTGAGATTTACCCTTTTTGTACTTTTGCTCTTGTTTGGGCTGCTGCTTGCCGCCTGCGGCGGCGGCAACACCCAAACCGGAACCACACCAGCCGCAGCCACAACAGCGCCAGCGGCTGCAGCAACCACGGCTGCCCCGGCCCCCGAAACCGATACTGGTGGCATGGATGCCGTGGAGGTCTTTTCCTGGTGGACGGGCGGCGGTGAAGCAGCCGGGCTGGACGCCATGATCGCCCTCTTCAAAGAGAAATACCCGGACACCCAATTCATCAATGCGGCCGTAGCCGGGGGCGCCGGTACCAACGCCCGCGCCGTGTTGGCCACCCGCCTGCAAGCCAATGACCCGCCCGATAGCTGGCAGGGCCACGCCGGGCAAGAACTCATCGGCACCTACGTCGCCGCCAACCAGCTAGAACCACTGAACTTCCTCTATGAAGAAGAAGGCTGGTACGACGTGATGCCCTCCACCCTCATCCCCCTGATGTCCCAGGGCGGTAACATCTACTCCGTACCCGTCAACATTCACCGCGCCAACGTGTTGTGGGCCAACCCCAAAGTGCTGGCCGAATATGGCGTAGATATGCCCACCACCCTGGACGAATGGTTTGCCGTGATGGATGAACTGCAAGCCGCCGGTATGGATGAACCGCTGGCCCTGGGTGAACAATGGACGGCCATGCACCTCTTTGAAACCATTCTGCTGGCCTCCCTCGGCCCAGATGGGTATGAAGAACTGTGGACGGGCGGCGATTGGAGTACGCCGGCCGTAGCCAAAGCATTGGCCGACTTTGAGAAAGTCCTCAGCTACACCAACAGCGACGCTTCCGCCTTAAGCTGGCAGGATGCCGGGCAGTTGGTGGTAGATGGCGACGCCGCCTTCAACGTGATGGGCGACTGGCAAGAAGGCTTCTTCCGCGAACTCGGTCTGACGCCCAATGAAGACTACGTCTGGGCGCCGGTGCCGGGCACGGCGGGCAATTTCCAGTTCCTCTCGGACAGCTTTGTGCTGCCCAAAGGCGCGCCGCACCGCGAGGCGGCCATTAACTGGCTGCGTCTGGCCGGTTCCAAAGAAGGGCAGGACGCTTTTAACCCCGTTAAAGGCTCCATCCCTGCCCGCAGCGATGGCGACCGCAGCCTGTATGGTGAGTATTTGCAATCGGCGATGGATGATTGGGCCAACAACCGCGTGGTTGGCAGCCTGACGCACGGCGTGGTGGCCAACGATAGCTGGAAGTCAGAAATTGACACCGCGCTGGGCCTGTACCTGGGTAACAAAAACGTGACCGGTTTCCAGGCGGCCTTAACGGCCGCAGCCACCGGCGCCGACCAGGAAGCGATTGACACCACCGCACCGACAACCACCGCTACCGTCAGCGGCCCCGTGGAAATCTTCTCCTGGTGGACGGGCGGCGGCGAAGCAGCCGGTTTGGACGCTATGATCAAGGTGTTCCAGGAACAATATCCCGACGTGGAATTCATTAACGCGGCCGTCGCCGGCGGCGCCGGCACCAATGCCCGCGCCGTGCTGGCTACCCGCTTGCAGGCCAATGATCCCCCCGATAGCTGGCAAGGCCATGCCGGGCAGGAACTCATCGGCACTTACGTGGCTGCCAACCAGCTAGAACCGGTGAACTTCCTGTATGAAGAAAATGGCTGGCTGGACGTGATGCCGGAAACGCTCATCCCCCTTATCTCCCAAGATGGTGACATCTACTCCGTGCCGGTGAACATTCACCGCGCCAACGTGCTGTGGGCCAACCCCAAAGTGCTGGTCGAGTATGGCGTGGACATGCCCACTACTCTGGATGAGTGGTTTGCCGCGATGGACGAATTGCAGGCGGCCGGCATGGCTGAACCGCTGGCGTTGGGGGAACAGTGGACAGCGCTGCACTTGTTTGAAACGATCTTGCTGGCCTCGCTTGGCCCGGATGGGTACGACGCCATCTGGAGTGGCGCAGACGACTGGAGCAGCCCGGAAGTGACCCAGGCGTTGGAGAATTTTGCCAAAATTCTGACCTACACCAACAGCGACGCTTCCGCCTTAAGCTGGCAGGATGCCGGGCAACTGGTGGTAGATGGCGATGCCGCCTTCAACGTGATGGGCGACTGGCAGGAAGGGTTCTACCGTGAACTGGGGCTGACGCCCAATGAAGATTACGTCTGGGCGCCGGTACCGGGCACGGCGGGCAATTTCCAATTCCTCTCCGACAGCTTTGTGCTGCCGGTGGGCGCGCCCAACCGGGAAGCGGCCATTGCCTGGTTGACGGTGGCCGGTTCGCAGGCAGGGCAGGATGCCTTTAACCCGGTCAAAGGTTCCATTCCCGCCCGCAGCGATGGCGACCGCAGTCTGTACGGTGAATATCTGCTGTCGGCGATGGACGATTGGGCTAATGACCGTGTGACGGGCAGTCTGACGCACGGTGTGGTCGCCAACGATAGCTGGAAAGCGGAAATTGACACGGCGCTGGGCCTGTTCCTGGGCACGGGCGACGTGGCCGCCCTCCAGAGTGCGTTGGTAAATGCCTGCGCTTCGTCGGGCGCTTGTAAGTAGTGAGACTAGAGATTGGAGATTGGAGATTGGAGACTAACAATCTCCCAATCTCTAATCTCCCAATTTCTCCATAGATGTAGGACAGGTGGGTAAACCTGTCCTACAATTCCCCCCATTATGAATCTAAAAAAGCTAGATCGGGACACAATCACAGCTATCCTGCTCATAGCCCCTTCCATTGTGGCTTTGTTGATCTTCGTCTACGGCTTCATCTACTGGACGCTGCGGGTCTCTACCAGCAAGTGGATTGGGCTGACGCCGAATCTGGAATGGGCCGGCCTGAGCAATTACCTGGGACTGATGAATGATCCCCGTTTCCACATTGATGTGCGCAACACCATCATTTTCACGCTCTTGTTTGTGGTCGGCTGCCTGTTGTTGGGGTTGGTGCTGGCGCTGCTGTTGGACCAGGGTTTGCGCGGTGAAACATTCTTTCGCAGTTTGTTTTTGTTTCCCATGGCCATCTCCTTCATTGTCACCGGGGTGGTGTGGCGCTGGCTGATGAATCCGGCGGGCGGCTCACGCATCAGCGGTCTGAATCTGCTGTTTGATTCGCTGGGACTGGATTTTCTGATCAACAAATGGTACACCACGCCCAATTGGGGCATTGCCGCCATTGCCATTCCCGCCATCTGGCAGATGTCTGGTTTTACGATGGCGCTGTACCTGGGTGGGCTACGCGCCATTCCTGAGGAACTGCGGGAAGCGGCGCGGGTGGATGGGGCATCGGAATACCAGATTTACCGGCGCATTATTTTGCCCCTGTTGCGCCCGGTGACGTTGAGCGCCATGATTATCTTGGGGCACATTTCACTGAAGGTGTTTGACCTGATTATCGCCATAGCCGGGAAGCAGGTGGCGCTGGACGTGCCGGCCGTGTACATGTGGACGACGACGTTTGATGGGCTGTTTTACGGCCGTGGCGCGTCCATCGGCATCTTCTTGCTGGTCACCGTGGCCGTACTGGTGATTCCCTACCTCTATTTCACTCTACGCCAGGAGGCCGAAGTATGACCGCATCCTATCGCCGTATCCCGTCCCGCGCCCTGATCTATATCTTGCTGCTCTTTTTTTCCATGTTCTACCTGATCCCCATGTATGTGATGCTGGTGACGGGGTTCAAGAACTTTGATGAAGTCAGCCTGCGCACCATGTGGGATTTACCCTCTGGGCTGGCAGTGGAAAACTTCCGGGCCGCTTACCAGGTATTGGCCCCCCATTTATGGAATAGCATTCGGCTGGTCATTCCCACTGCCATGATTTCGGCCATGGTTGGTTCCATCAACGGCTACATTCTGACCAAATGGCGCTTCCCCGGTGTGGGCATCCTCTTCCCGCTTATCTTGTTTGGCATGTTTATCCCTTACCAGAGCATCATTATTCCCCTGGTGCAGTTTATGAGCTGGCTGGGATTGGCCGGTGGCATTCCGGGGCTGGCGCTGGCGCACATTATCTATGGCATCCCCATTACCACCCTCATTTTTCGCGGCTATTATGCCAGCGTACCCACAGAAATGGTGGAAGCGGCGCGCATTGACGGCGCCAGCCTGATCCAGACGTATGTGAACATCTTTTTGCCGCTGTCGGTACCGGCGTTTGTGGTGGTGTTGATCTGGCAGTTTACGGCGTCGTGGAATGACTTTTTGTTTGCCGTTATCCTCACCAATTCGTCGAACTGGCCGATTATGGTGGCGCTGAACAATATGGCGGGCAGCCAGATTATTGCCTGGAATGTGCAGATGGCCGGTTCGTTCCTGGCGGCGCTGCCGACGTTGATTGTGTATATCATCTTGGGCCGGTATTTCTTGCGGGGGTTGATGTCGGGGGCGTTGAAGGGGTAAAGCCGGTAATTCGTAATCCGTAATCCGTAATCCGTGAGCGGTGATAGGCGGCTCGTCCTGGTGGTGGGGGCGGGCCGTTTTGGTTTACGGCCGTTTGTCGCCGCATATCCGGGATAGGGTATAATTATGCGCTGTAAGGAGATGCTTTTTTATGGAACTAACCTGGTATGGGCTAAGCTGTTTTCGTTTTACGGAACGGAAATTCACCACGGTCGTTACCGACCCCTACAACGGCCATCTGGGGCTGCCCGCTCTTAAATTGAAGGCCGATGTGGTCACCGTGAGCCATGACGCGCGCGGGCACAACTTTGTGGACGGCGTCAGCGGCGCGGCGCATCATCTGACCGGCCCTGGCGAATATGAAATTGGCGGCGTTTTTATCACCGGCATTCGCACCATCAGCGACGCCAAAACCAATCAGAATGTGATTTATGTATTTGATTATGATGGCCTGACTATTGCCCATTTAGGCGATATGCAGTCCGTGCCCTCCCAAACACAAATTGAGGCGTTGGAACAGG
>JAHBVI010000035.1 GCA_019637635.1 Anaerolineae bacterium
AATAAATAGTGCGCTGGTTGGAAATTGTGTAACGGCCGTATTTCTTTATGACAATCATCACCTCCGCCTCCCACCTTTTTTCACTTGTGGCTTTATGTCGTGTATGGTCTAATGAGGCGCAGGATTAGGAAGGACACGGCCGTGTCAGGAGGCACACAATGGCTGAGGAAAACAGTACCGCAAAGCCCGGTATTCCCAAGAAAGACAAACGGCGCATCAAACACGCCCACCGTCAGGAGCGCAAAGAAGAACGGCGCGAACACCACCATGAAAAGGTGAAAGCCAGCAAACATGCCCGCAAGCCCAAATCACGCCCCAAGCAGGGGAAACGGGATCGGTAATCCGTGAGCCGTGACCCGTGACCCGTAATTAGTAATCGGATTACGGATTACGGATTACGGATTACGATTTACGGGCAATTGGCTGACAATTTGACCATATCGGGCTAGACTAAACCTGATATGAAAGTAGCCGTTATCTCTGATATTCATGGTAATCTGCCGGCGTTGGAAACGGCCGTGGCCGATCTGGACAAATGGCAGCCCGATGTGGTGGTCGTGGATGGGGATATTGTCAACCGGGGGCCTTGTTCGCTGGCCTGTTGGCAGTTGATCCAGGCGCGGGCGCATCAGGATGGCTGGCAGATCGTGAAGGGCAACCACGAAGCGTATGTGCTGGAATGTGCCCACCCCCTCAATGACCCACACGGCCCCTCGCTGCAAATTCGCCAGTATGCCCAATGGACACATGATCAGCTAAACGGGCACATCGCCGCCCTGGCCGCCCTGCCCGACCAATATAGCGTAACCGCGCCAGACGGCCGTACACTGCGCGTGGTTCATGCTTCCATGCAAGACAATCGCACCGGCATCTACCCGGAAACACCGGACGCCGACATCGAACAATTGATCGCCCCACCACCCGCCATCTTCGTCACCGCCCATACCCACCGGCCGCTCATGCGCCAGATTGGCGGTGCGCTGGTTGTGAATATCGGCGCGGTGGGCGCCCCTTTTGACGAGGACAAGCGGTTGAGTTACGGCCGTTTCACCTGGACGGCCCGGCGTGGCTGGCATAGTGAAATTGTGCGGCTGGCCTATGACTGGCAGCAAACCATCCGCGACTACGTGACTTCGGGCTTTCTGGAGCATGGCGGGCCGCTGGCGCAAATTATGCTGGTGGAACATCGCAAGTCTCGCGGCCTCATTTACCGCTGGGCCAGCCGCTATGAAAATGCCGTGCGTCAGGGTGAATTGAGCCTGGAAGAGAGCGTGCGCCGGGTGTTGCAGGATGAAGATCTACGGCCGTACCTCGGCCCACCCGGTTGGGATCGTTAACCCACGTTTTGGTCGTTCACGGATAATTTGTTAAAATCTCATTGTCAGTAAAACCCCACATCGTGTCATGGCTGGCAAACACCAGGTCTCTCCAACTGGTTAATATTACAAACTTTAGTCAAGTAAAAGAGGAAGAAAATGAATAAAAGTTATCGTCAATCCAGGCAACGGCCGTTCTGGCTGTTGGTTTTATTATTGGTAGCCGCCGCTGTGGTGGTGGGCACGGCCGTCGCCCAAAACGACGATCCACCGCCACCGGACACATTCCCCATTGAGCATCCCGACTTCCCCGGCGTGTACATCATCAACCAGGAAGAAGTGGGCGAGGCTGTTCTAACAACCATCACTATCCCCATCGCCCAAGACACCTTTATCGCCTCCGGCATGCCCAACACCCCCTATGGCGGCTCTACCACGTTAGGGCTGGGCTTCAACAGCAGCAACGGCCTCGATGCCATGCGTATGTTTTTGCAGTTTAATCTGGCCGCCATTCCCGCCAATGCCCACGTAGACAACGCCACCTTCAGCATCTTCCAGCTACAGGCCAACAACAACAGCGATAATATCTGTTTCCGGGCTGACTTTCCCACCCAAAGTTGGAATGAAAACACCCTCACCTGGGCCACCGGCGCCGGGCTAAGTGGGAATGAAATTGGCGTAGGTTGCCCAGACATCAACAATGGCTGGAAGACGCTCAACGCCACCCAGGTCATCAACTTCTGGCGTACCAACACCAATTTTGGTGCTGTTTTCACCGGTGATGAGCGATCCAACGTGAATTTCAGCCGTACTTTCTACTCCAAAGAACAGACCGTTAACCTCTGCGGCGGCCCCTATGGCTGTATGCCTTACCTGACGGTCACCTTTAACCAACAGTGTGATAACCAGCCACCCACCGCCTCCGTGAGCGCCCTGCCTATCTGGAGTCGGCAACAGTTTACCGTCAGTTGGAGCGGGTTTGACACGGCCCCGGCCGGCTGCAACCCCAGCGGCATCGCCAACTACTCCGTGCAGTACCGCATTAACGGCGGCGGCTGGACAGATTGGCAAAACTTTGTCACCTTTACCTCGGCCACCTTTGGCGAAGCCAGCAATAACCAGTTTGTGGAATTCCGCGTCCGCGCCAGAGATAACGCCGGTAACGTCACCGATTGGAGCGTGATTGGCCCCACGGCCAGCACGACCATTGACGCCATCAACCCCAACGCCACCATGAACGCCTTGCCCCCTTACAGCCAATCCTTTGGCACCATCAGTTGGAGTGGCACGGACTCTTTGCCTGGGTCTGGCATCCGCAGTTATGATGTGCAATACCGGTCAAACGGCGGCCCCTGGACAAATCTGGTCACAAACGCGCCGGCCTCCCAAACCTCTTACAATTACAGCGGCGCACCGGCCGGTTTTTACGAACTGCGCGCCCGCGCTACGGACAACGCGGGCAACATCCAACCCTGGAGCGGCCCCCAGGCTTCCACCACCATCGTCGGCCACCCGGTAGCAGCCATGAACCCTATCTCGCCGATGCTTGTCAACGACCCTGGAGCTACATCTGTCAACATTAGCTGGCAGGTTTTTCCGTTTGGGTATACCGTCACCGGCGTGCAAGTTTGGGTCAGATTCGGCCTGGGCAACTGGACATTGCACAGCACATTCCCCGGTACAAGCGGGAATGCCACGTTCCCATTTAGTCCTGGTGATGGCATTTATTCCTTTGAGGCCGTGGCCCTGAGTAACACACCTGAACCACAAACGGGTCAGGTTGAAGCCAGCTTCATTTTGGATCAGGAAGAGCCATTTGTGGTGCCGATAGCCTATTTGCCACTGATATTCAATGATGGGAATTAGGCAATTGGCGCAATGACCGGCGTGTGTTAGACTTTGGCCCAAGATGAAGATGATTCACACTTTAACCCACGTTCACGTGCATCATGGCCCGAAGCCGCTTCGGGTTCGCCGTCACCATTTTGGTGAATGGAATAATGTCCTGGGTTAAAGCCGCGCTGGTCTGGCAGCATGTAATTGGGAGAGACAAACCCTCCCCGGCATACCCGGGGAGGGTTTTTTGTTGGGAGATTGAGATTTGAGATTGAGAGATTAGGGGATTAGCAAATTCCCAGTCTCCCAATCTCTTAATCTCCTTCTTCCCCCGCATAAGGAGTTTATGGATCGAACCGATATTCGCCTGGCGCTGCCGAGTAAGGGGGCGCTGTATGAGGGTAGTTTTGACTTTTTGGCGGCGTGTGGACTGAAGGTGTACCGGCCCAATCCGCGCCAGTATGCAGCCACTATTCCGGCGCTGCCGGGGTTGACGGTGATGTTTCAACGGCCGGGTGACATTGTGGCCGGGGTGCGCGAAGGTAGCGTGGATTTTGGCATCACCGGCTATGACGTGTTGGCAGAAAAAGCGTTCGGCAATGGGCACAAAATCCTGACGCTACATGAGGCGCTGGGGTATGGGCCTTGTACGCTGAATCTGGCAGTGCCGGAAGAAACGTCGGTGCAGACGATGGCTGAGGTGGCGGTGTGGGCAACGGAGTTGGCAGCCAACGGCCGTACCCTGCGCATTGCCACCAAATTCCCTAACGTAACCGGGGCGTTTCTGGACGAGCATGGGGTACGGCCGTACAAGCTGGTCAACGTCGAGGGCACGTTAGAAATCGCCCCGGCCATCGGGTTTGCCGACCTGATCGCCGACCTGGTGTCGTCGGGGGTGACGTTAAGGGACAATCATTTACGGCCGTTAACCGACGGCCAGATTCTTGTTTCCCAGGCCGTACTCATTGCCAACAAGAAGGCGCTGCAAGAGCGCCCGGAAGTGCTGGCCGTGGCCCGGCACATGCTGGAGTACATTGAAGCCCACCTACGCGCTGCCGGTTCCTATCTGGTAACGGCTAACGTGCGCGGCGACTCCCCGGAAGCAATTGCCGCCCGGATGCGCGACAAGGCGCACATTGCCGGGCTGCAAGGTCCCACCATCAGCCGCGTCATCACCCACGACGGCACAGACTGGTTTGCCATTAACATCGTCGTGCCCAAAGCCGACCTCTTCCCGGCCATCGCCGAACTACGATCAATTGGCGGCAGCGGCGTCATCGTTGCCCCCTGCACCTATATTTTTGAAGAAGAACCGATTCGTTATAAAGCGATGTTAACCGCATTGAAGGGCTAAATACTCCGTTTATATGCCCAACCTTACCAGCCTAAACGTCCTGTGGTCTGCTTTGATGAACGCCCTTCTTTTCTCATCGGAGATGCTGTTGATTTGTCTTGTTTTGGATAACCTGAACACCCACGCCAGGGCATCAAAATCAAGTGGCAATTCTCCATAGCCGTTTGTCGCCAAAAGCTAAATTCTCGTTATACAGTTGTTAATGATGCCAATTCCGAGTTAGCCCAATCAGCGACTTTGGAACTAAAGAATGTTTAGATTATTTATGTTACAGAGTACTCAATCCAATCAATCACCTGCGCCCACTTGCTGCGGCACGCGCCGGGCAAACACGGCATTAAATAACCCATTCACAATCATCACGCCGAACAAAATCAAAGCGCCGCCCAGGATCATCTCGCCGGTCAACTGTTCATCCAGCAAGATGACACCAAAGAAGATGCCAAATACGGGAATCATATAGGCCACCATGGATAGGTAGCTGGCCCCGGCGCGTTCCAGCAGCTTGTAATACACAATGAAGGCCAGGGCCGTGCCCAAGACCGCCAGCGCCAACATGGACAGGATAGAAGGCAGCGAAGGCGCCGGTAAGGTCCACGGCCGTTCCAGCAGCAGCACCAGCGGCAGCAGGTAAAGCGAGGCCATCATCATTTGCCCGGTGGGGGCCACCAGGGACGGCAACCCACGCAGGTGGTTACGGCCGTAAACAATAGCCACACCATATGAAAACGAAGCCAGCACCAACGCCAACACGCCCCAGGCTGTGGCTACCACCCCATCCTGAAAGGACGGGTATACCAGCACCAGCATCCCGGCAAAACCCACCAACACACCGATGACTTTGGCCGGCGTCAGGTGGTCATCCTGGGTAAAATAGTGCGCCAGCAGGATAGTGAACAAGGGGATGGTACCGTTCAGGATAGAGGCCAGGGCGCTGTCTACGTATTGTTCGCCCCAGGCAAACAGGAAAAAGGGAATGGCGTTGTGAATCAGCGCCACCACGGCAATATGTTTCCAGACAGTGAGTGAGTCTGGCAAACGGCCGTGCTGCCAGCGCAGCACCACGTATAACAACACCGCCGCCAGCGCCACCCGGCCAAACACCAGCGTCAGCGGTGGAATCGTTTCCACACCCACCTTAATGAACACAAACGATGGCCCCCACAGGGCCGCCAACAAAATCATCAATGAAAGATTTTTCCAATTCATGTTGCACCTCGTAATTGAGTTATTGGCTCATTATCCAATTACCAAAACCCACTCTCAATCCGAATCTTGCGCAAACGACACGGACACCGTTGTCTCTTCTTTGAAGGTGGATAAGACGATGTTGGTGGTCGTTCGGGTGACCAGCGCCTGCGACCGCAGCCGCTCAATGAGCGCCTCTAACTCACCTGTATGCGCCACCCGCACCTTCAATATGTAACAATCCTCACCGGCAACGGTGTGACATTCCAGCACATCCGGCTCAGCCCGGCATACCTCGGCAAAGCGCCGCTTACTGGTCAGGTAATCCCCCTGGTCGTCTGCACCCACCACCAACCGTACAAAAGCGGTAATGGGCTTGCCTAAGGCCGCCGGGTCTACCACCGCCGCATAACGCCGAATCACGCCCCGCTTCTCCAACCGCTTGATGCGGTCAAAGACAGTGGAAGTGGTAAGCCCCACCTGTTCGGCAACAGCGGCATTGGCGAGACGGCCGTTTTCCTGCAAAAGCATCAAAATCTGGGCGTCTGTTTCGTCAATCATTCCATATTACTCATCTTTTTCCGAAAAAATTTCGGAGAAATGCCTATAATCCCGGAAATAATACGTTTTAGCGGCGGCGTTGTCAACCTGTACTTTTGGGCAAGTACGCGGCTTAGGCTACAATTACGTATCTATGAAATCGTCCTATTTTTTCTTATTCGGCCTGATGCTATTGTTGCTCGTGGTGGGCTGCCAACCGGCAGTCACGGCCGTCGTGCCACCCCCCATTACCGCCTTACCTGCTCACCCCGGCGTCCCCGCCGCCATCACCCTGGCGTCCCCGCCGCCATCATCCGCTCACCCCGGCAACATCGCCGCCATCACCCCTTCACCCCCTCACCTGCTCACCCCCTCACCCCAGCCACCGACGGCCGTGCCCACCAGCACCCACACGCCCACACCCCCAAACACCGCCACCCCCACCCAAACACCCACGGCTACACCCGTTGGCCCTTGCGCCAACCGCATCCTGGCCGATGACGATTTGTGGGCCATCGTCACTCAGAATTACGGCCTCAGCCGCGATTATGCCCCCACCGACCTGGTTTCCCTGAATGACCATTTGGGCAACGATGTCACCCTCGGCTATCCGATTGAGTTGCGGGCTATGGTAATCGCGCCCCTGGTACAAATGATTAGCGACATGCTGGCGGCCGGCCTGAAACCTCAGGTGCTATCTGGCTACCGCAGTTGGAGCGCCCAATCCATCGCTTATAACAAGTGGGCCAGCGAATTTCCCGGCCATGTCAACATCATCAGCGCCCCGCCCGGTTACAGCGAACACCAACTGGGCACCACCATTGATTTTGGCTCGCCAGAACTGCCGCTTTACACTGGCGACCCCAATTTGCAATTTCACACCTACTTCTATAAAACCAATGAAGGCATCTGGCTGTTGGCCAATGCCCACCGCTACGGCTTCACCCTCAGTTGGCCGCTGGAAACATTTGAACTCACCGGCTTCTATTACGAACCCTGGCATTACCGCTACGTGGGCATCGAAATGGCCACGATGCTAAAAGAACAGGGGCTTTCGCTGACTCAGTACCAACTGGTGAACCAGCCGGAGCCGTGTGTACCATGAGGAGATTGGAGATCAGAGATTGGAGATTGACATAATCTCCAATCTCTTCCCTTGTAAAGGGCTGATTGCATGATAAGACGAATTTTGGATTTCTTGAGCATCACGATTATTTTGGCCGCCTGCGCTTCGTCGCCGGTGGAATCGGTGGAGCTGGCTTCGGTGGTGGTCACGGCCGTTGCCGAACCTTTCCCCGCCCCCACCACCACCCTCACCCCGGCGTCCCCGCCGCCCTCACCTGCTCACCTGCTCACTCCCTCTCCTTCTCCCACCGCCACCGCAACGGCTACCGCCACCCATACACCCACCCCAACACCCACGGCCACACCCAACCCACCCATCATTGTCGCCGCCGCCCCGGAATGGGAAACGACCGTGACCACCGCCCTCACCCAACTGGCAACCGACCAACAACCCTGGCAGTACCTCCGCAGTGAGGCCCCTGCCGCCGATGTAGCCGCCGGGCTGGCCCATCTAGCCGTCAGCGACGATCCCGACGGCGCGCTCATTGTGCAGGAGCCATTGGTGCTGGCCATCCCCTTCACCACCCACTGGCAATACATCAGCCTGGCGGACGCCCAGGCCGTGCTGGAAAACAGCCATCAGATTGTGACCGTTCTCCCGTGGAGCCAGATGACGCCAAACTTGAAGGCGCTGCCCGTCAACGGCATCCGGCCCAATCAGCCAGAGTACCCGCTGCAAACCCAACTGACGCTCACGGCCGTACCGGGCATGGACACGGCCGTGTCTGAACTCCTCCCCCTGCTGCAAACCGCTTTACAACCCGCCCCCGTTGTGCATCTGGCCGCCGTCGGCGACATCATGTTAGACCGCAGCCTGGGCTACAACCTGCAACAGGGCTACCTGACCTACCCCTTTGCCAAAGTGTCCCACCTGTTCCACGCCGCCGACATCACCGTCGGCAACGTAGAGTCGGCGCTGGGCACGGGCGGCGAACCGATGCCCAAAAGCTACCCCTTCCGCGCCCCCCCGGAAGCGGCCGAATCGCTGGCATTGGCCGGTTTCGACGTGGTTTCGCTGGCGAATAATCACGGCATGGATTATGGCGCGGAAACACTACTCGAAGGTATTGACCTGCTGAAAGCGGCTGGCGTGCAGCCCATTGGCGCCGGCGCCAACCGCGCCGAGGCCCGCGCCCCCTATATCACCGAAGTGAACGGGCTGACGATGGCTTTCCTGGGTTATGTGAACGTGCCGGTGGAAGCGCGCAGCGTCTTTGATGTGCGCACCTGGGATGCCACGGAGACAACCCCCGGCCTGGCCTGGGGTGAACCGGATGTGGTGACGGAAGATGTCACGGCCGTGCGTCCCCAGGCCGACCTCGTTGTTGTTGTGCTGCACAGCGGCTACGAGTACGTCGAAGAGCCAAGCGAACCACAGGCCGCCATTGCCCGCGCCGCCATAGACGCCGGCGCCGACCTGGTCATCGGTCATCACGCCCACATCTTGCAAGGCATTGAGTTTTACAATGGCGGCGTCATCGTCTACGGGTTGGGTAATTTTGCCTTTGAGATTGACGGCGACCCCAGCACCGCCATTTTGAATGTGTGGCTGGACAAAAACGGCGTGCGCGAACTGGAATTGATCCCGGCGACCATCCAGTTTGGCGGCCAACCCCGCCTGTTGGAAGTCTGGGAACCGTTCCCGGCATTAGATCGCGTTTATTATTTGACGCGGATTTTGAATCGCTGGTAGAAAGCAATCAGGTAGACATCCGATTTCTCAAAGAAATCGGATGTCTGGTTAAAATTCAATCACCCACTATGGACGAGCTAGAGGAACAAAAAGAGACGGGACTATTCAAACAAGTTTTGCGCGGGCACATTGCCCCCGAACGCCAACTGGTAGGAGCCGGCGTTCTGTCGCCGCAGATGGCAATTCTGCGGCAGTGGCAGGTAGACCGGCTGGCGCAGACACATGAAGATTTACTACGCAATAAGCGGTACGGCCGTGCCTGCCAATTTTTCCTCTCCGACATCTACGGCGCGCAAGATTTCAGCCAGCGCGACGCCGACGCCGAAAATGTCTACCGCACCATGCGCAAATACCTGCCCGACCGCCTGCTCATCACCATGGGCAAAACTATCGCCCTTAACAAAATCACCCAGCAGCTAGACGCCCACCTGCTTGACGCATTGGTAAATCGGCTGGGCATGACCGACACCCTCACCGCCGAGATGTACGCCGAAGCCTACCGCCTATGCGACAACTACGAAACACGCCAGAAACAGCTAGATATGGTACTGGACGTGGGCCGAGGCGTGGATAACCTCACCCGCATCCCCATGATCGGCATGGTGCTGCGCGCCGCCCGCCGCCCCGCCAACCGCAGCGGCTGGAGCGAACTGCAAGATTTCATGGAACGGGGTTTTGCTGCCTTTAAGGAAATGCGCGGGGCGGATCAATTCCTGGCCATTGTGGAACAACGCGAACGTCAGATTTTAGACCAGATATTTGCCAACGCTCCCCATCCCTTCTCTATTGCCCGCCAAACTTAATTCAATTGGCAGATACTTCTCTTTGTAACTCCTTTACTTCAGCTATCGTCAACCCGGTGATCTCGCTAACAGTGATCACATCGTGAAGTTTCAGCAGTTGGCGAGCGATATTTTGCTTCTCTTTAAGTCTTCCCAATTCCAAACCCTGTTCCAATCCCTGTTCCAATCCCTGTTCCAAACCTTGTTCCAAACCTTGTTTAATACCCTGTTCAACACCCTGCTTAATGCCTTCTTGAATAAACTCCTGGGCTATTGTTGCCATCGCCTGTTCTCCTTGCGCTCCATAGCGCAATAATGCTCGTTGCAAATCCTCTCGCGTAACCTTTTCTGTAGCTTTGCCTAAATAATACAAAACTGCGTAGATATATTCCAGTCCCGTATCCCGGTGTTTTAATTCAAACAATAGGTCAATGAGATCGTCCTATTCACGGTGTAAGTGAGGATTCAATATCGCTCGCAGCACCGATAAGCTGACACGCAGCCAGATTTCTCCCTTGATTGTTTCGTCTGAGAGATGGGAAAAGTCGCTCAAATGGTAATGAAAAGACGGCAAATAAGTACGCAACACTGCCGGTGCATTCAACAACGAATGAAAGTCAGTGGAAATGTTCCACGGCCGTTCCCCATGATAGACAACCAGGGGAATAATTGGCGCTAAAGGTAGACCATCCTTTAGTTGTTGCTCCCAAAAGCGCACCATGTAACGTAATAGCTGCAAAATGACCAGAGGATCAGGGTAGCTTTTATGCTCAAACAGGAAATAGATGAAAGCCACATCACCATGCGCCAACTGCACCTGGTAAAGAAGGTCGGTTTGATGTTCACGCATTGTCTCGTCAACAAAGGAACCATCTTGCAAGTGCAATGTGTTCAGATCGAGCAACGCCAGAACTTCAGTCGGCAAATACTCTTCGAGGTAATTACGCGCAATCTCTATGCGGCTAAAACTTTCGCGGAAAAACTTATCGTGAGGGTTTTGTACAGCCATGGTTGTCCCCCTGCTTCATATCTGGTTTTTAATCTTCCGGTCGCTCGCCGGCCGGGGCCATTTTGACGAGGCGGGGATCAAAGCGGGCCAGCACTTCCACCAGGTCGCGTTGGGCGGCCATCACCTGGTGAATGTCTTTGTAGGCCATGGGCACCTCATCCAGCCCGGCGGAAATCAAGGTGACGTCTCTTTCGCGCAAATACTTCTTCACGTCGTGCCAGGT
Organism: Anaerolineae bacterium; assembly: GCA_019637635.1. Classification (GTDB taxonomy): domain Bacteria; phylum Chloroflexota; class Anaerolineae; order Promineifilales; family Promineifilaceae; genus CAADGU01. The sequence goes on from JAHBVI010000035.1 coordinate 11,067, forward strand.
GAAGGATTTGATCGCCTGTTTGCGGCTCATGCGGCGGCCGGCGCCGTGCGCGGCCGATTGCAACGATGCCTCGTTCCCCTTGCCCCGCACCACAAAACCGGGCGCGCCCATCGAGCCAGGAATGATGCCCAAAACCCCCTTGCCTGCCGGTGTGGCTCCCTTGCGGTGGACAATGACCGTTTCGCCATCATGCTCCTCCTTCCAGGCGAAATTGTGGTGATTTTCAATATCTAGCAGCACTTTGGCCCCCAGGTTTTTGGCGATGTGTTTGTGAATCAGAGCATGATTGGCGGCGGCATACAAGCCCATTAGCTGCATGGCAGCCCAATACTCCCGGCCAGCGTCGGTGTCCAGATCCAGCCAGGCCAGATGACGCAGTTGTTTGGGCAGTTCCGGGTGTAAATCCATAGCCAGCTTGCTGTAATAGTCACAGACGGAGGCGCCGGTGCCGCGGCTGCCACTATGGCTGAGCAAGGCCACATACTGCCCTTTGGACAAACCCACCACCTCGTCCAGCACTTCCAAAATGCCAAACTCGACGAAATGGTTGCCGCTGCCGCTGGTGCCTAGCTGCTCCCACGCCTTGTCGCGGTGGCGCTGGGTAATGGGGCTGACACTCCAATCCTCTTCCATCACCGGATGGTCACGCCGCAGTTGGCGGGGGAAGCCGGCGCCAATGCCAAAGCGGGTTTCGGCTTCAATGGCGTTGGCCAGCCGCTTTTGCTCGCCGCGAATCATATTGGGGTGCATATCCAGCACTGTCAGCTTCATGCGGCAGGCAATGTCCACGCCTACGGCGTAAGGAATGACGGCGTTGCGCGTAGCTAAGACGCCGCCAATGGGCAACCCATACCCCACATGGGCATCGGGCATCAGCGCGCCGCGCACGGAAACGGGCAGTTGCACGGCGTTTTCAATTTGCTCGATAGAAGCGGCTTCCAGGTCTTCACCCCAGATGTGAAAGGGGGCGGGTTGGGCGCGCGGCTTAAAGGTGGGGGTTGGTGCGTGCTGGGCCAGGATGGCACTGGCCAACCCGCCAAACAGTTCATCATTGGTGTAGTCGGATGGGTTTTCGACAACGGCCGTAATCAAATCCGGTATGTCACGTTTAGGAATACCCATCGCGCGGGCATCGCGCACGGCCGTGCCCGCCGCCTTCATCGCCTCCCCCGGTGGCACACCTAAACGCGCCAGTTTACTTGCATTCATATACACTCACAGGTTTGTAGTAGGCGATTTATCGCCATTTGACGGCGATAAATCGCCTACTACGAACGTTTTTTCAGAATTTGCGGCTGCGGATATTTTCAAAGGCGGCGTAGACGGACGATTTGCGCCGGCCGCTGCCATCCACAATACCCGCATTGCGCATCAGGTCAGACCAGGCAAACCAGATGACCACCGGTATCAGGTTGGTATACCGGGCGGCAATGGTGCTGTACACATCCTGAATGTACATGGCGATGTCCTGATAATACGGCGGCCCAATCTCGTTATCGGCAGCCACGCCAATCTCCGTCACCCAAAACTTCAGGCCGGGAAGATCCCTTTCATACTCCGCAAACGCCTGCCCCAACGTGCCAAACGTCTGGCCCCAATCAAACGGCGCTTTGGTTCCCCAACGGCCGTAGGGATGAATCCCAATCGCGTCCACCGGCCAGGGACCATTGAGCGCCTGTTTACACGCCTTCAAATAGGGGATGCCCTTATTTGGCCCCGTCGCCAGCCCGCCAAAGATCAGCGGCGACTCCGGCGACTCAGCCCGGATCGCCTCCGCTACCCGTTTCAACACCACCGCAAACTGCGCTGGCGGCACATAAACAGAAGCCGGATTGTTTTCCAGGTCGCCCTCATTCCAGATTTCATACGCCACTTTTGCGCCGAACTTTTTATAGCGGGTGGCAAGCTGGCGGGCCACGTCGGCCAACTGATTGGCATAGGTACTCCAATCGTTGTTGCCCGACCAGGGCGCATTGCCCCAAACCGTCTCCTGATTCAGCACAATCAGCGAACCAATGCCCTGCGCTACATAGCCCTGCACCAGCGGGTCAAACTGGCGGAAAGCGGCGTTGATGTCTTGCCGTTCCGCCGGGTTGTGCCGCGCCGCCAGTTTGAACACCCACCGCACCCAATCCATACCCTGCAGCTCAGCCGTTTGCAGCGGGTTGCTGTGCGGCGCATCCGGGTTGATGTTCATGCCGGTTTGTAAAGGCGGCGCAGCCGGTGGTTCACGGTGGTGGGGCGGCGTAGGGGTAGGCGTGGGCGTGGGGGTAGGTGTAGGAGCAGGTGCGCCTTGCGTCACCTGAATTCGCAGATAAACCACTTCGCCGAATAAATTCCCCCTATCATCCTTCATGCGCCAATCGCCAAAGTGGACGCCCGGCGTCGTCGGTGCGGTCAGCCTGATGGAAACATCGCCCGTCGCACCTGGGGCAATGGCGGGCAGAGGATAGCTGGTCTGGCTGCTCATCGCTTCACCATTCACCAGGACAAGGCTGAAACCTGGACCCCATACCCGTGTGCCACTGTTCTTGACGCGCCAGGTTTTGACAAATTGCGTACCGGGGGCAATAGGCGTATCGTCAGGGATGGTGACATCGGCCACGTAGGCGCTGTTGCTGGTGGCAGGTTGGCTGGCGGGCGCTTCCGAAATGATGCGCAAAAAAACGACATCGCCAAACTGATTGCCCTGGGGGTCGGCCAACCGCCAATCGCCATAATACACGTTCGGCGGTGCGGGCGCGGTCATCTGCACGGTAATATCTACCGTTTCGCCTGGTTTGGCTGCCGGTAGGGTCGCTTTGCCACCTGACCCCATCTGGCTGCCACCCACATTGACCAGAAAGTAACCCGCCCCCCACGTCGTTTCGCCGGTGTTACGTACCCGCCACGTTTTGGCAAATTTCTGCCCGGCCGGCAGGCGGGTATCGTCAGGAATGGTCACGTCGGCCACAAACGCGGCGTTTGACTTTTTGGCCGCCGGTTGTATGGGCGGCCGCGGGTCGGCAATCACCACCGGCGGTGGGGCCGGTGGTTTTGGCTGTACCGGCGGGGGCACATCCGGTTTGGGCGTCGCTTTTACCGGTTCTACTTCAAATTGATGCTGCAAAGTGAAATCCTTCACCGGGGCGATGAGGCGCTGGGCTTTGTTGGCAATGCCGCCAAATTCCGGCCCCAAATACCAGATAGCCGCGCCTTTTATTTCCGGATACTTTGCATACAGTTCACCCACCTTTTGAATGTCTTTGATCGCTTTTTCCGGCGGCGGCACGTCATTGAGCGTCCAGCCCCATTCGGTGATATGCACGGTGGGGCGAGGGATGCCGTGTTTGTCACACACGGCAAACAACGCCTGGAAGCGGCCAATTTTATAGGGATAACCATCCATGATGTTATCCACGATGTAGCTGTATTCGTGCAGGGCGACGGCGGCTTGAGACGGCCGTTTGGCACATAACCGCAAATAGTCCAACATGCCCGGCTCTTCCCAGCCGTTCGGTTCCGGCTCCCCACTCGACCAGGCAAACAGGCTGACCTTATACCCTTCCGCCTGGGCCAGATTGGCAATATGCACCGCAAAACGGCCGAGCCAGTCACAATAATCCTTGTCTACCTCGTTAATGGGTTCAATCCAGGTCAATTCTTTGTCAAATTCCGGCGGCAATTTGTCACGGGTGCGCCGCCAGTGCAGTTCCGCGCCCCCTTCGGGGTCTTTGGCGTATTTGGGGTCTTTGTAGGGCGGCACGTCATAATCATATTGGTGCCTCTGCCCCACCGTGCTGATCCGGTAAACCAGGGTGTGGGGGACACCACTTTTGCGCGCCAGTTGGCCGGCCTCAAAAACCGGGCCGTAGCTATCTACCGACTTGATCATAAACGGAATACGCGCTGCATCCAGCGCCTTAAAGTAGTCACCAATCCCGGAAGCATTGCCCCCCGGCCCGGTGTGGAAACCGATTTTGTTGTGGACTTTCATCATGTCCTCCTTGTCGGTAATCGGTAAACGGTAATCGGTTATCGGTGAGCAAACCGATTACCGTTCACCGATTACTGAATTCCGGCCACCTGCCGGCCGCGCACATTCAACGTACCTTCCAATTTCAGATTGCCCGCCTGGAGCAGTTTGCGATATTCCTGCACACGGAAGGTGGAGGTGCGCAGGGCGTTACCGGTGCCTTTGTCCCCTTTGGCGATGTACTGGTCGGCCAGGCGGTTGAGCCGCTCTTCACGTAAATCAAGAAAGGCGCCAATCCATTGCGGTTCGGTGATGCCCTTTTCGCCAATTTTGCCGCCTAATCGTTCGGTGACGCGGGGCAAAACGATGTGCAGCCCGCCCTGGATATTGGTGTCATACAGGGCGGCCAATCCCAGCGGCGAACGCACGTTGTATTCACGGGCGGCGGTCACGGCCGGTTTGTAGAAGCTCTCTTCAAACACGGTGTCCTGGGCTTCGGACATGGCCGGTTCCTGCGCCGCTTCCAGGAGGAGTTGTTTGATACGGCCGTCGTGCCTCAAACTGGCATCCATCTGCGCCACCCGCGCCGCGTATTCGTTGCGCAGCGCCTGGGCCGTGCCGCTGCTGCTGCGGGCCAGGTAGGCTTGCAGCACCCGGTTCAGCGTGCCCGAAGCCAGTGTTGCCTGATGTTTGCCAAAGCTGATGACACCGGCGTCGTAGGTCTGGTAAGCGGCGGGGTTGCCCTCCGGGCTGCCTGACTCAAAGATGCTAGTGATGGCCCAAATCGTTTGTCGCCATTTGGCCGGTTCAAAATCCCCCGCAAACAGTACCGGCGGGGGCGCTGGTTTCTCTTCGATTTTAGGCGGTTTTTCTTCTACTTTGGCGTTATAAGGCACCAGAATGCGCAGGTAAACGAGTTCGCCAAAAAATTGCCCCTGGGCATTGCGCAGCCGCCAATCGCCAAAATGTTTCCCGGCGGTGACGGGGGCAGTCTGGTTGATGGAAACGTCTACCTGCTGGCCGGGGGCGGCGACGGGCAGGGGCACGGCCGTCGGGCTGCCCATGGCGTTCCCATTCACAAATACCAGTTCATAACCCGGCCCCCAGGCGGTACTGCCGTTATTCTGCACCCGCCAGGTTTTCACAAAGGGTTTACCCGGTTCAATTTGCACATCATCGGGGATGGTTACGTCGGCAATGTAACGGCCGTTGTCGCTCATACTACCTCCTCTTAAATTGTCAGTCACATGAATAATTCGTCTGATCCCGATAAAATCAAAATTGTCGTACTTGTGTGCGGTAAATGCGCCGGGTATGGACCGAAGCCCATCACCGCAACACTTTTCTTAACAATTCAGCCAGTTTAGATAGCTCCAGCGGCTTTCTCAGCCAGCCATATAACCCCAAGGCCCGCAAATTCTCCATGTCCTTTTCTACCGCATTTCCTGTGACAATCACAAACGGAATCGCCAGGCCTTGCTCCCGCAGGGCATGGAACAGGGCCACTCCCCCCATTTCCGGCATCACCGCATCACTGAGTACCAGGGCAATTTCGTGATTATTCTGGGCCAGGATAGCCAGGGCTTCACGGCCGTTGCGCGCTTCCCGGACGCTGTAGTTCAACAGGGCCAGGCTCTCCACCAACGCCTGCCGCATAGCTTCCTCATCTTCTACCACCAGGACAACCTGCTTCTGACCTTGAGGTAATATAGCCTCAGGCGGTTCCGCGGCTGCGGGACAATCCGCCGCAAACACCGGAAAATAAAGCTGAAAAGTTGTCCCCCGCCCCACCTCGGTCGTCACCCCAATAAAACCGTCATGTTGCTGGACAATACCATACACTTGCGCCAGCCCCAAACCCGTCCCCTGTCCCCGCTCTTTGGTGGTAAAAAAAGGTTCAAAAATATGAGCCACCACCTCGGCCGGTATCCCCGTGCCACTATCCGCAATGCTAACCCGTATCCATTCCCCCGGCCCCATTCCCGGCGCCGGCGGCAACGCTCCCGGCCCCAGTCGGACACGATCTAAGCCAATGCGGAGATCTCCCCCTTCCCCCATCGCATCCCGCGCATTCACCGCCAGATTCATAATCGCCTGCTGAATGCGCGATGGATCGGCGTGGATGACATACGCATCCTGGGCATAATCAAGCTCAATGTCAATACTCTCTGGCAACGTGCGCCGGAGCAGTCGAACCAACTCTTTCAAAAAGGGCAACAGATTAAGAGGTTGTCTTTCCATCACCGATTGGTGGCTGAAATCCAGGATTTGCTGAATCAGGTCGCTGGCTCGTTGCGTCTGCTGTTCCAAAATGTGCAAGCGATCTTCGGCCTGCGGTGACAACTCCAGGGTGCGTAGCAGAAGCTCCGTATAGAGTTGAATGACCGCCAGAGTGTTATTAAAGTCATGGGCGATCCCCGCCGCCAACTGACCCACCGCCGCCAGACGTTCATGCGCCTGCAAATGCCGCTGAATTTCTCGTTCCCGTGTCACATCCCGAATAACAAAAACCCAACCCTCATTGGTCGGGCCATTCTCAACCGGACGGGCAATGACGTTAAAAAGTCGCTCCTCCACTCCCACATCATGCCACAACCCCTTGGGCGGGGAGGTCATCAAATCAACCAGAGGGTATTGACCCAGGCAATTGAGCGGGTTGGTTTCCCAGCCCGGGGACAGAATGTCCAGATATTGTTCAGCAATCGCATTCGCCAGCCTGACACGCCCATTCTCGCTGAGCAGAAACATTCCCTCAGGCACCGTATCCACAATGAATTGCACTTCCTTAGCATGTTGCCGAATCTGGTGCCACAACCGTTCGCGCTCCTCCTCCGACTTCTTGCGCTCGGCGATTTCTGCTTTCAATCTGATGTTGGCCTCAGCTAACGCAGCAGTGCGCTCTTCTACGCGCAGTTCCAGGCTTGCATTCGCCTCTTCAAGCTTTTGGGTCAATTCTCGAATGCGCAAGTGCGTAGCGACCCGCGCCAACACCTCCTCATGCTGAAAGGGCTTGGTGATGTAATCCACGCCGCCGGCTGCAAATCCCCTGACCTTGTCTTCTGTTCTGGTCACAATCGTCATAAATATGACGGGAATATCCCGTGTCTGCTCATCTGCTTTCAAGCGACGGCAGGTCTCAAAACCATCTATGCCCGGCAGAAGCACATCCAACAAGATCAGGTCTGGATGCGTTTCCTGAGCCAGCCTTAATCCCGTTTCACCCGTCAGCGCCACCATGACCTGATACCCTTGTTGGGCCAGGTAATCACCGACAACGGCCAGGTTGGCGGAAGTGTCATCCACTATCAAGATTGTCTGGTCTTGAGATACAGGGGCTTCGTTTGGGTTTTCAATGATGCTCATCGGGTTTTTCCTTAATAAACTGCTCAAGAAAGACCGAGATTTGATCAAGCTTAAACTCTCGGGCCATTTCTTGCAGTGTGCTGGCAAACGGGATGTAGCCTGCATCTTCTTGGGCCAGGCGGGCGACATGTTTCTGAATGTCCCAGACCCGCCCCGACTGAGCCAACTTGTACAATACCATTAATTCCTCTTGGGACGGTGTGACCAACGGCGCGGTAACGGTCTCACCCGTCGCCGGCGGTTCAGTATAAAGCCAACTCAATTTGAGATACTCTTCCAGCAGATCCAATAACTTCGCCATCTCAACCGGCTTGGGTAAAAACGCGTCACACCCCGCCACCCGACTCTTTTCTTCATCCGCATCGAGTACGCTGGCCGAAACGGCGATGATGCACAAGCCCTCAAGCTCCGGGCGACTTCGAATCTCCTGGACTGCCTCGATGCCCGTTTTGACCGGCATCACCATATCCATCAAGATTACGTCGGGCCGCAACGCCTGCGCCTCATCCACTGCCCGCTGCCCATTTTCAACGGTATGTACCTCAAAACCCAGGGGGGTCAGCATATCCGCCAGCAACATTCGGTTGTAGAGCTTATCATCGGCCACCAGCACACGCCGTCTTGCCCCCTCGTAACCGACGATTTCGCGGACGAAAACTGGCTGCGCTGGCTCGGCAATACCTGTAACTGGCAGCGTCACCTCAAACCAAAACATGCTGCCACGTCCCGGCTCACTCTCGACTTGCAGCTGGCTGCCCATCAGTTGTACGATTTGTTGGCTAATGGCCAGACCCAGCCCGGTTCCTTCCACCCGCCGCTCGGCCTTACTCACCTGCTCAAAGGGTTGAAAGATGTGTTCCAACTGGTCAGGGGGAATGCCAATGCCCGTGTCCTCTATCTCGAACGTAAGCAGGCAGGAGTCGGCCATCCCCGCGTTTGCCGCGCGGGCACTGACACGCAGCGTTACATACCCCTGGTCGGTAAACTTGACGGCATTACCCAGCAAGTTGAGTAAAACCTGGCGCAGGCGTTTTTCATCGGCTTGAACAATGCCGGGCAAAGGCGAGAGCGCTTCATAGGCAAGGGTGATGCCTTTGGCCTCGGCCCGGGCACGGATGATGTCAATGATTTCCTGTAAAAACGTGGGCAGATGGAAAGGGGTGGGATTTAGTTCCAGCTTGCCGGCTTCGACCTTGGCCAGATCAAGCACATCGTTGATGAGGGTCAACAGGTGTTCGCCGCTGCGCTGGATGACAACCAGGCCATCGGTCAGGGGACCTGAATGATCTGTACGCCGTTTGAGGATGTCGGCATAACCCAAAATGGCGTTGAGCGGCGTGCGCAGCTCGTGGCTCATGTTGGCCAGGAAAACGCTTTTGGCCTGGTTGGCTGACTCGGCCTTTTCTTTAGCGAGCTGCAACTGTTGGTTCGACTCGGCTAACTCGTAGGTTCGCTCGGCCACTTGCAGCTCAAGTTCTATGGTTCGCCGGCGCAGGCTTCTCACGCGATAGCTGTACCCGGCAACGACCAGGCCCACTATCGTCAACCCGACCAGGGTTCTGAGCCACCAAGTTTCCCACCAGGGCGGGGTGATCGTCATGCTGAGTGACACACCTTCTTCATTCCAGACGCCATCTTTATTGGACCCCTGCACGCGAAAGGTATAATCGCCCGGCGGCAAGCTGGTATAGGTGGCAAAGCGGCGTGTGGCATCCACCTCGCTCCATTCATCGTCAAACCCTTCCAGTTTGTAACGATACCGGTTCTCTTCGGGGGCGGCATAGCTGAGGGCAGCAAACGCGAAGGAAAACACGTCCTGATCGTGGTTCAGCGTAATGTGATCCGTATTCCAGATGGCCCTTTGCAGAATAGAATCTTTGCCGATAGCGACAGATTGATTGAAAAGTTGAAAGTCGGTCAGGATGACCGGGGGACGATAGGGATTGTCGGTAATTTGTTCGGGGTAGAAAGCGTTCACACCGTTAATTCCACCAAAGAACATCTCCCCGCTCTTGCTTTGGAAAAAAGCATTTTGGTTAAACTCGTCACTTTGTAGACCATCAAACACATTGTAGTTGTGAAAAGTTTCGGCGCGGGGATCGAATTTGGACACCCCTTTGTTGGTTGAAACCCACAAATTACCGGCTGCATCTTCCATGATGGCGTAAATAACGCTGTTGGGCAGGCCGTCTTTCTCTGTGTAATGGTGAAAGATTTCCGTCTGGCGGCCAAATTTATCCAGCCCACTGCCTGTGCCTATCCACAAGGCGCCCTCCTGGTCTTCATGAACAACATAGACCTCACCCCGGCCTAAACTTTGGGGGTTATTGGGGTCATGCCGGTAGTTCACAAACTGCTCTGTTTTAGGATCGAAGCGGGTCAACCCCTCTATCCAACTGGTCAGCCATAAAAACCCGAAGCGATCTTCATAGATTCCTCTGACCGTACCGGGACGAGCATTATTCGGATCACTGAGATCAGGCAGGTAGTGATGAAACCCCCCAGTCTGACGGTCAAAGCGGTTAAGCCCGCCCCCATCTACGCCAATCCATAAAGTACCGGCGCTGTCCTCATTAATGGCCAGGATGATGTCACTGGTTATGCTGTGTGGCTCGTTTGGATTATGAAGATATCGTTGAAATTGTTCCGTTTTCCGGTCGAAGGTGTGCAGCCCTCCCACAAACGTGCCCACCCACAACACACCCGTACTATCTTCATAAATGGCGCTGACGGACCAGCTTTCGTTCAGGGCGTTAGGGTTCGCCGCATCCGGTTCGTAACGGGTTACCTGATTATTGGCCCGGTCAAAACGGTTGAGCGCCCCGTCATCACCACCTACCCACAGGATCCCGTCTTTATCTTCATAGATAGAGTAGATGTAGCTGGTACTCAAGCTGTTCGGATTGTCTGGCAAGTTTCGGTAATGCGTGAACTGTATTCCCTCTAGATCGAGTTTGTTGACGCCCCCGCCGTTGGTCCCCAGCCAGAGGACACCGCCACGGTCTTCATAGAGGGCATCAATATTATCATCAGACAAAGTATAAGGATTGGTAGGGTCTTTCTGGTAGCGAATGAATTGCCCGGTTCGAGGATCAAACAGGTTTAGCCCTTTGGCGGTAGCCACCCAATACGTCCCTGTGCGGTCCTGGTAAACCTGGCGGGAAGTATTATCGCTGATGCTGTAGGGATCATCAGGGTCATACAGAAAATGGGTGAACTGCCCACTCTGACGATCCAGCAGATTAAGCCCGCCGCCTTCGGTGGAAACCCACAAGTTACCGGCGTTATCCTCATCTACATTCAGAACTTCCCCAGGGCCAATCGTGGTGGCATCCTCTGGATCATGGAAGAAATAGGTAAATCGGCCTGTTCCCGGGTTAAAGCTGACCAGACCGTCTACCTCATTGCTCAGCCAGATGATGCCGGTTTTGTCCTGGTATAGTGCCTTGATATTTTGCCCGGTGGCGAGATTCGTTAGCTCAGGCGGGACGAATTGGTAATGGATGAAGGTTTCGCTCTTGGGGTCAAATTGGGTCAACCACCCTTCATCCATATATAGCCAAAAGATGCCGGCCTCGCTCTGCCAGATGTTCCAAACCTTATTATTTTTCAGGCTATTCGGGTTGTCAGGGTCGTGCCGGTAACGGGTAAAGGTATCTGTGTCCGGGTCATATTTGTTCAACCCGCCGGCTTCGGTAGCAATCCAGAGCATTCCTGAGGAATCTTCTACGATAGCTCTGATCCGGTTGTCGCCCAGGCTGTTCAGGTCGTTGGGATCATTACGGTACACGACAAAGTTGTAGCCGTCGTACCGATTGAGGCCATCTTGCGTCCCAAACCACATGAATCCACGGCTATCCTGAAGAATGGTAATGACGGTCGTCTGGGACAGCCCCTCTTCAAGGGAGAGGTGGGTGAATTTAAGGTCTGGCGGAATGAGGGGGGCGATCTGGGGGATTACATTACCGGCAGCCACGGTCGGCATTACCGTCTCTGGAGTACTCCGGGCAGGCACAGACGTTAGTTGTGAGCCAGGGAGAAACAGCAAAAATACAACCGACGCGACGCCGATTTTTAAGAGCACACGCCACATAATCCGTTCGAGTGCCATCATTTTTGTACTCAGAGAGCTAAGCGTTCAGTCCCTCTGGCGACCTGACAGGTTTTTGGCTTGGGAGGCTTCAAGTTGATTTGGTAAAAAACCTGTCAGGTCTGAACACTTACCACGATACGGTTTTCAGAGGCAAAACTCTGGTACAGGAACCAGCAAGTTCAGGCCGTTGAAAACGATGAGCCGTCAAGTCAAACCTCAACATGACTGCATACACCAACAATTATAACTTCTTGATGGGAAATCGGTAGTGGTTGCTGGTAAGTCAGGGCGATTCCAAAATCGGGTGTTATTCGTGATAGCGGCATTCGCGCGTGGGCGAGCGAACAAGCAGCACGTGGGTGTGCTGCTCTCCACGGGCAAAAAGCCTGGCCCTAGGGAAAGGTTAGTTCCAGCGAGTGGCAAAGGCCGCGCGTGAGCCAGCCGGCGGTAGTGTTTGGGGCGTGGTTGAGGATATTCATTTCCACGGCCGTCCCCCCCCCATAACGTGGATAAAACAACACCCGCGCATGAACGGACGTAAACGCCACCGGCAAATCATAAATCCAGCCGGAAGCCATAGCCCCGGCCGGGGCCGACCAGGCAGCGATCTGCCCACCGGTAACGTCGTGCAGGGCATAGACACCGGCCTGGGCGCTGCGCCCGCCCTGGTGGAAGCTAAATTGGGCGCAGGCGTAATGGTCAGTGGGCGCACCGGCGCTCCGTAACTCGGCCGGCGGAATCACCAACACCTGCCCCACGCTGATGGTGCTGTTCAGTTGGTTGATCTGATCCAGCGCCTCCATGGTGGTATTGTGGCGGCTGGCTATGCGGTAGAGGGTATCGTCCGGCTGGACGATATAAATGGCGCTGCCGGCGGCGTAGAGGGAAGGGGGCACGGCCGTGACCGGCATTTGTGGCGCGGTGGTGTCGTTGTTCGCCGGGGAAGCGCCGCGCACCCCGGCTGCCCGCTGCCGTAATGCCGGTTCGCCGTCATAGGCCATGGACACGGCGGCCACGGCCAACACCAGCAGCAAGGTGCAGCCAGTCGCCAGCCAGCGCGGCGACCGCCAGTCTGGTGGCTGCCAATGAGCCTGACGCCAATAGGCAGCCCGCCAGCGCCATTTTGTCCACAGCGGAATGGATGGGGTGGGGGTACGGCCACTTTGGCTTCGCTCACCGCCAGCGTGACGGCCAACCCTATCGCTAATTTTAATAACAACTGTGGGGGGGATGCCGCCTGGTTTTTTGTTGTCCATTTCACCCTTTCTTATCCGCGAAAATCTGCGTATATCCGCGTCCTATTTCCAGAAAAGTAGGGGCAGTATAACAACCACGTCACCCACCTTCGGCTAAAAAAGCGTGAAAGTTAAGTAAGGAAGTGCCAGGCAAGGGGCAAAACCACATGGGTTAACCACAACCCTAAGCCCCTTGCCTGGCACTACACAAACCACCGTCTAATAACCGGCAGGGTACTGAATTTCGATGGCGTGGCACGCCCCTTGCGTCAGCCAGCCATAAGGCGTTCCCGGCGCGGGGTTCACGATCTCCATTTGAATGGGTGAACCGCCGCCATAACGGGGATAAAAGACCACCCGTACATGCACCGACGGATGAGAAAGCGGCAGGCCGTTGATCCAGCCGGAATCTACCGCGCCGGGGCGCGCCGTCCAGGAAGCAATCTGGCCGCCGGTGACATCAACCAGCACAAAAATGCCATCCATCGCCCCGCGATACCAGTCGCGCCCTTGCATAAAATTAAAGCGGGCGCAACTGCGATCTACCTGTACGGTGGGATTGGTCTCGGTGGTGGCGGGGGTGTTGGGCACATCCGGCAGCGAGGACGGTACCTGTGACCAGTTGGCAGGTGGCGCACTGGCAGCCGGGGCCGCAGGAGCGGCATAAGGGTTCTGCACCCAGGGGGTGGTAGGGGCGGCATAGCTACCGGCCGCTGGAATGATCAAAACCTGGCCGACGTAGATGGTGTTGGCATTGGCGAGATTGTTGGCCTGGGCTACGGCCGTGACCGTCGTCCCATACCGGGTGGCAATGCGATACACCGTGTCACCGGGCCGCACCACATAGGTGACGCCGCTGCCACCGGCCACGGGCGCAACAGCAACAGCGGGAGCGGCAGGTGCCGGGGCAGACGCTGCCGGGGCAGACGTTATTGCCGTTGCCGCTTCAGCGGCGGGCGCAGCGGCCACGACGGCCGCGGCGGCGCCGGCGGTATTGGCCTCAGCGCCGGGGATGTTGAGCAATTGCCCTACCAAAATGAGGTTGGGATTGGCAATCTGATTGGTTGCCACCAGATCAGACACGGTGGTGTTGTAGCGGCGGGCAATGCTGAACAACGTATCGCCCGGCTGCACCGTGTAGTCGTAGGCCGACGTGATGGAGACCAGGCCAACCACCAGCGCCAGGGCCACCAGCATAGCCGCCTTGTGCGCCGTCCTGACCTGGGGCATTTCCACCCTGGCATGACGCCAATAGGCGATCTTCCAGCGCAGTCTGTTCCAGAATGGAATGGTTACTGCTGGTTTGGCCGATGTTTGGGGATCAGAAACTTTGATAATGGGGAGCGTTATGGGTGAGGAGTTTTCCTCTTGCACGCTGTTCATCTCAGACTTCCTCCTGGGGGCAAAAAATTGATTTGCCCACCGTATTCCTTCCTCTACGAATACTGCTGAGAGTTCAGACTGACATGAATAAAACGCAGCCAGTATAACACCCGGTCAAGGAGTAATGGGGGAAAAAGGCGTGAAAGTTTGGTGAATGGAGATTGGAGATTAGAGATTAGAGATTGGGCAATCTCCAATCTCCGATCGCCAATCTCTACTTTATTGCCTGCTGCCAGGCGATTTGTACCTCTGGTTCGGGCAGATCAGCTATCAGCAGATGACCGAGCAGGGCGCCGCAGTCGCGGCAGAATTGTTCGCTGTCGGTGGTGGTGATGGGGGTAATGAGGTGCCAGTCATGCCGGTGCGGAGCGAAGCCGAAGTGGCCGGGTTCGCCCACCGCCAGCACCAACACCACATCGTGCAGCAAAGCCTTCATGCCGACCACATGCACATTCAGATGGCTCTCTGAATAGACCACGTAGCGGTTCACCAACCGGAAATTGGCGCGCTGCAAGGCGATGGTCAGCGCCGCCCACGCTTTGGGGTTCCAGTGGTGAAAGGTGAAGATGAGACGGCCGTCTTGCCCCAAAACCCGCGCACACTCCCCAAAAATCTGGCTCAAGATCTCCGTATACCGGCTTTCCCGGTCTAACCGGTGCGGGTCAACGGCCGAAAGCTGTCCATCATACGCCCAATCGGCCACATCCGGCAGCAGTTGGCGCAGCCAGACGCGGAAAAAAGCGGCCAGATCGCTGTATTGAATACTGTCAAAATACGGTGGGTCTGTGACCACAAAATCCACACTGCCGTCCGGCAAATCTAGCCGGGCCGACGACCCCTGCCGCAGCCAGAATTTGCGCTCATCGCCCGCTTGAATCTGGTCAAATTCCGTAACTTCTGCCCCCACATCTTGCTCACCTGAGACGAGTACAAAATCGGGTGAACCGTCAGCCACCCGTCGTTCACGCGGGGTATGCGCCCAGACACGGCCGTTCACCAGCCGCGTATGAAACAACCGTTGCAGCGTACCGGACGCTTTGTCTGGGTGGAGGGGGTTGTTTTCGACGGCCGTGTGCGGAAACGAATAGGCATGATGGGAAAAGGTGTGCCGCACCGCGCCGGGCCGCCGCTGATTTTTGCCCTTGTAACCGCACAGCATCGAGTTAAATTCCAGCGATGTGGAAACCAACAGTGCCAGATTCAGCCGCACTTCCGGCGCAAAATCCGGCAGCAGCCGGATGGCCTGCGCCAGATAAAGCAACTGGCGACTGGAAAACAAATCCAGGTAATTGTCCACCCCATGCGCCGCCAACTGGCGCGATTTCCGCCCCGGCTCCACTACAAAATCGGTGCGGGCAAAGGGCAGCGCGTCCCGCTGCCGATCCACTTCGGCAAGCGTGTCCAGGTCGGCAGCGTCCGGCGATTTGAAGAATAGGTCGCCGCTGCCGCCGTTTTGCCCCACCATTACCAGCGGCACATACCGCTGCCAGTAGGGAATTGTCAGGTCATCACTGACCGGCGAGCGACGACCGCGCCCCCAGGCATTACCCTTTTCCAACAGCGGCAAAGTGTCGGCCATCGGTTGGCAGTGGTGGGGTTCATCCCCCCGCACCACCGCGTGACATTCGGGGCACAGCCGGACGGCCGTGCCATCATTGCCTATGCGCAAGGTAAGCGAATCTACGACGATAACGGCCGTACCATTCACCCATCGCCGCGCCCCATAAATAACAAAACGCAGCGGCGTCTGTTCGCCTGTTTCGGGATGCGTGGTCAGGAAAAACGGCGACAATTCCGCCTGGATCGTCGCGTAAAATTGGGCAAAGGCATTCTCCAATTCCGCCAACGGCACGTCGGTTAGCGTAGCCCGCGCTTGTAGCACCGGGATGGGGTCTAAATCCGCGCCCAACACATTCGCCCCCAGGCGGATCGCTTCATGCAGGGTGGTGCCCCCGCCCATCATGGGATCGAGAATGACCCGCCCTTCCAGGCCGCCGGGTGTGTAGTAATCGGTTACGGCCGTGTCCGTCACCAACCCCTTCAAAATCAGGCGAAAGGTGCTGCCACAGCGCCGCGCCCACCATTTGTGCAGATAGCTGTTGGGGCGGTAATAATGTTTGTTATACGCTTCCAATTTTGCCATCTGGCTGGCAAACGCTTCGTCAAAATGGGCGTCTATGGGATACATGGGGGGAATGGAGATTGGAGATTGGAGATTAGTGACTGGGGATGAGGGTGTGTTCAATCTCCAATCTCCCATCTCTGATCTCAATTTCTGCGAGATAATTTTCAAATTCACTCAATGTCGTGGCCGTCAACAAAGTGGGCATCATAGCCTCCAATTCGGGGAAACCGGCGGCGTATTGCTTGAGATGTTTGCGAAACTGGGTCAGCCCCAAACTTTCGCCGTAGTAACGGGCCATTTCGAGGGCGTGGCGGCGCACGGCCGTAACCACATCCACCAACCCCACATCCTCCCGGCAACGGCGGGCAAATATCCAGGGGTTGCCAATGGCCGCCCGGCCAATCATCACCGCGTCACAGCCGGTATGCGCCTTCATACGCTCAATGTCCGCCGGGCTTTGCACGTCGCCGTTGCCGATGACGGGTACGGACACCGTTTGTTTGAGGCGGGCGATGGCATCCCAATCAGCACGGCCGTCATACTTTTGGGATTTGGTACGGCCGTGCATAGCAATCAACGCCGCGCCGTTGTCCTCCATAATCCGGGCAATCTCCAGGTAATTTTGCTGCACGGCGTCCCAACCCAGGCGGATTTTGCCCGTCACCGGTATCGGCAAATGGGTGGAAAGCAGGCGAAACGTCTCTGCCACCAACGCTGGCTGCGGCATCATGCCCACGCCCGCGCCGCGCCCGCTCACCTTGCGCGTAGAGCAGCCCATGTTCACGTCAATCACATCTGGCCCCCAGGCCGCAATGCGCTGCGCCGCCTGCAAAATAAGGCGGGCATCATTGCCAAAAATCTGAAACACCATCGGCCGTTCGCCCGGCTGTTTATCCAGCCTCATGCGGAAACGCTCTGCCACCTGCCGCCCCAACAGCACCTCCACGGGTACAAATTCAGTGTAGTGCATGGCCGAACCATAGGCCCGGCACAACGCCCGGTAAGGCACATCCGAATACCCGGCCATCGGCGCCAGAATCACATCCCCATACACCGGCACATGGCCGACGTGAAACAACGGTTTTGGCGCAACCATCATTCCAACACCGGCTCAACGTTCATACTGCCCGACTGCGCCCGGTTATCGGCGGCAATGAACTGCCCCTGCAAATGGCCGGTGACCATCAACACCAATAACAACGCGCCATACATCAGACCCACATAAATGATGGGGCCAATACAGGGAATAAAAACCAAAAGAAGCGCCGGCAGCATCACCAGACTGACGCCCATATACAGGCCAAAGAAGATGAGCACAATCAACAGATAATCGGTCGGTTGGGCGCGCACCAGCCGCCACATCTCGGCAAATTGCAGGCAGGAACCCACCGAACCACGCCGGGCAATCTGGATGCCAAACAGCGGCCAGACCGCATACAACAACAAACTGTACGGCATGACACAGGCAAACATGAGGCCAAACAGAGCGAAAAATTCCGGTGGTGGCGGGGCAGATGATGTGGCCGAAAAGGCTTCTGGCTGGCTGGCCGTCAGGGCGATCATCCCGGCAGCCATACAACCCATCAGCACAAAAACGGGCAGCATGTAAATTAAGATGACCGCCATAAAACGCAGGCCATCGGCCAACAGACGGCCAAAGTCATTCCAATCTGGCAAGGGTGAACCGGCATCGGCTTCGGGCCGGTCTTGGGCGGCGGCCACGTTGCGGGCTACCTGTATCTGGTAGCCGTAAACGGCGAAGTTGGCGATGGGGATCACCCCAAACACCACCCCTAACAACACTTTTTTTGTCCACTCTTTATCTTCGCTGATGAAAGCAAATGCCTTACCGATGTCCATCTTTGTGTTCTCCTTGTGGGTGAAATAATACTCTATCTGGGGGCAGGTGGCATGTGGCAAGTTGCAGGTAGCAGGTAGTTTTCTACGTCTGGCTGCCCACCCACGCCCAGAAGACAACGTTGGCCAGCATCATCACGGCCGTGACCACCTGATGCCCCACCCCTTCATTTTTGTGCGAAAACAGGTATTGCGCCGCAAATGCCCCGGCCCAGCCACCCATGAATGACAACAGGTAAAGCGCCCAGTCAGCGATACCCATTTCCCCTGCCGCTGCTGCCCGTTTGTCGTACCCATAGACCACAAAACTGAGGGCGCTCACGCCTACCCAACTGGCAAAAATCCAGTTGGCGCGCAGGTTGCCAATCATAGGCGGCTGCCAGTTATTCAGCGTGGCGTACACGGCCGTACCCCACACCAACACCCCCACCGCCAATGACCCCCACAACAAAAGCCACGACCGCCCGGTGGACGGCCGTCCCATAAACAAAAAAAAGAACGCCAGAATAATCCAGCTCAAACAAAGCGCATTCCAAACGGTCATCCAATCTCCAATCTCCCTATCTCCCAATCTCCCAATCTCCCAATCTCCCAATCTCCCAATCACTTTCCCCAAGTTTACCAATCATCTTGACAATCACGGCCGTATCCTGGAAAATGTAATCGCTTACATTAGTGATTTGCAAGATGACAACAACCACCACCCACCCCACCATCGCCGACGTGGCCCGGCAGGCCGGTGTCTCTACTGCCACCGTCAGCCGGGTCATCAACAAGAGCGGCAACGTCACGGCCGATACCATCGCCCGTGTGCAAGCGGCCATTGCTGCGCTAGATTACGCACCCCACAGCGGCGCCCGCATCCTGGCCAGCCGCCGCGCCCGCACCATCGGCCTGATCACCCCCACCATCAGCGACCTCTTTTTCACCGACCTGCTGCGCGGCATTGAGCAGACGGTCTATGAACATGATTACACGCTGCTGGTACACGCCACACACGGACGGCCGTATGACAACATCATCCCCACCCTTCCCCTGAACCACCACAACACCGACGGCCTCATCATCTTCACCAACAGCGTGGACGATGCCCGGCTGCAAAAGCTCCATGAGCGCCATTTCCCCCTGGTGCTGCTGCACCGCTCCCCACCCGCCGGGACGGACATCCCCTGTGTGACTTTTGAAAACAAGGATGGCGCTTATCGCATGACCGCACACCTCATCGCCTGTGGCTACCGGCGCATCGCTTTTCTGGCCGGGCCGGCCGAGAATGAGGATGCGCAGTGGCGGGAACAGGGCTACCGAGAGGCGCTGGTGGCGCATGTGCTGGCGGTGGACCCGGCCTTGATCGTGCCGGGGGATTTTAACGCGGGGGTGGCGGAGACGGCCGTGATCCACCTCCTGCAATCCCAACCCGACATCCAGGCCATCTTCGCCGCCGACGACGAATCGGCGCGGGGGGCGCTGGCGGCCATCCGGCAAAGCGGGCGGCGCGTGCCCCAGGACATCGCCCTGGCCGGTTTTGATGATTCGCTGCTCTCACAATATCTCCACCCGCCGCTGACCACCGTGCGCGCCCCCATCGAAGCCGCCGGCCGCGCCGCCGCCGCCCAACTTATCCAGCTTATTCACACCGGCCACGCCGACCCCCTCACCTTACTGCCCACCGAATTGGTGATTCGGGAGTCGTGTGGCTGGCGGGAACGTAATCCGTGAACCAATGGAGACTCAACCATGAAAGTAACCGTCATCGGGGGCGGCAGCAGCTATACCCCGGAACTCATTAACGGCTTTTTGGAACGATTAGATAGTTTTCCGCTCACCGAACTGTGGCTGATGGACATTTTGCCGGAACGGTTGGAGATTGTGGGGAAATTTGCGCAGCGCATGGTGGCCGCCCAGGGCGCACCCTTTGCCGTGCATCTTACCACCGACCAGCGCGAAGCAGTAAAAGGCGCAGACTATGTCACCACCCAACTGCGCGTGGGCTGGATGGCCGCCCGCCGTGAGGATGAATATCTGGGGCAGCGGCATGGCCTGATTGGTCAGGAGACAACGGGTGTGGGCGGCATGGCCAAAGCCCTGCGCACCATCCCGGTCATCCTGAACATTGCCCAGGATATGCGCGAACTGGCCGCACCGGGCGCACTGCTGGTGAACTTCACCAACCCCGCCGGGCTGGTGACGGAAGCGTTGGCCCGTTATGCGCCAGACATCACGGCCGTTGGCGTCTGCAATGTACCCATCAACACTCAACTAACCATGCTCAAAAGCATCAACGAAAGTGAGCAGTTGCCCCAGCCCATCACCCCAGACCGCACCCGGCTGAACACGTTGGGGCTGAACCACCTGACCTGGCATCGCGGCTTCACCATTGACGGCGAAGACGTCTGGCCGCGTATCATCGAAATGACGTTGAAGCAGTTGCGCACCGACGAACACCCGGCCTGGTCGCCAGAACTGGTGGAATCGCTGCAAATGATCCCCAACTATTACCTGCAATACTTCTACTACACCGGCAAGAAGCTGGCGGAGCAGGAAAAATGGCCGCCGTCGCGCGCCGAGGCGGTGATAGCCATTGAGGAAAAGTTGTTTGCCCAATATGCCGAACCAGACCGGGCCACACCGCCGGAGGGTCTGATGGAGCGAGGCGGGGCGTATTACTCCACCGTGGCCACGCAGCTTCTCGCTGCCCATTACAACGATTTGCAGGAGACGCACGTGGTCAATGTGCCCCATCGCGGCGCGGTACCCGGCTGGCCGGCCGATTGGGTGCTGGAAATGCCCTGTATCGTTGGCCGAAATGGGATTTCACCCCTCCCCGCCGAACCACTGCCGCCGGTCTGTTTTGGCCTGCTCAGTGCGGTGAAACAGTATGAACTGCTGACGGTGGAAGCGGCCGTACACGGCGACCGGAACGCGGCCTACCAGGCATTGCTGGCCCACCCCCTCGGCCCCGCCGCCGATCAGGTACCGGCGGTACTGGATGATTTATTGCTTACACACAAGGCCTATTTGCCCCAATTTTGGCGCTAAGGTTTGTAGTAACCGCTTTAACGGGTTCTTTTGGTAATAAACCCGGCGGTTGAAACCGCGGCTACAGTGAGCAAAGCTGACCTTCGTCGGCTGGCTACCAGACCGCGAAGGCGGTCTTTGCCTTGTGTAGCCGCGAATTTATTCGCCAGATGCAGATTACTTACCGGCTTACCGGCCTATTTGGTTAACTTTCATAAGCCGTCACGGCGAACCCATCAGAATCAGAGGAAAGATGAACCCTAATCCCTATCTAAAAAAACTTGGTTTTAGCGACGATGATCGGGCGGTGATTTTGCACGCGGATGACATTGGCATGTGCCAGGCCGGGCTGGCGGCGTATGCGGAGATCGTGCAATTTGGCGTCGTCTCATCGGCGGCGGTAATGGTACCGTGCCCCTGGTTTCCGGCTACGGCCGTACGCTACCGCACCCTCCAGGCCACCCACCCCAACCTGGACCTGGGCGTCCACGTGACGTTGACCAGCGAGTGGGAAGGGTATCGCTGGGGCCCCATTTCCACCCGCGACGAAACCTCCGGTTTGCTCGACGCCGAAGGCTACTTTCCCCGGCAGACGGCGCCGGTGCAGGCGCACGGCCGTGCCGCCGCCGTCCTGGCCGAAATGGAAGCCCAACTGCAACGCGCCCTGGCTGCCGGGATTGACGTCACCCATCTGGATTCACACATGGGCAGCATCTTCCACCCCCAATTCATGCCGCTGTACATTGAGTTGGCGCAGCGTCATCACATCCCGGCGCTGGCAGTCCGCTGGCAGGCCAGTGATTTGCAGGCGTGGGGGATGGATGAGGTCACGGCCGTCGCCTTCGCCAACTGGTCACAAAACCTGGAAGCGGGCGGTTTTCCCTTGATGGACAGCATCTTTATGATGCCGCTGGATTCACACGAACACCGGCTGGACGTAGCCCGGCAATGGCTCACCAACCTGCCACCCGGCCTCCACTACTTCCTCATCCATCCGGCGCAGGATACACCCGAACTGCGGGCCATGGCGCCCGACTGGCAGGCGCGGGTAGCCGATTACCACCTGTTTATCAACGAAGCCTGGCGGCAGACAGTAGTGCAATCCGGCGTGCGGGTGATTGGCTGGCGGGAGATACGAGAGATTATGAGATTGGGAAATTAATCTCAGCAGATCCAATTTCTGAGAAAAATGTCATTCCGAGGTCCTCCGAGGAATACCTACGGCACAATCCTGAGGGATTCCTCACTCCGAAGACTCCGTTCGGAATGACAGGTTACAGGGGATTTTGTATCTACTCAATCTCCCCATCTCCTTTTCACACTATGACACAATACTTTTTAGGCATAGACACCGGGGCCACCAAGAGCCATGCGTTGATTGCAGATGGGCACGGCCGTGTCCGCGGTTTTGGCGAGAGTGGCCCCGGCAACTGGGAAGTGGTCGGTTGGGACGGGATGCGGGCGGTGCTGGATGAGATCATCGGCCAGGCCACGTCCCAGGCCGGCATCAGCCGCGCTCAAATTTCCGGTGCGGGGCTGGGGCTGGCGGGCTATGATTGGCCGGAAGACCGCCCACGCCATGAAGCGATTATTGGGCAGCTATTACCGGGTGTGCCCTTTGCCCTGGTGAATGACGCTTTTCTGGGGCTGCCTGCGGGGACGGATGCCGGTTGGGGGGTGGTGGTGGGCGCAGGCACCAGTTGTAACGCCACCGGGCGCAATCCCCAGGGGCAGATGGGCCGCATGACCGGATCCAGCCGCTTTGGAGAATATGCCGGAGCGGGCGAATTGGTGCTGTTTGCCCTGCAAGCGGTTTCCCGCGCCTGGAGCCGGCGGGGGCCGGAAACGGCGCTAGGGGATGCGTTTTGCACGGCCGTTGGCGCCGCCGATGTGCCCGATTTATTAGCCGGGCTGATGCGCGACCGTTACCACATCCACGCCGAAAAAGCGCCGGTTGTATTTGCCACCGCCGCCCAGGGTGATGCGGTGGCGCTGGAACTGGTGCGTTGGGCCGGGCATAGTCTGGGCGACCTGGCCTGCGGCATCATCCGCCAGGTGGAAATTGCCGACCTGGAGTTTGACGTGGTGCTGGCGGGTAGTTTTTACAAGGGCAGCCCGCTAATCCAGGAAACGATGGCCGAGACGATCCACGCCCTGGCCCCGCAGGCGCGGCTGGTACATCTTACGGCGCCGCCGGTCATTGGCGCGGTGTTGTTGGGCATGGAGCAGGTGGGGGCGGCAACGGCCGTTGCCCGGCGTGTGTTGATTGAGCAATTGAAACGTGAAACGTGAAACGTAATCCGAAGTCCGATAACCGATCGCCGATTACCGATATCCCGACGACTATGAACAAAATCCTACTCCTCCTGATCCTCATCGTGGGCACGGCCGTGAGTTGCCAGCAACCGGCAGCTACGCCCACACCACCGTCTACGGCCGAACCGATGGCCACGTCTCTGCCGCCGACGCCAACGCCGCCGCCGTTGGGGGCGGGGATGCGTTACTCCCGCTATGGCCCCTGGTATGACCCTGGCCCGGATTATTGGGCCGGGGCAGCGCAGCAGATGGCCGGTTATTTTCCCGGCGCGGTACCGCAGGCGGTGTGGATTGTGGGCACGGTGGGCGGCCAGGGCACGGCGCTCAACTTCCCCGGTCAGACGGATGAACGGTATATTTACTTTACCTCGGAGGATAAAAATGAGGCGGTGCTGACGCTGTTTGATGAGATGGGTGGGCAGGTGTGGCTGCAAGTGGAGCCGGGTTATGCCGATGTGGAGACATTGATCCACATTTTGTTGGAGCGATACGGCCGTCATCCCAGCGTGGTGGGCGTGGGCATAGATGTGGAATGGTACGGTTCGGTGGCTACGGCCGAGGGCACGCCGGTCACGGATGAGGTGGCGCAGCAGTGGGTGGCGGCAGCCCGTTCACATGGGGAACAGTATCACATCTTTCTCAAACATTGGCTGCCGGAGTATATGCCACCTACTTACCGGGACGGCCTCTTTTTTATTGATGACAGCCAGGGATTTACTTCACTGGAGGAGATGGTGGCCGAATTCACTACCTGGGGGGAGATATTTGCGCCGTCACCGGTAGGGTTCCAATATGGCTACCAATCTGACCGGAAGTGGTGGCAGGAATTTGAGAATCCACCGCAGGCGATAGGGGAGCAGTTGGTCACGGCCGTGCCCAATCTGGCCGGTCTCTATTGGGTAGATTTCACCGTGCTGGATATGTTTCCCCCCGAACGATAAACCCGGAATTTATTCCAAGACCTTGTCAACACTACCGGCTACAGAACGGCGCAATTCCTCATCAATGCGCTCTTGCAAAAACATCTTAATGAGCGATTGGTAGGGCACGTCACGTTTATTGGCAATAAGGCGCAGTTCGTCAAGCATGAACTCGGGCAGACGCAACGAAATTGTCCGGGTAGACGGTTTCAGCTTTGGGAATACCGTTTCTTCGGCATCTTCCCAATTGATAAACTCCGTCGAATCGTGGGTGGCCCAAAAAGCCCGCTCATCGTCTTCACTCTCAAAAGGCGGTATGGCGTTTAATTTTTTCGGCATAAATCCTCGTTTCTCGCCGGTTCATATCACGCGCCGAGATTACTCGTACTAAATCTCCCCTCACTGTGAAAGCGACAAAAAGCCAACGATCCCTGTCTGTCCTCCCCAAACCATAATATCGTTCCTCACTCTGAGCATGTGCTGAATCGGATCTGACAATGAAAGGGCGGTTGAAAAACAGTTCTTCACACTCTCTATTTGTAACCTGATGTGAGTACCAATTTTTGTCTGAGTTTCCGTCATCCCACTGAAACCCTTTACAATTTGAAACAATACCCTTCATTTTATTAGCCAGATTTGAACAACAGTTATCTCATTTAGAATGGCAGCATATTACAACAATATATATATTTTACAAAACGGGATAAAGAGGAACCTGCCATACTGTTCAAGGTGAAAGATTCCTCGCTTCGCAGACTTCGCTCGGAATGACAGTGGCAGGCAAAAAGTTAAGAATACTTTTTTAACGCTGCCAGCAATTCTCAATGTGGCTGGCGGCGGCAGATAAATCTGCACCAACAAGAGGCAAAGTCGGCCTTCGCCGACTGGCGCCCAGCCCACGAAGTGCCTGCCCTGAACCTGGTGAAGGGTGGGCTTTGCTTTCTGTAGGCGCGATTTTAATCGCCGGCTCTCGGAAATTAAGAATTGCTGCAACGCTGTATTGAGGCTTGCTTGTATCCGTCCGGGCTGATAACATTGGCGCATCGTACTGGTTGCCACATTGTAGTTAATCAATCAAAAAAGTATCTTTTACGGCCGCGAACCACTGTTAAGTGGTTCGTATCGGGTTCATCGTAACGGCTTTAGCCGGAACTCGCTGAAGCGGTTACGACGAACGCAGTGGGAGGGCAAGATGGTGCACATCTGGCGCGTTTATCGGCGGCTAGTTGCTTTTATTTGGGCGTTGGGCCTGGGGTTGGGGATGGTGACGCTGGTGTTAAATTTGGGAGAAACGGCCGTACTGATCCCCCCTCTCCACGCCCAATTTACATCTCCCCCCATTTCCCGCTTACCCAATGGAGTCACCATCCTCATCAATGAACTCGACGCTGACCAGGTGGGTACCGATGCCGGTGAATTTATTGAATTGTATGATGGCGGTGTGGGCAATACTCCACTGGATGGCCTGGTGCTGGTGGCCTTCAATGGCAGCAACGATCTCAGCTACAACCTGTCCCCTTTTACCTCTGGCATTGACCTGGATGGGTACAGTACCGATGCCAACGGGTACTTTGTCATTGGCAACACGGCCGTACCCGGCGTAGACATCATCTTCAACGGCAACACCCTGCAAAACGGCCCGGACGCCATCGCCCTTTATCTAGCAGACGGCAGCAACTTCCCCAGCGGCACGGCCGTAACCACCACCAACCTGATTGACGCCCTCGTTTATGACACCGACGACCCCGATGATCCGGGGCTGCTCATACTGCTCAACCCCGGTCAGCCACAGGTGAACGAAAATGGCGGCGGCAACGGCACGGCCCACGCCAACCAACGCTGCCCCAATGGTGCGGGTGGCCCGCGCAACACCATCACCTACGTCCAGCTTCCCCCCACACCGGGCATGGTCAATGGTTGCCCGCCCGATCTTACCGTCAGCAAAAGTGGCCCGCCGCTGGCTTTTCCGGGCAATACCATGACCTACACCATCCACTATGGCAACAGTGGGTCAACGACGGCAACGGCCGTACTGATTACCGACACTTTACCCACCGGCCTGACCTACATCAGCGATACCAGCGGCCTGCCCTGCCCCACCTGCGCCACAGGGTCGCTCGTCTGGTTGGCCGGCACTGTGAGCGCGGGCAGCAGTTATAGCTTTACCCTGGTCACGGCCGTAGCCCCTACCATTACCGTGACCAGTATCCTCACAAACAGCGTTACCGTGGCCTCGCCTGACGGTGATGGCAACCCGGTTGACAACACGGCCGTACACGCCACCACCATCTACCCCCTCGTCCCCATTGCCACAGCCCGCGCCGGAAATAATGGCGACCTGTTTGCCATTGAAGGGCGCGTTATTTACGAACCGGGCACATACAATGTCAATGGCTGGGGGGTGCAAGATGACAGCGGCGGCATTGGCGTCTTTTACGCGCCGTCGCCCGTGCTGCAATTAGGGGACATGGTGCGGCTGGTGGCTACACGCGGCAGTTTTCAAAACGAAGAGCAGCTCAACGCGCCCGTTCACTATTTTGCCCATCTGGGGCCGGGACCGGAAGTGCCGCCGCTGCCCGTCAGCACCGGGCAAATTGCCGATGGCAGCAGCGAAGGCTGGCTGGCGGTAATCAGCGGCACCGTGTCTGGCCTGTACTGCCCTACGCAGTTTTATCTGGATGATGGCACAGGGACGGCGTATGTTTATGTGGATGTGGACACGGGCATTGATGTGTGTGGCGGTGGGCTGCGCAATGGCATGACGGCCGTTGTCGCCGGTTTCAGCACCCAATACCAGGACGATTACGAGATCAAACCACGCCGCCCGGCCGATGTGCAATTTGTGGCAAATGCGCCCAGCCTGAGCAAAGCCGCGCCGGTATTGGTGGGGCCAGGTCAGTTATTCACCTATACGCTGACCATTTTTAATAACCTGGGTTACACCCTGACCAATGTGGTCATCACCGATGCTGTGCCCGCGCTGGCCGATTTTGCCTACGCGCTCGACGGTGGCAGTTATACAAGTGGGGTGGTCTCCTGGACACGGCCGTCCCTGCCCCACCAGAGCAGCGCCACCGTTCGTTTTGCCGTAAATGCGCCGCTGGATACGGCCGTCATTGAAAACCACCACTACGCCATCACCGCCGCCAATTTTGTGACGCCCACCCTTGGTCCTCCCGCCTATACCCTGGTCATCAGCGGGCCGGTGGCCATTCACCACATTCAGGGGGCGTGGCACAGTTCGCTGCTGGCGGGTGAGGTGGTGACGGGGGTGCAGGGGGTAGTCACGGCCGTGTCCGGCAATGGCTTCTTCTTGCAAGAGCCGCAGCCAGACGACGACGAGGCCACCTCCGAAGGCATTTTTGTTTATACGGCCAATACGCCATCCGTCAGCGTCGGTGATCTCATCTCCGTCACCGGCCTGGTAGACGAGTTCACCAGCGATGGCCTCGGCTCCGGCAATCTGTCCAACACCCAACTGCGGAATGTGAACATTGAGGTACTAGCGGCCGGCCACCCATTGCCCGCGCCGGTCATTGTGGGGGTAAACGGCCGTATTCCTCCGTCGCAGATCATTGACAACGATAGCAACGGCGATGTGAACCAGACGCCCCTGTTTGACCCGGCCGAAGATGGCCTTGATTTCTACGAAAGCCTGGAAGGAATGCTGGTGCAGGTAAACGGCACGGTGGTGGTGGGGACTACCTTCTTTAACGAGGTTATTGTGGTCGGCGATGGCGGCGCACATGGCGGATTGTTCAGCCCACGCGGGGCGCTGGTCGTCCGCGCCAACGATTTTAACCCGGAGCGCATTTTCATTGACGATACCCTGATGCCTTCGTCGGCCAATTACCAGATAGGTGATGCCTTTACCGCGCCCATTACCGGCGTATTGGATTACAGCTTTGGCAACTTCAAACTGCTCAATGTGAACCCGCTGCCGCCGGTCACACCCGGTGGCCTGACTGCGGAAATCACCACACTGAACAGCGATGCCGACCGGCTGACCATCGCCACCTTTAATGTGGAAAACCTCAGCGCCGAGAGCGACCCGGCCCGTGTGGAGGCGCTGGCAGCCATCATCGTGGACAATCTGGGCGCGCCGGACATCCTGGCGCTGGTGGAGATTCAGGACAACAACGGCCCGGCGGACAATGGCGTGGTAGACGCCAGCGCCACCTACCAGATGCTTTTGGGCGCGATTGTAGACGCCGGCGGGCCGCTGTATGACTTCCGCGATATTGCGCCGGAGGATAACCAGGATGGTGGGCAATTGGGCGGCAATATCCGGGTGGGGTTCATCTTCCAACCGGGGCGGGTGACGTTTGTGGACAGGTCAGGGGGCACGGCCGTAACACCCACCACCGTCTTATTGGGCGCTCAGGGCGTGGAATTGAGCTACAGTCCGGGGCGTATTGCGCCGCAGCATCCCGCCTTTAACAACAGCCGCAAACCACTGGCAGGCGAGTTCCTTTTTAACGGTTACAAGTTGATTTTGATCGCCAACCATTTCAATTCTAAAGGGGGGGATGGGCCGTTGTTCGGCCGTTACCAGCCGCCACTGCTGGTTTCAGAAAGCAAACGGCGGGCGCAGGCGCAGGTGGTGGCGGATTTTGTGCAGCAGATTGTTAACCTGGACGAGCAGGCACACGTGGTGGTCCTGGGCGACCTGAACGACTTCCACTTTTCACCGCCGCTATTGGCGCTGGAAGGGGGTGGCCTGACTAATTTGATCACCTGGCTGCCGGAAGCGGAGCGGTATACCTATATTTTCCAGGGGAACGCCCAGGTGCTAGATCATATTTTGGTTAGCGAGGGGTTGGCAGCGCACACGGCCGTAGCCGCCGACATTGTGCATGTAAACAGCGAATTCCGCCTGAATGAACAGGCCAGCGACCATGATCCGGTTATAGCCCAGTTCACCATGCCGCCATTGGCCGCCGGTTTCAGCAGCAATTCACCGGTGCGGTTCGGGGAGTTATCTGCGTTTACCAATCTATCTGTGGGAGCCACTACCTTTGTGTGGGATTTTGGCGATGGGATAGGGACGAGTACGGCCGTGAACCCCACCTACACATACACAGCTGCAGGCACGTACACCGTCACCCTCACCGCCGCCAACACCCTGGGCCGGGCCGTCTTCACCGCCCCCCACATCGTCGGCTCACCCCTTTACCGCGTTTACCTGTCGCTGGTCGTGAAACCGTAATCCGTGAACCGTAATCGGACGACGGATTACGGATTACGCATTACGGATAACCGCTCACTCTTCCACCACCAACTCCTGCGCTTTCTTCTCCAGGTATCCCGCCAGCAGTCGCAGCCGTTTCCACTGCTGGCGAAAGACGTAAATGATAGCCAGGGCGCGCAGGTAGCGGATGTCACAATTCGGCGTATTAGCCAACTCTTCAAAAACAGCCATCGCTCTGGCATCGGTGCGCCGGGTGCGCATAAATTCTTCAGCTAACTGTTTTAGCTCCCCTTCCCGTTCTTGCTTCCGCTTGCGAGTTTGCAGCTCAGTCCACTGGCTGCCAAAGACTTGTTCACGGACACGCTGCATGACGGCCAGCAGTTGATCCGAAGTGAATGGTTTGATCAGATAGTCGTGGACGCCCAATTTCATGGCCTCATCCACCGTTTCCTGGCTGCGTTCGGCAGAAAGGATGATGCACACAATGTTGGGCCGGTGCTGGCGAATGAGTCTGACCGCATGCAGCCCATCCATTTCCGGCATGTTCAAATCCATCAGCACCACGTGGGGGCGGTGTTGGCGCACCATTTCCAGAGCTTGACGGCCGTTTTCGGCCACGGCTACCACCCGCGCTTCCGGCACCAGCGTCATCATCAGCCGGGTGCTGCGGCGCGTCTCCATCACGTCATCGGCAATCAATACACGCATCAGTTCCGGGGGCTGGCCTGACCTGTTTGCGTTGTCCGACATGAAAAACCTCTTTCTCTCAAGCTGGGGCTAAATTCGCACGGTGGCTACTGCCACCCGTAGTCTAAATTATACACAAAACGGTTTATAGCGATAGAGGCTTGATGGTCGGGCTATAATTGCTATACTAACAAACGAGTTGCCGCCGCTTACAACCATTTACCCATCATCGCCAGTGGTCAGGCAGCAGGAGATGATTTTGGCAAATTCGCGCAAACCTATCATCATATTGATGGCTGATGACGATTCCGACGATTGCCTGCTGGCGCAAGAAGCGCTGGCACACATAAACATGGAACACGAAGTTCACACCGTCTCCGACGGGATGGCTGTGATGGATTACTTACACCGGCATGGTTTATATGAATCATTCAAAAACAAGCCGCTGCCCGGCCTTATTCTGCTCGACCTGAACATGCCGCGTATGTCTGGGCTGGATGCGCTGCGCGAGATTAA
The DNA here is from genome assembly GCA_019637635.1 of Anaerolineae bacterium. Lineage (GTDB taxonomy): Bacteria > Chloroflexota > Anaerolineae > Promineifilales > Promineifilaceae > CAADGU01. Next base: position 41,723 of record JAHBVI010000035.1, read on the forward strand.
GTCAGACCCTTTATTGCGCCGCATTCCTACCGTCATCCTCACCACATCCGAATTAGAAGAGGACATTCAACAAAGTTATGACCTGGGCGCTAATTCTTTTGTCACCAAATCTGTGAGCTTTAGCAGTTTAGTTGAGGTAGTAGAGGAAATTGGCAAGTATTGGCTAGAAGTGGTGCAGCTACCCCCAGAATCACTTCCGTCACGTTCTTGAAAAGAATGTGGCTGGTGGCTGGGAAATAATGACAAATCTCCCAATCTCTAATCTCTAATCTCCAATCTCCCATGTTTCAGATAGAGCGTTCGTTTTTTACGGCCGTGTATGCCTGAAACGCTGAACAAAACTTGAATCTGGTATCAACCAGGGATTACCCACTAAGTTGCGCCATTTGTGGTTCTGGTAGAGGTAATTCGCCGGTTTCGGGCGGGGGAGATTGGCGGAGGGGCAGGACAACGTGAAAGGCGCTGCCGGGACATTCGGTTTCGTCATAACCGGCGCTTTCTACCCAGATACGGCCGTTATGCGCTTCCACAATCCCCCGGGCAATCGCCAACCCAATGCCCGAACCACCCCCCTTAAATGACGTTTTGCCCGATGAATGTTGATTGACTTTACCCGTCTGGAAAAATTTCTCAAACACCAGTTCCTGCACTTCTGGGGCAATGCCAATACCGGTGTCCGAGACGATGATTTCCACGCCGGTCACATCGCCATGGCCATTGCCGGAAGCGCCATTGCCGGAAGATGTGTAGGCACGGCCGTCTACCCGAATAAATCCCCCATCCGGCGTATATTTCACCGCATTCATCAACAAATGCGTGAATAACTTCTCCATCGCTTCCGCATCCGCCTCCACATCTGGCAGGCCGGGCATCTCGCCCACCGTAATCACCAACTGGCGGCCGGCCCACTCCCGCTCCAGACGGCGTACCACTTGCTGCACCAGAAAACGCATATTCAGTGGCGACATGAACAAATCGAGCGAGCGGCTATCAATCTTGGCCACATCCAGGATGTTCTCCACCACCTCTTCCATACGCTGCACCCCCCGGTAAATGCCCTCCGCCCACTTCAAATAGTTGCCGTGCTGCTCGCTGCGCGCCTCTTCCAGGATCATCTGGCTGTTGAAGTTCACTATCGTCAGCGGTGTGCGCAATTCGTGGGAAGCGATGGTGATGAAGTCTGCTTTTGTTTTGTCCAGCCGTTCCAACCGGGCATAGGCCGCCTGCAAATCCTGGGTGCGCGCCGCCACTTTTTGTTCCAACTCCTGGTTAAACTGCTTCACTTCGCCATACAATCGCGCATTTTCCAGAGCAATGACCACCTGATCGGCCAGCAGTTGGTACGCGGGAATTTCCTCCTCGGCAAAAGCGGCCGAACGGTTACTTTGCAAATCCAACACGCCCCACATCTGGTCGCCAATTTTCAAAGGCAGCAGCAGTTGGGATTGGGTGCGCGGGGTGGCTTCTTCAGGTTTGAAACGATGGTCTTGTAACACATTGTCTATGCGCAGGGCACGGCCGTGCTGCATCACCCAACCAGCCAGACCACCTGGCCCCACCTTCATGGGGGCGGTTTGGGCATCCATGTTGGCGCCAGATTGGGCTACGGCCGTCAGCCCCTCCCCCTTTTCATCCGGCAGCAGCAGCCCCACGTAACACACCTGGTACTGCTGCCGGATAAGTTCCGCCACCTGGGGCAAAAGGGCTTCCTGATCTAAAATGGAGGTGATGCGCTGGCCGACGGCAACGGCCGTGTGCAATTGCAGCGTCAACATTTGCAGCGCCTGCCGTTGGTCCCGCTCCACAATCCGCAAAATGACCGTATGCCGGTAAGCCCGCACCCGTACCACGTGCGCCAGCAGGCCAGTAGCCATGGCCGCCAGCGTCACCACCACAAAATAGGGCCAATCCGCCGAAGGGGGAAAGGTGTAAATTGCCAACACCAACGCCGCCAACGTCAGCAGCGCAAACAATCCGTACCAAAACGGCGAGATGAAGATGATGGCAATGGCAAACAAAAAAAGCGCCAGATTAGCCGCCTGGTTGGGATTCATGGTCAGCTGCGCCCGCAGCACAATGCTCGCCAACACCAACGCCGCCCCAAACGCCGTCAGCGGCTCCGCCCACGTATCGGGCAGGCCACCTTGCCGCAGAATGTAGGCAATGGCAAACATCAAAGCGGCGCTGCCCAAAGCAACAGCGGCCATCAACCCGGCCTGATTTTCGCGCAGCACCGTCAATTGCAGCCCAGCATACGCCACAAAGAAAAAGCCGACCACACCATACATAAATGGCAGATACTTCATCAATGAATGATTGATCGCCACCTGTACCTGGTCAGCGGGGATGCCGTAGCTGTCCAGCGACAACAGATCACTGAGATAATATCGTTTGCTGCCGGAGGATGATTTCATATGGTTTTCTCTACTGCCGATGGATTTGCACCTATTTTATTACACCTGCTCCAAATTCTCAATCTTTGTACCTGGGATAGATACGGGGATACAATCCGCAGCTAAATGAAAATTCATAATTCATAATTTCCAGAGGAGACAGCTATGGCACAAGTTACCAGATTACGCAGCGAAATTCCGGTGCAATACACCTGGGACACAGATTCTATTTTTACTTCGGTAGTGGATTGGGAAGCCGCTATGGCGGAAGTGGAGGCACAGTTAGAAGAGTTAGGGAAATATCACGGCCGTCTCCACGAATCCCCGGCTACTCTGGCCGACTTCATGGCCGGGCTGGAACTGATGCAGCGCCGCCTGAGCCACATCTTCAACTACGCCGGACTCAACTACAGCGTAGACACCAACAATCAGGAATGGGCAGCCCGCCAGGATCAGGCGCGGGGTTTGCTTAGCCACGCCACCGCCGCCGTCGCCTTCGCCGAGCCGGAACTGCTGCAAATTGGCTTCGACACCTTGCGCCAATGGCTGGCGACCGAAGAACGGCTGGCCGTGTACGCCCATTACCTGGATCGACTGGAGAAGCGGCAGGCACACGTGCGTTCCGCCGAGGTAGAGCAGCTCTTGGGCCAGGTGCAAGACCCACTGGGCACGGCCAACAGCACCCACAGCGTATTGGCGAACGCCGACCTGAAATTTGCCCCCGCCACCGACAGCCAGGGCGAGAGCTACGACATCACCCAGGGCAGCATTGGCAGCCTGACCACCCATCCTGACCGCGAAGTCCGGCGGACTGCCTGGGAAAATTACGCCGACGCCCACCTCACTTTCAAAAATACGATGGCCAATGCGATGGCGGGCGGTGTCAAACGCGATGTCTTTTTTGCCCGCGCTCGCCGGTATGAAAATTCGCTGGACGCCGCCTTGAGCAATACCTTTATTCCCCCGGCCGTCTTTCATAATCTCATTGACACCTTCAAAGCCAACCTGCCGACGTGGCATCGGTATTGGGCCATTCGCCGCCAGGCCATGGGTGTGGATGCGCTACATCCTTATGACGTGAAAGCGCCGCTGTCTCGCCAATCGCCGGTAGTGCCGTATGAGACGGCCGTCCACTGGATTGCCGCCGGGATGCAGCCGTTGGGGGACGAGTACGTTTCCGTGCTGCGGCGCGGCTGCCTGGAAGAACGATGGGTGGACGTATACCCCAACCAGGGCAAACGCATGGGTGCTTTCTCGTCGGGGTCGCCGGGCACACGGCCGTTTATCATGATGAGCTACAGCGATGACCTGTTTGGCCTCAGCACCCTGGCCCACGAACTGGGCCATTCGCTGCACTCTTACTTCACCTGGCAAAATCAACCGATTATGGCCTATGCCCGCTATGGCCTCTTTGTGGCCGAGGTAGCTTCTAACTTCAACCAGGCCCTGGTGCGCGCCCATCTGTTGGCCACCCAGCCAGACCCGGAATTTCAGATCGCCCTCATCGAAGAGGCAATGGCCAACTTCCACCGCTACTTTTTCATCATGCCCACGCTGGCCCGCTTTGAACTGGAAATCCACGAGCGGGTGGAACGGGGCCAGGCATTGACGGCCGATGGCCTTATTGACCTGATGGCCAATCTGTTCGCCGAGGGTTTTGGCGCGGAAGTGGTGATGGATCGGGAACGGGTGGGCATTACCTGGGCAGAGTTCCACACGCACCTGTACAGCAATTTTTATGTGTATCAATACGCTACCGGCATTTCCGCCGCGCACGCCCTGGCGGGCAATATCCTGGCAGGCCAGCCGGGCGCGGCTGAAAATTATCTGGCGTTTTTGAAAGCGGGCGGTTCACTCTACCCGTTGGAGGCACTGCAACTGGCCGGGGTGGATATGACAAAACCAACGGCCGTAGAAACCACCTTCAGCACCCTGGCCGGTTACGTGGATCGGCTGGAACAGTTGATTTCCGCCAGAGAATAAGGAGTTAAACGAATGAAAGTGTCCGATTTGTTTCAAAGTGTTCTACTGCGACCGGAGTACACCCTTTATTTACCGGTTATCCTGTTTACGATTATCCTGAAAGAAGAGTAACCATCTTCAGACCAGGCTTAATGGAAATACGGCCGTTCCACCCCACCGACCAGCCCGCTGCCAAAGCTCTCATTTTGGCCGGGCTGGTCGAGCATTGGGGCTGGCTGGACCCAACATTGAATACTGATCTGGATGATATTGCCGCCAGTTATGCCAACGGCGTATTCCTGGTAGTTTATGAAGGGGAGCGGCTGGTAGGCACGGGGGCGCTATTGCCGGAAGGCGAAAACGCGGGGCGGATTGTGCGCATGTCGGTGGATGGGGGGGAGAGGAGAAAGGGCTACGGCCGTAACCTGCTTCACGTCTTGTTACAGGCGGCCAAAGACAGAGGATATAACCAGGTGGTATTAGAAACCACCGCTACCTGGGCAGACGCCGTCTACTTTTATGAAGCCAACGGCTTCCACCGCACCCATGAAATGGATGGGGACGTCCATTTCATACGGGCAATATAAAGCGAAGACCTGACAGGTTTTTGGAACCTGTCAGGTCTCGTTCAACTTATTTGATAGCCAATCCTAAGCAGCCGCGATTTCGGTGTCTTCGGGGGATTTTTCGGCGGGGGCCTGTTCCACGCGCACCACACGAATGGTGCAGTCCGTGACCATCGCCGCAATGAGGGCGACGACTGCCAGCCACCCCATGCCCAAAAGCCCTAACACGGCGATGCCACCCACGCCCACCGGCAAAGGCACTTTGAAGTGGATGTTGTGCTTCTCGTTGATGATTTCCACGTGGCGGACGGATGATTCTTTGACCAGTTTTTTGACGGTGCCGACCAATTCTTCACCGGCGACCACAAATTCTTCTGTCCACGAATTTTTCTCGTTGCCGTTTTCTTCCTTGACTTCATCTTCGTCAATCTTGATGGTTTCTTCGTTACTCATTGTTACATGCTCCTATTTTGAGATTGGAGATTGGGGATTAGAGATTGAATGTGGTCACAATCTCCAATCTCAAATCTCTAGTCTCCCTAGATTATGCCCACCAATACGGGCTTACGGCCGTATGGTTGCAGGCTGTATTGGGAGATTGAGAGACTGGGAAGTCAAGTCTCCTAATCTCTCAATCTCCTACTTTCACCAACAGATTATCAAACGCCCCGGTAATGCCCTGGTTTTGCAGGCCAACGGTGCCACGTTGGACAGTGGTGGTCGCCGTCAGGCGGGCGTCTGGGTAGCCAATGATGGCGCAGGTGAGGGTGGGGCCTACGGCCGTCGCCCGCAGCCGGTACGCTTCCCCGGTAACAAAATGGAACGAGGTGGACACCAACTGGCCTTCCGGTGTGAGCAGTTCTAATTGGCGCTGCCCGGTGGCGCGTGTGCCCAGGAGGCACTGCCCACTGTGCCCATTTTCCTGGGCGCGGAAGAGCAACCCGGCGCTGGAAGGGGCCACCGTGCCCGTGGCGGTCACGTCGGCTTCCAAATGGTAATCGGCCCATTGGTAGCCACGGCCGTATACCGCCGCGGAGCGCACATCGGCGCGAGTATTGGTGCCGTAATAGACGCCGTTTTGCACGTCCCAGCCATCGCTAAAGGTGTGCCAGTCGGGCAAAGTACGGCCGTCAAACGACTGCCGGTAGAGAAAATCATTCTGAACCGGGGGTGGTGGGGCAATCTGGTTGACGTGGTAGGAGGCGATCATGTGCGGTACGGCCGTGCTGCCCGGCGGCGACAAGGGCCAGACATGCCCCAGAGCAATACCCGCAGCGAAAAATGTGAAGTTTACAGCCGCGCACAAAAAGACCAGCGTCGCTGCACCCAACAACAACAAAAACATCAACCGGCGACGTTTATAGCGAGCATATTTTAGATCGTAAATCTCTGATTCGGGGGATTTTTCCATCTCGACGTTCTCCTCGTCAATGGGACGCAGACTCACGCGGATGACGCGGACTAGACGCATAATCACCCTTGTCTGTGCCCCATTTCCAACCATGATCTTTGCTATTTACCCATACCATGCCTGGAAAACGCCGGGCTGCCTGCAAAAGTTCCCCCCCTGTGGGCACAAAAAAGCCGCTGCTCACCAATTCCGTGAGCAGCGGCGCTTTAATTAAAACGTTCTGTTGCCAGGCGACTATTGCACAGCCAATTCAAATTGCACGGGGCGGAATTTGTAGCCGTAGACAATCATACCTTCGTCACCATCGGTGCGCAGTTTGCGCGTCACCATTTCCACCGGCATGCCGATGTACATTTCGTCCTCATCCATGTCGGTTAGCTGCGCCGTGACAATGGGGCCTTCTTCCAGTTTCACCAGCGCCACGCTGTAGGGCGCTTGCTGCTCAAAACCCGCCGGAGCATCATAAATCGTCGTGTATGAATAGATTTCCCCCAGGCCGGTAAACGTATACAGTTCCTTCGCCGGGGCTGCACATTCCAAACAAACATCACGCGGCGGGAATAACTTAACGCCGCAGCTATCGCAGGTCTCCCCTACGAGCTTATATCGCTGTTCCTGTAAACGCCAATGACGTGAGACTTCCATCTTTTTTATCCTCCGGTTTTTATTTCCGGTTCTAGTGGGTTATTAAAACCAAAATTTCCTGTTCGTAATTATCTACGGAAACCCTATCATGTACTGCCAGTGTCGCCCGGATAGCTGTCAAAAGCTGCCAGAAATTGAAGTGTCAAGTGTTTAAGTGTCAGGTGTCACGTAAAAGCCACTTGACACATGACACTTGACACTTAAACACTCAATATATGCGTCACGGCCGTAGCCCCCGTACCCCCCAAATTCTGAGCCATACCAATTTTGGCGTCGGCGACCTGGCACGCTTCCGCCTGCCCCCGTAGCTGCCGCGCCACTTCCACAATCTGGTACATCCCCGTCGCCCCACCGGGATTGCCTCGCGCTTTCAGGCCGCCAAACGTGCTAATGGGGATACGGCCGTTCCGCCCAATCTGCCCATCCCGCGCCAACTGCCAGCCCGCGCCCGGTTCCGCAAAACCCGCCGCCTCCAACGACAACGCCGCCAGCACCGTAAACGCATCATGCAGTTCAAAAAGGTCAATATCATCTGGCGTCACGCCGGCCATGGCCATCGCTTTTTGGGTGCTGCGTTCGGCCGCGCCCAGCCAGAGCGGGTTCTTGCGGTCATGCAGCGCCAGCGTGTCCGTGGCCAGCGCCGACCCCAAAATGCGAATTGGTTGCGGCGACATATCCATCGCTTTTTCGCTGTTGACCACAATCACCGCCGCCGCCCCATCCCCCGCCGGAGCCGCATCAAAAAGGCTCACCGGTGTGGCTATCGGTGCTGCTTTGGCAAATGCCTCCGCTTTCAGCCGGTTGCGGAACATGGCTAATGGGTTGTCCGCGCCATTGGCATGGGCATTCACGCTGAACCCGGCAAAATCGGGCACACTCACGCCATACTCGTGCATGTAGCGGCGCATCAGCAGCGCGCCCGCACCGGCAGCCGTCAGCCCTTGCATGGCCTCATAATCCGCATCCAGGCCGGTAGCCAGCGCCGCCGTAATGGGCGAACCGGGCTGGTCGGTCATCTTCTCCACGCCGACCACCAGCGCCATCTCCACCAGACCACTTTGCACCGCCAGCACCGCCTGGCGCAGCGCCGCGCCGCCGGAAGCGTCTGCCGCTTCCACCGTCACGGCTTCAATCCCCCGCAGCCCGGCAAAGTCGGCCACCAGCGCCCCCAAATGGTTTTGCGCGCTCAACTGCCCGGCGAGCATATTGCCCACATAGAGCGCGTCCACCTTGCTCACATCGGCATCATCCAGCGCCGCCTCAATCGCATACCAGGCCAGATGGCGGATGGAGGTGTCCCAATGTTCGTTTACGGCCGTGCAGCCAATTCCAATAATCGAAACGTTTGTCATGTGTTTTCCAAAGGTTGCAGGTGGCAAGTGGCAGGTTGCAGGTACTTGCCACCTGCCACTTGCAACTTGCTACATCCTACGACATCTTCAATTTATCCCGATACCGCGTATACGTGGCGTAATTGATTTCTTTACGCCGGGCAATGTATGCTTCCGTGGTGGGCGCGTTGGCCCGCACTTCCGGCAATTTGTCCGTCACCGTCAGGTCAAAAGCATCCGAACCAGAGCCAGAACCGTAGCTGATCATGAGAATCCGGTCGCCCGGTTCGGCCACATCCAGAATCGCCGTCAACCCAATCATGGAAGAACCGGAGTAGGTATTACCAATGCGCGGGCTAAGCAAACCGGGTTTGATCTGCTCCATCGAAAAGCCCAACTGTTTAGCCACCCGTTCCGGGAACTTGGCATTGGGCTGGTGGAACACCGCCCAATCATAATCGGCCGCCGTTGTGCCCATCTCGTTCATCAACGCTTCGGCCGCACCCAAAATGTGTTTGAAGTAGGCCGGTTCGCCCGTAAAACGGTCACCGTGCGAGGGATACTCAGCGTGCGCCCGCCGCCAGAAATCCGGCGTGTCGGTTACGAAAGAGTAGGAAGCGTTAATAATCGCCACCGCCTCGTCGGCCGGGCCAAGCAAGATGGCCGCGCCGCCGGCTGCAGCCGTGTATTCCAGTGCATCACCCGGTCGCCCCTGGGCCGTGTCCATGCCAATGGTCAGGGCATAGCGGGCCATGCCCGACCCCACAAAGCCGATCCCGGCCTGCATCGCTTCCGTGCCCGCTTTGCAGGCAAATTCCCAGTCGGCCGCCAGTGTATTGGGCACTGAGCCAATCGCCTCGGCCACAATCGTACTGGTCGGTTTCACTGCATACGGGTGGCTTTCGCTGCCCACCCAGACGGCGCGAATATCCTGCGGGTCTACCTGCCCGCGCAGCAGCGCGTTGCGCGCCGCTTCCACGGACATGGTAGCCACATCCTCGTCCAGGCCATTCACGGCTTTTTCCTGAATGGGCACGCCGCCCACCCCATTCGTCCACATCTGCGAAATCTCTTTGGCCGGAATGCGGAAACGGGGCACATACGCCCCATAACCGACAATGCCTACGGGCCGGTCTGGTTTCATTAGTTTGTTGTTTTGGGTCATAGTTTCCTCGTAATCGGTAATCGGTGAACGGTAATCGGTAATCGGCGTAACAACCAATTACCGATTACCGATTACCGATAACAGTTCCTTTGCGCGTTCCACGCGCACGTTTTGTTCCTTTACTAATTGGTCGGCGATGGCCTGCACCTGTCCGTCTAATGCTCCAGCCGCCAACGCCACCTGGCGGGCGTGCATGCGCATATGCCCTTCCTGAATTCCTACAGTCGCCAGTGCTTTAATGGCTGCCAGGTTTTGGGCCAGACCCACACAGGCGATTACTTGGGCCAGTTCGGCGGCGGACTGCACGTTGAGAATCTTTAGGGCAACCTGGGCGGTGGGGTGGACTTTGGTGGCCCCACCCACCACGCCGACGGAAAGGGGCAGCGTAATTTCGCCGTAGAGATCACCGTTTTCGGCAACGTGCCAGTCGGTGAGGGATTGGTAACGGCCGTGACGCGCTGCATACGCATGTGCCCCCGCTTCCACCGCCCGCCAATCGTTGCCGGTGGCAATACACACGGCGTCAATGCCGTTCATAATGCCCTTGTTGTGCGTGGCCGCCCGGTAGGGGTCTACCACGGCAAAAGCGTTGGCTTCGGCAATGAGTTGGGCTACTTCGTAACCGGAGTAGGTGGTGCGCTGCGCTAACGCATCAGCGGGGATGGTGCAGCGGGCGGTGGCGGTGCGCCGGTCGGTGAGGTTGGACAGGATGCGCAGATTAGAACGCCCGCCGGTCAGTTCGGTGACGAGGGGAGCTATCGCTTCGACGGCCGTGTTGATGGCATTGGCCCCCATGGCATCGCGGCAGTCATAGAGCAGGTGGATGATGAGCATTGGGCCGACGGGAGTGTCCCAAAATGGCCGTATCTCAATGTCTCGCGCCCCGCCGCCTCGTTTGACAATGTTCTGGCTGCACTCGTTGGCCGCTTCCATGAGCCGGTGTTTGTGGGCCGAAATAGCAGACATGGCCACGTTCATGTCAGGAATGTCCAGCAGTTGAATCTGGCCGATCATGATCGGGTCGGAGGACTCGGTGTGGAAACCGCCGCCTTCGCGGATGAGTTTGGCGGCATGGCTGACGGCGGCTAACACGCTTGGTTCTTCCACGGCCATGGGGATGAGATAGTCACGGCCGTTGATCAGAAAATTCGCCGCTACCCCCAACGGCAGAGCAAATGTGCCCAGCGCGTTTTCGATCATTTTGTCGGCCTGGGTGGGCGGCAGGCCACGGCCGTGCAGCACCGCCTTGTCCTCATCCGTCAGATCAGCCCATTGGGCCACCATCTCAATCCGTTCTTCCAACGACAACTTATAAAAGCCGGGTAGTCGTGAAGATTTATCAATCACAGAGTTTCTTCCTTGTTTGGGAGATTAGGAGATTGGGAGATTGAGAGATTCATACCAATCTCCCAATCGCTCAGTCTCCCAATCTCTTGAATTACACATAAAAAGATTGGGTTCGCACCCAATCTCAATAACCCGGACTATAACGTTGGTTTTCTGCCAAAAGCTGTCAGGAAAGGTTTCGGGAAGAAATTGGCGGGGAAAATAAGTGAACTGTAAGGTGTCTGTGGCACGGTTGGAAACCGGCCACAGACAACCATCAGGCTACAACCATTTCGTAGCGATAGGCGTTGCGAATGACGTAGGCAATCAGCCCGACTTCGGCCAGAATGATCAGGCTCAATACGGCTAATTCGGGGGCAATGTCAGGCAGGCTGGCCCCTTGCTGCACAATTTCTATTACCGGCTGCACAATGTAATAGGTAGGGAAAATCTGGGCCACCCATTGGGGGATGGAGGGAAACAGGTAGACAAAAGCGGGCGCATACAACAGGATGCCAATGCCCTTGATGACAGCAAAAAGCGTAGTGATGTCCTTGACAAACGCGCCCAAGAGGATGCCAAACAGAGAGGCGGCCATTGCCCCCAGAATCAACACAAACAGTAACAAAATCGGCTGCCCGCCAAAAGCACGATTCAACAATAGGACGGCAACGGCCGTTGTCACACTCAGCAACATGCCCACCAACGCTTTGGACGTAAACAGTTCCGCCAATGTAGTGGGCGTCACGTTGAGGGCGTTCAAAGTGCGTTTCTGCTTTTCTGTGACCAGGGACGTGGCCGGCACCATGGTGGCGCCGATGATAATGGTCATCAGGATAACCAGGGGGAATACGCGGTCTTGCCAGGGGACGGCGGCCACGTCGCCCAGGGTGCGGGTGATGATGTTGACCGGCGCTTCCTGCCCGGCCATCTGGCGGATAAGGGAGACCAGGATGATGCCCAGCAGGGTGCGGTTTTTCAACAGGCTTTCACCCCAGATGTAAGCGGTGACTTCCGCTTCCTCGCCGCGGCGGACGGTGACGTCAAAATTGGCAGGCAGGACGATGCCCAGGTCTACCGCGCCATTGGCTACGGCCGTTTCCAGAGCAACGGCCGTGTCATACTCCTTCACCTCCAACGAATCCACCTCCTGCGCCAGGGCAACCACCTGCGAATCCCCTTCATCCCGTATCCCCAGCCGGGGTTTGTCCACAAAAAACGTACCAAACAACAGCGAAATAACGACGGTGATAAAAAACGGGGCCAGGATGGCAAACAGAAAGATGGTATTGCGCGGGCCATGAACCAATTCCCGCTGCAACAAAATGGCAATACGGCGTAACCCACTCATCGGAACTTCCTCCACAGCGCCAGGATGCCCAGCGCAAAAAAGAACAGCGCAAAAGCAAACAGCGCCAATAGATTGGCGGCCACATCGGCCCAGCCCGCGCCAAAATTCATCACCCGGTAAAGGGTGTCTACAATGTAATAGGAGGGAATCAATTTGACCCAGTCGCTGACCAGGCCGGGCACGATGGCGGTGAACGCCGGCAGGGTCAGGGTGATAATGGCTAACATACTCCAACTCATCACCCCCATCAGGTCGCGGGCCACTGAAGCAATCAGAAAACCTAGACCGGTGACGAGCATGGCCCCCAGCAGCAAGGTAAACAAGAGCAGGAGTGGCCCCTGATCCAGGCTGCGCGTGACCAGCATGAGGACCGTCACCTGCGTAAAAGCCAGCCCAATGCCCATGATCCCCTTGCCGGTAAAGAGGCCGGGAATGGTCAGCGGCGTCACCAGGAGCGCCTGAATCGTTTGCCCTTCAATTTCGGAACTGATCAGAGCGGCCAGCCCCATGGTTTCGATGAGCAATATAGCCACCACCAGCATCGGTATGAGCTGGTCGCGCAGGGCAATCTGCTGCCCGGCCATATCGGTTCCCAGGATTTCTTGCCGTACGTTCAGGGTGAGCGGCCGGCCCGCCATGTTGTAGGCCAATTCCTGGAAGAGAACGGCGTAGGCTTCATGGAGTTCCTGGGGGAAGTCGGGGGTGAAGTAGAGGATGATGTCATCCTGTTCCTGAGCAGCGAGCCGGGTGAGCAGGTCATCGGAGACGACAACGCCGATGTTGTATTCGCCGTCCTCCATGGCTTGCAGCAGGGCGTCTTCGGTCACGGCCGTTTGCAGCACCACCCCCTCTTCGGCCAACGCTCCCAGGAAAGCGGGCGGGATGGCCGGCGCATACACGCCAATTGTCACCGTCTCATCTACGGTCGCCGGCATGATGTAGTAGATGATGGCATAAAACACCAGCCCCAAGACGGTGATAAAGGCAAAAAAACGGTTGCGGAAATAAAGCGAAAGATCTTTGACGACAATGGCGCTGACTAAATTTGCGTTCATCACATTTCACCAACAGACCTGACAGGTTCCAAAAAACCTGTCAGGTCTCGTCTGCCTACACCAACCCACGACCGGTAATCTTGTGGAAAATATCTTCCAGGGTGGCTTCCTCGCTGTGAACGGTGATCACCTTTTCCTGGCTGAACAGGGCTTGTAAGGCCTGGGGCGTCTCGTTTTCATCCAGCACCACTTCCCGGATTTCCAGATTGCCGTTTTCCCCGGCCACCTGGATTTTGAGGGCGCGTTTGCCATATTGCTGTTTCAGGGCGTGGGGTGTATCCAGGGCCACAATTTTTCCCTGGTTGATGAAGGCTACCCGGTCAGACAGTTTGTCGGCTTCTTCCATGTCGTGTGTGGTCAGGAAAATGGTCGCGCCGCGTTCCCGCTCTTCCAGGATGATGTTGCGGATGCTTTGCGCCGAGGTGGGGTCTAGCCCTTCGGTTGGTTCGTCCAGAAAGAGGATGCGCGGTTTGTTGACCAGGGTGCGGGCCACCATCAACCGCTGCTTCATGCCTTTGGAGAAGGTTTCCACCCGGTCATTGGCACGGCCGTCCAGCCCCACCCGTTGCAGCACCCCGTCGGCGTCAAAATCTTTGACGGCAAATAACCGGGCAAACAGGTTCAAGTTCTCGCGCGCGCTCATTTGCTCATACAGGTTGGTCAGTTCAAAACAGACGCCAATTTGCGCCTGCACCGCTTTGGCTTTGTGGGCCACATCCAGACCAAGCAGCGTGGCACGGCCGTCTTGCGGCCGCAACTGTCCCGTCAGCATCTTCACCGTGGTAGATTTACCCGCCCCGTTTGGCCCCAAAAAGCCCAAAATCTCCCCCTCTTCCACCTCAAAAGAAATATGGTCTACGGCCTGCAACTCCCCATAGGCATACGCCAACCCCTCAGCCACAATTGCTTTTTCGCTCATAAAACCCTCCATGTAAGAAGTTCAACTTCTTTGAAGAAGTTGAACTTTTCGCCGGATACATTGTAGCAATTACCTGCCCTGAACGATATTGAGTTTTGTCACATGTGTAACACGTAAGGGGGATATGAGCCTTGCCTTAAGCCAACCTGTTTTTCTTTGGCGGTAACATGGCGACACGTTAAACTATTTTTTGGTCGCTGCCCACATAAGCGGCGGCCGGTATGTCTGAACCGGATGTAGGAATTTAGCACAACATATGGTGGATGTAGCCGTCATAATCGTCAGTTGGAACGTGCGCGATTATTTGATTAAATGTTTACGTTCCGTCTTCGCCGAGTTTAAGCGGTCTGGCCTATCAGGTGAGGTGTGGGTGGTAGACAACGCCTCCACCGATGGCACGGTAGCCCTCTTAGATGATCTCTTTCCCCAAATTCATTTGCTGGCAAATGAGCATAATCCGGGTTTTGGCGCGGCCAATAACCAGGGGATGCAGGCAGCGGCGGCCAGCCAACCCCGTTATTACTTCCTGCTAAATCCTGACACAGTGTTAAATCCAGGCGCGTTAAAAGAGTTGGTGCGCTGTCTGGATGAACGGCCGGATGGGGGTATGGCCGGAGCGCGATTGGTATATGGCGACGGCCGTTTCCAACACAGCGCCTTTACCTTCCCCGGTGTGCGACAATTACTCTTCGACCTGTATCCATTGCCATCCCGTTTGTACGAAACGCGCCTGAACGGCCGTTACCGCCGTTCTCGCTTCCAACGCAACGGCAAACCATTTGCCATTGACCACCCGCTGGGGGCCACCATGCTGGTGCGCGCCGAAGTCGCCGAAGCCACCAAAGGGTTCGACGAATCCTACCATATGTACTGCGAAGAGATTGACTGGAGCTGGCGGGTGCAGGCCGCTGGCTGGAAAATTTATGCGGTGCCCACCGCCGAGATTGTGCATTATGGCGGCGAAAGCACCCGGCAGGTACCGGCGCGTTCGCTGGTGAATCTGTGGCGCAGCCGGGCGCAGTTATATGAACAGCATCACGGCCGTGTCAAACTGGCCATCGCCCGCCAACTGGTTATTCGCGGCATGCGCCGCAAAGCGGCCCACACCACCGACCCCGAACTCAAATGCGCTTACGAAGAGATCGTTGCTATCTGGCAAAATGGGCATCAACCGGTGGAAGGGCAGGCGGCGGGGTTGCAAGTGGCAGGTGGGAAATAGTGTTTGCGTGTTTAGGTGATTGAGTGTTTCAGTGTCAGGTGTCAAGTGTCAAGTGCCAAGCCAATCTCTGAATCTCCTCATCTCTCAATCTCCAATCTTCAATCCCCCCAATTAACCGCCGTCATCCTCACTTTTAACGAAGAATCCCATATCCAGCCCTGTATTGAGAGCCTGTCCTGGGCAGACCGGGTGGTGGTGTTTGATTCGTTCAGCCAGGATGGGACCGTGCCGTTGGCGCAGGCGGCGGGGGCGGAAATCCACCAATCGAAGTTTGAAAATTACGCCCAGCAGCGCAATGCGGCGCTGGCGGCTGTCCGCACCGACTGGATATTTTTCGTGGACGCTGACGAGCGGGGAACGCCAGAACTGGCGGCCGAAATTCGGCAGGTGATGGGCACTCGCGCCGAGTGCGGCTGGTATGTGCCCCGCCACAACTACATTTTTGGCAAACTGACGCGGGGGGCGGGCTGGTATCCTGATTACCAGTTGCGGTTGTTTCGTCACGGCCGTGTCCACTATGAACGCCCGGTGCATGAAATCGCCGTCGTGGATGGCGAGATCGGCTATCTGCAAAACCCGCTCATCCACCACAACTACCGCGACCTGTCCCACTTCCGCGCCAAGCAGCAGGCGTACACCGCCTATGACGCTTCCATCCTCAAGGCGAATGGCATCCGCCCCAAACCCCATAACTACATCTTGCAGCCGCTGCGCCACTTTTACTGGCGATTTGTCACCCTGCACGGCTACGGGGACGGCTTACACGGCCTGCGCCTCAGCCTGTACATGGCCTACTATGAATGGGTCAAATATCGCAAATTGGCGGCGTTGTGGCGGTAATCCGTGAACCGTAACCCGTGATTCGTAATCCGTAATCGGTTTACGGCTCACGGATTACGGTTCACGATTTACGATTATGACCAACTCGCTCACCCTCAACATCCTCCTCTTCGCCCTGCTCTTCATCAGTTGGGCCGTGTTGCATTCGTTGGCGGCGGCGGTAGGTTTGAAGCGGCTGTTTCGGGGACGGTTTGGGGAAGCGGCTTACGCCGGCTGGTACCGGCTGTTGTATAACCTGTTTGCCCTGGTTACGTTTTTGCCCCTTTACCTGCTGATTCCCGTGCTGCTGCCGCAGACGGTGGTGTGGAGTTGGTCACGGCCGTATCTCTACCTGGCCTACCTCTTTCAACTCATCGGGTTGGCCGGGCTGGCCTATTCCCTCTGGTTAACGGATGTGTGGGAGTTTTTGGGCGTGCGGCAGGCGCTCTGGTATGTGCGGGGAAAGGGCGCCGGCCAGATGCCCACGCCAGGATTTATCACCAGCGGCCCCTATGCCCTGGTGCGCCATCCGCTTTACTTTTTTTCGCTGGTGGTGCTGTGGTTTAACCCGGTGATGACAGTGGGCAGTCTGGTGTTTTATACGGCCGTGACCCTCTACTTCTGGCTTGGCTCCATCTACGAAGAAAGAAAACTCGCTGCCGGTTATGGCGCTGAATACCAGGCTTACCAGCAGCGAGTTCCCCGTCTTTTCCCTATAAAGAAACCATTTTAGCTTCAGCCATCTACCGCAGCCCGGCATTTGCCGGTGTAACCGGGATAACCAGCAAATCCCCCACGTAAATGGTGGGGTAGCCGGTGTAATAACAGCCACCTAAATAGCCATAACCATAATAAGGCGGGCCGCCGGGCACATAATCATAATGGGCGTTGTAGCCATAACAGCCGTAGTTGGCAAACATCAGCACTTCTAAGGGCACGCTGTAGGCACGGGAAATGGAAAGCAGTGTATCGCCGGCTTTAACGTGATAATAAATGAGGCAAGGCGGGCCGATGGGTGTGTCCACACTGCCCACGTTGGGAATTTGCCATACCTCCCCGGCCATGATCCAGCCAGGATGAGGCAGCTTGTTGGCCGTAACGATCTCAGAAGCAGAAGCGCCATAACAACGGGCGATCTGGTGCAGCCATTCACGTTCCTGCACGGTGTGTTGGGTCACCACCCCGGCCAGGGCTGACTCCGGCGCACCGCCGCTGGCAGTATCGGTTGGTGGCGGTTCGGGTGTCGGTGTGGGTTCAACGGCCGTGACTTCCCCAGCGGGTGATGTGGCCGTGGGAGCCATCCCTTCTCCTGTAACCTGATCTTGAGGGGGTTGGGGTTGGCCCTCGTTAATGGGTATTACCTCTGCGCCGGGATAGGCGGTGTCGGTTGTCG